>DATKSN010000083.1:0-25679 GCA_035531595.1 Pirellulales bacterium | reverse complement strand
TTTAGTCGTCCGTCTCGGCGCCGGCCCACCGGATGCCACATTCCGCGGCGCCCGAGGTATAACCATGGGAAGGTATAATCAGCAAATTAAGCGCGCTCGATTCCGGACACTGTGTTCGGCTTCGTTGCGCTTTGGCGCCGTCTCCACCGCGCCGGCTTCCCGAACTAAGAGGCTATCCGAAAACTCGTGAAAATCGACGATTTGCTCCCGTGGGACGGCCTTCCCGGGCCGTCCGTGGCCGATGACGGCCTGGGAAGGCCGTCCCACGGGGAGTTTTCGGATAGCCTCTAACAAAATATAAATCACCGCGTTTTTCGCCGTTTCACTGACCGCACTGACCGCGTCGACTAACAAAATAACGAAGCATCTCGCGGCGCGCCGTTAGGGCGCTCAAACGCGCCGGCGATTTGTCGCGCCGGCGTCACGAAAAAACTGGCAAAACCGCACCTTTACCCGACGAAAGCTTCGGCGCGCGGGGCACAGAAAAACGGCGCAGGCATGCCCGAACCGCTCTTGCCATTGCCCGGCGACTTCGTCGTTGTCCGAAACGCGACTTCAGGAAGGCGCACACGTAGAACGGGTTAATCCCGAGAAAACGAACGCGATCAATGTGCTGGCTGATGTTGAGCGTTCCGTAGTCCCCAACCACGACAACGCATCGCCCAAGCAGGGTATTGGTCTCGCGGAACGCATTATTCGTGAAAAGCATGTCCCCTTTGCAAACGCGGCTGCGTGGCGGATCGTTGTGGCTCGCGTCGGCAACGCGGTCGGGTTTGATCGCGAAGTCGATGCCCGTATCGCGGATGTTCACGACCTGCAGATACCGCACCTCTCCCTCGGGATCGAGCTCCCGCGCGCCGACCTGACCATAGGTGATGCCTTTGGACCCGTCCGGATGTTGGTCTGGAATGAATGTGCCCAAGGGCGCCGCGCGCAGTTCCGTCAGCCGGCGCTCGACCTCCATGAAGTGTTCTTCAAAGTAACCTGGGTTCCAGCGGTTGCGGTTCGATATGTCGCCAAGGTCCACCAAAACCGTGGTGGTTCCACGATTGCGCTCACTCATGGTGCTTTCTCTCGTCTCCGGCGATCAGCCCGATTTTTTGGACAGCGATCTCTAGAACATTCGAGAGATAACCCTCGAGCGACCAATCAGGGTAGTCGGTTTGCGGCGAGACCATGAGCACGCGCTTCTTAACCATACCCATCGGGAGCCGGCAACCCTGGCCGACGGGCTGCGCCGCTTCCACCTCGCGTTGCTGGGCGGCCGTATATCGGCGGCCGAAGATGATGCCGGTGCGCGCGTTGGCGACGACGCCGCTGAACACCTTCTGGGGCAACGCGACCACGGCCAGCAACTGCATCGACTCCATCAGCCGCAGCCGCAAAAGGCCCAGTTGATCGCTGGCCAGAATGCTCTCCGGCACGATGGCGGCAATCATCCCTCCCGGCCGCGCGAGCCGCGCGCAACGCTCGATGAAGTAGACCTCGATCGCGGTGGCCGCCATGCGCCGCACGGCGTTCCGCATGGCCGGCTGGGCGACGTCCAACGGCCGGCCCGAGGGCCAGTGGGCAATCAGCCCCGCCATCGTCTGATAATCGGCCGCGCGCAAGTTCCGATCCGGCGACAGGTCGAGGTCGGCGAACAGCCCCCGGACGCCGTCGGGCGGCTCGACGGCTGGGTCAAGGCCGTCGTCCGCGGCGTCGCGCAGCCGCCAGCAAGCGTAGCGGCTCAAATGGCGAACCAGGTCGTCGAGGATTGCCCGCCGGTGCGGTTCCAGTGCGGATGCGCCATTCGCCTTGGCCCGTTGATCCGGCGGATCGCCCACGCCGAAGAAATCGAGCTGCGCCGCCGTCGGTTTCACCGTGGGCTGCTCGACGAGTTGCAGCAGGGGCTTGAGCCCTTGCCCGGCAAAGGGCGGGTTTCCCACGACGACGTCGAAGGAACCTTCGAGAAGCCCGATGGCCGGGTTGTCGACCAGGCCGTTCGCGCGAAACAACTTCGCCCCTTGCAACAGCGCCTCGGCGCGCCATAGGGGAACGAGCGTTTCGTCGATGTCCACGCCGAACAAGGTCGCTGGATCACGGCCGCCGCGCTCGACCGCGGCGCGCAGGAAGACCCCATCGCCGCAGGCGGGGTCGATGATGCGGGCGGTCGGTTCGAGCTTTTCCGCGCCAAGGGCGTCGATCATGCCCCACATGAATTCAGCCACGGCGCGCGGCGTGAAAAACTGCCCCAGCGCTCGCCGGCGTTCGAGGTCGCCCGCCGCGGACGGGGCCGCCGGCGGCGACGCCGGTGGCGCCAGCAGGAGGTCGATGTTCGACCCGACGGAGTCGGGCACCCACGGCGCCGCGCCCGCCGCGATCAAGGCGTCATTCACGACGCCGGCCGCGGGTGGCGCGGCGAACTGGCACACGAAAACGCGGCGGCCCTGCGATTGCGCCTTTTGGCAGAGCGATTGCACGGTGCCGGACCCGTTGACCTCGACGGCCACCAGCGTCGCAGCCAGGGCGACCAGCAGGGCGTCGCGTCGCGGCCCGTTTCCTTTTTGCCAGCGGCCGTCGAGCCGAAACGGCGAGACGAGCAGCGTGCGAGCGAAGTCGATCTCCTCGCCCACCTGGCGCGCCAACGGCAGCGGCTCGCGCGTGCCATGGCGCGTGAGCGCGTCGAGCAGCCCGTGGTGCATGACCACGACGGCCTGGGCGCCGGCGAGCTTCCCCCCCAGCCCAACCAGGTTGTACGAGGGATTCTCGGGGCTGGTCAGCAGCGTTTGGCCCGCTTCGGCCAGCCGACGGGCCAGCGCAAACGTGTAGCCAAGGCCGTCGCGCGTCGGTTGCGCCGAGTTGACGACCGCGACAGATGGGACGTCCAGCAAGTCGCGGTTACCGAGTGCGTAGAGCAAAGGCGGGGCACCGCCGTAGAATGGTTCCAGACGGGAGGGGTAACCGGGTCCGCCCGGAACGAGGAACACGATACCCAACGTCCTGGCGCGCTCGAAAAGTTCGGCCGCTTCGCCCCTGAACCGGCCGGGGGTGCCTAGTTTATGAGCAGACCTGCTCAAACCCTAGGCAGCCCGCTGCCAAAGCGATGAGTGCGATGAAGATCATCGAGTTGGTGGAAAGCGAAACCGAACAAGTCCGTTCTCGCGTCTTGTGCGAGGCGGCGATCCGGCAGGTGGCCGGCGAAGCGGAGCGCCGCCAGGATTCCGCGCGCGCGGCTCAAGCCCTTGTTCGACGAGACTCAATGGGAATTGTTCGAACGGATGTTGGGCAAGAGGCCTGAAGGAGGATTGCCGTGATATACCGTGAGCGGCCTGATCCAATACGAACCCGCAGCGCAAGCAAGGCAGTGAACCGCCAGTGCCGTTTGCGCTATTTGACGTTGCGCTTTTTTGGCAAACGGGCGGTGGAGCTCGTTCGAGGGCCAGAAGGCTCGCGCGCGAGATCATTTTGGCCTTGTTGTCGCTGAGCGGTCGAGGCAGGTTGAAGCCAGCCGCGAAGCGGCGACAGAGTGTAGCCTGGGGCGTAAGTCCTCGTGGTTCGGCACATCTTTTGCCACAACCCCTGCCAGCTTGCTTGACCAGTCCCAGGCCCTGTTCCAGGGCGATCAAGAGGCCTGGGAACTGTGGAACCAACAACAGGTACGGCGTTTGAAGGCGGCGCAACAGCCCGACGGAAGCTTTCCGGCCGACTTCGGCCCGGCCTACGGAACCGGCATGTCGCTGTTGGTCTTGGCCCTCAACTATCGCTACCTGCCGATTTATGAACGTTGAACCGGGGGGGCGTCGGCGTGATTACCCCCCACAAGTGTGCGGACGCTGCCGCTGCGCGAAGTGCCGTCGGCGCGATCCTGAGCTCGTGTCATAAGGCCAACGGTATCAACTACTTGCGACGTGCGACCTACTAGCCCCCCATTAGTGTGCGGACGCTGCCATGGGGCGCAGGTGGCAGGTGATTGGCATGTGCGCGCATCCACAGCACAAGTCGAATAGCGATAACAGTTTGCGCAAGACTCATTGGCACCCCCCACTGGTGTGCGGACGCTCCGGACGCTGAATTACCCTCCTTCTATCAGCACCGGCAAACCTACCGCTCGGAGTCGCTGCGATTGTCGCGCTGTCGCGGAAACCCCGCGTTGGTCTACCAGGGACCGAACGGACTGGCCGGCTGGGGACCGCCCGAGGCCGCCGCGGCTTGGAGCGACGACGGCGGACAACTGACCACCGACCACGACTCGGCCGTGCTCGAATGCGACGTCAAGCTGCCGGCCCAGGCCCTGATCGAGCTGGCGATCTCGTGGAAGTCCCAGCCCGACTTCGCGCTGGTTCTGGGTTCCGACTGCGGCGACGACGCCGGCGCGCGGCGAGCATTCCGCTTCGAGATCCTCGACGGCGAACTGATCGCGCGCCGCGAGACGCAACACGACTTCGACATCGAGAGCGTCATGCCGCTGGGGATGTACGGCCCGGGGCGAATCCACCTGCTGGCGCTGCTCGATCAGGAACAGGAACGGTTGCAGGTTCTCTCGCCGGACGGCAAGCCGCTGGCCGCGATCCACGCCGCGGCCGACGTGCCGCGCGTCGGGCCGGGCATTCGGCTGGAGCACCCCAAAGTCGCCGGCGTGGTCGCCGCCTGTCCTGGAGAGGAGGTTCAGCTTGTGGCCGTGAACCTGCAGGAAACCTCGGCCGAGGCGGCCGACGCGCTGCGCCGCTTGAAGCTCGATGTCCCGGTGGCCTTGGACTCCGACGGCAAGGTGGCCAAGGAATACGGAGCGACGAGCATTCCCTGCACGGTTGTTGTCGGTCCCGACGGCAAGGTCGCGCGGGTGTTCGTGGGAACCGGGCCGCAGTTCGACCGGCAACTCGCGGCGGCGCTAACGGAGTTGCGAAGCGCGCAGCGGAGATGAGAGATCTCCGCAGTCGGACCATCGTAACGAAGTGCCTTACGCCAGGAATGTTTGGGCCAAGAAGTGACGCACTGGGGTTGTCAGTCACCTTCAACAGAAACAAAGATCGTGTGCGAGCACTTGTATTCTTCGTCGATCGACAACGCCACAGTTATCTCGCCTGACCTTGATATCTTGACATTCTGGAGTTCCAACACGACGTGTTGACATTTCGTGTCGCATTGAAAGTTACCACGATATTCTCGTTCACTTTCGCCAGGCAGCGAGAACCTAATAACCACCTGATGATCGGAGTGCTCGGCGATCTCCTCTTGTGACGACAGCCAGCAAGAGATTGTGACGAGTTTTGGGACGGTCTCTGGTAGTTTCTTAAACCGAAATTGATTAAAGACATTGAAGATGCTAATAGCATCGACGTCTTTGTCCGACGAATAGGATTCAGCCACCAGAAAGTATTCAAGTTTCGGCATCGTCCGTCATCCTAAACGTGAATTTCGTCCAACCCTTGCCTTGACCGCCGGATCCGGGGCGTTTGCTTTGAATACCTCCGATCCAATACTCGCGAAGTCTGTCGGACGCCGAGTATTTCCGTTTAACGACTTTCGAGAGCTTCATCCATTCCTTTAGGCAGGCGCCGGCAACGCGAGGAGCAAGGTCCATTTCCGCGATCTTATTCAGGCGTGCCAAGTCGTATAGATAGCCTTCCGCGAACGCTGTACGACGGCCCTCCAGCGCCACAGCTAAAGCGGCCAGTGCCGGCTCGTGGAAAAACTGAATGCCCGGCTGGAACTCGCGTTCAAGGCAGCCAACGAAACGGCGAATCCCCTCTTCGGTGATCTCGCCTTTCAACAAGGATTCGCGGACAGCCTGAACGAATGGCGACCGTTGCAGGCATCGGCGCAGTCCGGAGGCAGTTGCCGATGTTCCAAGTGACAACAGGAACTCGGTCGATTTGAGTGCTTCGAGTACGTTCACTGGATGCCTTCGGTAGAGGGCCGGTCGGTCCAATATTCTACGTCAAATTGCTCGCCACCGTTAAGGAAAACATCTGAAACCGCATGGATATCCTCCCCAAACTTCGCGTCCCATTTGCTCACCGCCCGGATAATTGGTCGGGCATGTTCCATGCCGCCCCCCTCGAATCTCCGAATTTCACAGACTCTTGCAACGTGCAAAATCTCGCCGCTGCCGACCTTGGCATACACGACGATATCCCCCAATTCAGGGCGTTCTGTCTTGGAAAGTTTGCGGTAGTTGTCCTCTTGCAAGACGACTCGCCATTGCTGCGGATTCGTCAACGCGGTTCGGCGGCTGGCCCACACCATGCCTGCGCAGTTGTACACACCCGTCGCGGGCTTCCGCGGACGCCAGTTCATCCCGTACGATTGGCGAAGCATTTGATAAAACTGACTCGCTTGAAAGTCAGCATCCGGTGCGACGAAATTGTCTAGCTGCGTCCCGCATCGCGTTTCGACCTTGATTTGGCGTTTCGGCGTCCCGCAGAGTCTTGGTGTCTCGAACATTCAAGCACGGGGCTAACGCCAATCCGCCAAAAACAAAAAGAGGCGATACGAACCATCCGTTGTTATAGCCACCCATGAAAGGCCGTCAACCGCCGTCAACCTGCACGCGTAAAACAAAAGCGGTGCGGTCTGCATCATCGACTCGTATGTGTGCTGCCGCTGCTACGACCGTTGGGGGCGGGATGAGGCACATCAGGCCGAGAGTAGCCTGGAAGTGGGGCGTCGAAATTTTTTTCGCGGACCGCCGGTAGACAACCGCCGGGCCAGCGAATAGGTTCTAGCATCGCACGATCGCGTGCTGAACGACCCCGCCCTTGCCCGCCAAAGGTTGACCGAATGCCGCTGCGCCTGCTGCGTTTTGGGCTGACCAAGGAATACTCCGAACCGCGCATGTTCCGCCGGCACGACCGGCTGCGCGATCATTACGACGTGGTGATCATCGGCGCCGGCGGCCACGGCTTGGCGGCGGCCTATTATCTGGCACGCGACCACGGCATCACCAACGTCGCCGTGCTCGACAAGGGGTATCTGGGGGGCGGCAACACGGGCCGCAACACGGCCATCGTGCGCGCCAACTACCTTACGCCCGACGGCGTGCGCTTTTACCAGGAAAGCCTGCGGCTGTTCCGCGAGCTGTCGGCGGACCTCGACTACAACCTGTTTTATTCCGAGCGCGGGCACTTCACGCTGGCCCATACCGAGGCGACCCTGCGCACGATGCGCTGGCGGGCCGAAGTGAACAAGCACCTGGGGGTCGACAGCGAGGTGATCGGCCCCGACGAGATCCACCGGATCTGCCCCAGCATGGACCTCGAATGCGGCCACTCGCCCATCGTCGGGGCGCTGTTCCACCCTCCGGGCGCGATCGTGCGGCACGACGCCGTGGCCTGGGCCTACGCGCGCGAGGCCGATCGCCGGGGAGTCGAAATTCACCAACAGACGGCGGTGACCGCCATTGAAGTCGAGCAGGGCCGGGTCGTCGGCGTCCAAACCGAGCGGGGAACCATTCGCACCACGCGCGTGCTCTCGGCGGTGGCGGGCTACACGCCGCGAATCACGCGCATGGTGGGCCTGCGGACGCCAATTGTGATTCAGCCCCTGCAGGCCTGCGTGACCGAGCCGCTGAAACCGTGGCTCGATCAGATCGTCGTCTCGGCGAATCTGCACCTGTACGTCAGCCAGTCGTCGCGCGGCGAGTTGGTGATGGGGGCCTCGCTCGACCCCTACGAACTGCACTCCGAGCGCTCGACGCTCGATTTCGTCGAAGGGCTTTCGGCCCACCTGCTCGACTTGTTCCCGTTCCTCTCCGGTGTCAAGGTCAACCGCCAGTGGGCCGGCATGTCGGACATGACGCCCGACTTTTCGCCGATCATGGGCAAGACACCGGTCGAGGGCTTTTATCTCGATTCAGGCTGGGGCACCTGGGGTTTCAAGGCCACGCCGGTCTGCGGCACGACGATGGCGTACACGCTGGCCCACGACGACGAGCCGGAGTTGATCAGGCCATTCCGGCTGGGGCGGTTCGCCGAGTACGAGTTGGTCGGGGAAAAAGGCGCGGCCTCGGTCGGGCATTGAGGTTTACAGGTTACAGGTTACAGGGGGCAACGCAACGACACTAACCCGCGGCGCAAGCAAGGCAAAACGACACTAACCCGCGGCGAAAGCAAGGCAACGGACAGGCGAGCGGGGCGCGGCCGCGGCGGTGCCCACCGCGAAGGTGCCTTTGCCATTTGGCGGGGCTGGTCAGCGGAGCCGCTGGCGCCATTTCTCCGGATCGCGTGAGGTATGGAAAACGCAGTAGACCGTGACCTTGTTGTCGACATACTCGTAGAAAGCTGCATATGGGAATCGCCGCACCAAGGCCCGACGGTAGGTCTCGTGGACGATGGCATGCATCTCTGGGCTCCGGAGGGTTGCCTGAATGCAGGCGTCAACACGTCCCAAGAAGTCCTCGCCAAGACCGGGCCGCTGGTCTTCATACCAAGCGAATGCCTCGGCGATGTCCTGCTCGGCCTCTGGCGCTACAATCAACTCAGCGGCCATAACGGTTGCGAACCCTTCGTTGGATCTCCTCCCACGTCAGCCCTGAACTCGGATTTTTCAGCAGGTTCGCCTTCCTTCGGGCAAGTTCTTCCTTCTGCCAATCGTGGACTGGCACTTCCCCAGGCGTAGCCGCAAGATCATCCCAGAGATCTTCAACGAGTTGCAGCTTCTCCGATGGGCTCAGGTCGAAAACCGACGGCACTTCTGTTCTCATACGGATCGCTCCCGACACTTACATGTTCATAAGTATGGCAAGTCGTTATGGGCTTGTCAATGGCGGCGGTGATGTCGTTCGCCGCTTGCCGCCAGGCCCGATGCGGCCCACCGGTAGACAACCGCCGGGCGAGCGAATACGTTCTAGCATCGCACGACCGCGTGCTGAACGACCCACCGCAATTGGCCGCCGAAGGTTGACCAGGAACTATTGGAGAATCCCGTGAAGCTCTTGAAATGCCCTGTCAACGGCTTGCGGCCGCTTTCAGAGTTCGTGTTCGGCGGCGAATTGCGGCCGATGCCGGACTCGGCGACGACGAGCGACGACGCGTGGGCCGACTACGTCTTCAACCGCGCGGGCGAGCCGGGGGTCCGGAGTGAGTGGTGGTATCACTCGGCCAGCGGCACCTGGTTCATCGCCGAACGCGACAACCTCAACGATGAATTCATCCGCACGTACTTATACGCCAATGACCAATGACCAATGACCAATGACCAATGACCACTAACCAATGGCGCTTGCCGCCGCCGGCGGGCGCGTGGATCGACCGCGCTCGGCTGGTGCGCTTTCGCTTCGAGGGGCGCGCCTACACGGGCTTCGCGGGCGACACGATCACCAGCGCGCTGGCGGCCCATGGCGTGCGGCTCCTCGGCCGCAGTTTCAAGTATCATCGCCCGCGCGGCCTCTATAGCCTGGCCAATCACGACGTGAATGTGCTGGTGGCCGCTGCCCCGCCGGAAAACGGGGACAGCCACCGCGCCGCGGAGACAGGTGGCTTGGCAACATCGTCCGCGCCGAGCCAGTCCCCGTTTTCCGGCGGCGAAACGAACATTCGGGCCGACGTCACGCCGATTTGGGAGGGGGCGGAGCTGACGGCCGTCAACACGTTCGGTGGGCTGGAACACGATCGCGTGCGGTTCATCGATCGGTTCAGCCGCTTTTTGCCGGTCGGCTTTTATTACAAGACGTTCCACAATCCGCGTCGCATGTTTCCATTTTGGGAAAGGCGGATGCGGGCCATGGCCGGGTTGGGCGCGATCGACCTCAAAGCCCCTCGCCTTCGCACGCCCAAGTCGTACGCCTGGTGCGAGATGGCAGTCGTCGGCGCCGGCCCGGCCGGGCTTGCGGCCGCCGTCGCCGCGGCGGAACAGGGCTTGCGGGTCACGCTCGTCGACGAACATCCGCACGCCGGCGGCAGCCTGCTCTACCAAGGGGCCGGCCGACCGCGCGCCCAAGAACTGCTGCGCTCGCTCCTGGACCGCGCTAGGGCGCTGGCGAACCTGGAGCTGCGCACCGCCACGTTGGCCGCCGGTTACTACGCAGACCATTGGTTGGCGCTGGTCGATGGTCGGGGGCTGACGAAACTGCGGGCCGAAAGCGTCGTTCTGGCCACCGGCGCGCTGGAGCAGCCGGCCATTTTCGGCAACAACGACCTGCCCGGCGTGGTGCTGGCCTCGGCGGCGCAGCGGCTGCTGCGGCTCTACGCGGTCAAGCCGTTCGAGCGGCCCGTCGTGCTGGCGGCCAATGCCGACGGCTACCGCGCGGCGCTCGATCTACGGCAGGCGGGAATCGACGTGCGAATGATCGTCGATTTGCGGCGCGAAGGCGAGCCGACCGACGTGGCACGGCAAGTGGCCGAGGCCCGGATTGCCGTTCGCCGCGGTCACGCGGTGTGTGAAGCCCACTCCGGTGGCGACGCGGACGGCGTGGAAGCCGTCACGGTTTGCCCGTTGGATCACACCGGGCAGCCGCGGCTCGACCAGGCGCAGCGGGTCGAGTGCGACGGGCTGGCGATGAGCGTCGGTTGGGCGCCCGCCGACTCGCTCTTCTGCCAGGCCCGTGGCAAAATGCGGTACGCCAAGGAACTGGAGCAGTTCGTGCCCGGCGCCTGGCCGCAGGGCCTGTTCACCGCGGGACGGCTCAACGGCGTTTATGATCTTGAGGCCCAAGTGGCCGACGGCCGACGCGCCGCGCTTGCGGCCGCCGCCGGGCTCGGCCGTTATTCCGGGGCGATTCCTCCGCGGCCATCGGCCGGGCCTCCTTCCTCGCACCCCTTTCCCGTCGTCGAGCACGCGGGCGGCAAGACGTTTTTGGATCTCGACGAGGACGTCCAGCTCAAGGACGTCGAGCACGCGGTGCAGGAAGGTTTTGACGGTGTGGAACTGTTGAAGCGCTACTCGACGTTTGGCATGGGCCCGAGCCAGGGGAAAATTGCCAATACGAACACGGTGCGAGTGCTGAGCCGACTGCGCGGCGAAGAAATGGGGCAAAGCGGTTCGCCCACGGCCCGGCCGTTCTACCACCCGGTGCCGATGAGCCACCTGGCGGGCCGCAGTTTCCACCCACGCCGTGGAACGCCGCTTCACTCGCGCCATGCGGCGGCCGGGGCTACGTTCATGCCGGCCGGCGATTGGCTGCGCCCCGCCTATTACGGGGCCAACCCACACGGCCGCGAGCAGGCGATCGCCTCCGAGGTCCAAAGCGTTCGCCAGGGCGTGGGGCTGATCGACGTGGGTACGCTCGGTAAGCTGGCGATCAACGGTCCCGACGCCGCCGAGTTCCTCGAACGCATCTACACCGGCCGATTCGCCAAGATGAAGTCCGGCACCACCCGCTACGGCCTGATGTGCGACGAGGCCGGCGTGATCATCGACGACGGCGTGATTGGCCGGCTGGCCGACGACCGTTTTTACGTCACGACGACCACCACCGCGTCGGCCGCCGTCTACCGCGAACTGCAGCGTTGGGCGATCGTTTGGCGGCTGCGCGTCGTGCTGGCCAACCTGACCGGGAGCACGGCGGCAATCAACCTGGCCGGGCCGCACGCGCGACGCATGCTCGCCGGACTGTGCGATTTCGACCTCTCGGAAGCGGCGTTTCCCTACCTTGGCCTGCGCGAGGGGACGGTGCTCGACGTGCCCGCCCGCTTGCTTCGAACCGGCTTCGTCGGCGAAGTCGGCTACGAGATCCATCTGCCGGCCCATTGGGCGGCGCGCGTCTGGGACGGCCTGCTGGAGGCCGGTCAAGCGTCGCAGATTCGTTCCTTCGGCGTCGAGGCCCAGCGCGTGCTGCGGTTGGAAAAGGGGCATGTGATCGTAGGCCAGGACACCGACGGCCTGACCACGCCCATCGAGGCCGGCATGGGATGGGCGATCAAGGCCGACAAGCCATTTTTCGTCGGCGGTCGCAGTCTGGCGATCGTCGGCCGCAAGCCGCCGACGCGCCGGCTGGTCGGTTTCACCCTGCCGCCGGGGTACTGCGGCGAGCTTCCCAAGGAGTGCCACCTGGTGATCGAGCGGGGCCAGATCGTTGGCCGCGTCACCAGCATCAGCCTCAGCCCGACGCTTCAACGAGTGATCGGCCTGGCCTACGTACATCCATCGCAGGCCGCGCCCGGCACGACCTTTCGGATTCGCGTCGACGGCGGCTTGCTGGTCGAGGCGAAGGTCGTCGAAACGCCGTTTTACGATCGCAAGAACTTGCGACAAAGGATTTAGTCATTGGTCATTGGTTCCATGCCCCTGCCACGCCGCCTCAGTCCGATCCACGAGCAACTCACTCGGCTGCAACCGCGTTGGACCACGCTCGGCGACATGCCGGCGGTATCCGATTTTGGTGACCTGGCCAGGGAACGAGATCTCATTGGCCGACTTGCCTTGTGCGACGTGAGCGCCCTTGATCGGCTGGTGGTCAAGGGACCGGGCGCCGCGGAATTCCTGGCATCGCAGGGGCTGTGGGTGCCCGACCAGATTTACGGGCACCTGCCCCAGGCCGAGGGCGGCCTGATCGTGCGAACCGGCGGCGCCGAGTTCTTCCTCGAAAACGACTGGCAAGGTGGTCTGGTCGAGCGGCTAAGGGCGGCGCTCGACGCCGCCGTGCCGGGCGTGTACGGCGTTCCACGCCAGGATATTTCGCTCGTCGTTTCCGGCAGCGCCGCGCTGGTGCTCTTCTCGCAGACGTGCGGCTACAACTTCGACGATTCCGGTTATCGGTTCGTGATGACGCAATTGGCCGGCGTGTCGTGCTCGGTGTTGCCGCGGCAACTTGGGATCGCGCGGGCGTGGCAACTTTGGGCCGACGGCAGCTACGGTGCGTACCTGTGGGAAACCTTGCTCGAGATCGCGCGCGAACTGGGCGGCGACGCGGTGGGTATCGGCGCTTTGCAGCACTCGCTTTGATCGTCAGGCAACCAGGCTTCCCCGTCGACTCTGCTGGATACCCTTGCTGATGCGGTGTGGGCGGGTTATCCTGATCGATCTGGTTTCTCCCGGAGACGGCAAAGCCCCCTCCAGAGAACTGGGACTGTCGCTGGCGTCTAACCGCGCGACGGCAATGTCGAGAGCACCACTTCGCGTCATCACGCTTGAGGCGCTTGTCCACATGAAGTTGCTGTCGAACCGGCGCAAAGACCAGGTCCACGTCGAGGACTTGATCGGCGTTGGTCTGATCGACCGGACTTGGCTCGCCAAGCTCCCGCCGCTGCTCGCCGAGCGGTTGCAACGCATCCTCGACACTCCCGATGCCTGACGGTCATGCCGGATTTGCCGATTGCGAAGACCAGCGAAAGCAGGGTCATTTTGCGGCCCGTCTTGAGTCGAAAGAAAGACCAATCTCCGTCGGCTAAAGTCGGTCGTCCGGCCGACGCGCGCCGGAACAACCCCGCTCGGACCCAATCCCATGCTCGACTTCACCCGCCAATCCGCCAGCTTACTTCTGATCGACGATGAGCCGCACATCCTGGACGAAGTGGCGACAGCGCTCCTCGCGACCGATTACACCTGCCGTGCTTGCCGCGACGCCGAGACGGCGGTGGAATTGGCGCGGCGGGAAACGCCCGATTTGATCGTGTCGGACATCGACCTGGGCGGCATGAGCGGACTGGAGCTTTGCGAGCGGCTGCGGTCGATCGCCCCCTTGGCGGAAACGCCGGTCATCTTCCTGTCGGGCGCTCAAGTGCCCGACGTGGTCCGACGAGCGCATGCCGCCGGCGGCACGTATTATCTGCGCAAGCCATTCGATCCCCAAGTGCTGCTGGAACTCGTCGACAAGGCCCTCTGGCTGCCGCACCTGACCGCCAACCATGTTCGGCCGTGTCCGGTCACCTACTAATGCTCTGTCAGGATAGCGACCGGGGCATCGCTTAGGCTCTGCCCCAGCCACCGCCGTGAATGGCGAGCATTGGCGGCATGACGAATGGCACTCCCGGCGAACCGGGAAATCCGCTTGCTATTCGCGGTTTCCATGTCAAAATCGGGTTTTTCACCCCGGAGGTCCCATCATGGCAGCCCAAACGGTTGATCAATTGGCGCGGAAGAAGTGCCTTCCCTGCGAGGGGGGCGTGCCTCCCTGCGCCCCCGCCGATGCGCAGGCCCAGTTGGACAACCTTCCCGGCTGGCGATTGACACACGAGGGCCAACGCGTTCGCAAGGATTGGACGGTCAAGAACTTCATGGCCGGACTCGACTTCTTCAACCGCGTGGCTCAACTGGCCGAGGCCGAGGGCCACCACCCCGACTTGCACCTGGAAGGCTATCGCAAGCTTTCCATCGAGATTTGGACCCACGCCATCGGCGGACTGTCGGAAAACGACTTCATCCTTGCCGCCAAGATCGAACAGGTTCCGATCCAACTCAAGTCGCCTTGACGACGGTGAAGTAACTCTTCACCACATGGTCGAAGTACTCGGGCCGCATCTCCAGCGGCAGGTCGTTGTAAGCGCAGTAATTACGAATCTGCCCGAGCAGGTCGCGCGGGTGGCAGCGGCGGCGGCAGCGATGGACGGGCCGGTAGTGCCTGGCGAGCAGATCCTCGACGGCGTCGCGGCGGTACTCGAAGCCCAACGTCCCAGCGCCCTGGGCGAACAGGCGGTGGAATTCCTCCTCCGACGGGTCGGCGATGTGGACCTTGTACGGAATCCGCCGCAAGAACGCCTCGTCGACCAGATCCTCCGGATCGAGGTTGGTCGAGAAGATGATGAGTTGCTCGAAGGGAACCTGAATCTTCTTGCCCGACGCCAACGTCAGGAAGTCGTAGCGCTTTTCCAAAGGCACGATCCAGCGGTTCAGCAGAGCGGCCGGCTCCATCCGCTGGCGCCCGAAGTCGTCGATCAACAGCGAGCCGCAGTTGCTCTTGAGCTGCAAAGGGGCCTCGCTAACGTTACTTTTCGCATCGTGGCGGATTTCGAGGCAGTCCATCGTCAGTTCGCCGCCGGCGACCACGGTGGGCCGGCGGATCTTGACCCAACGGCGGTCGTGGTCGTTCGATTTGAGGAAACTTTCTTGCGAGCTTTCCACCGCCTCGTGATAGGCCGGATCATGGAGCTTGATCAACTGGCCGTCTTCGATGATCGCGCGGGGAATCCAGATGTGCTGGCCGAAACAGCGAGTCACCCGTTCGGCGAGCGTCGTCTTGCCGTTGCCCGGCGCGCCGTAGAGGAAAAGCCCGGCCCCCGAATTGACCGCCGGACCCAGGCTGTCGAAGACCGCTGGTTCGGTTGAAATGTCGGCGAAAGCGCTTTCGAGCTGTGCCCGTTTGGGCGCTTCGGCGCGGATCGACTGGGCCTCGACCGACAGCACATACTCGATCAAAGGCACCGGCGCCGGCCCGACATAGGCGCAAGCGTCGAGGAACGTCTGCGCCCGTTGGCGCCCCTGGTCGGTCAAGTGGTAGTAATAATCGTTGAGCGGGGCTGACCCGCTGTAGGCTAACATCTGGCGCGTGCGGAGACGTTGGAGCTGTTCTTCGACGACCCCCAAAGGGAGGCAGAGGTGGTCGGCAATGCCGCGTCCGCTGGCCGTTCCCACGACCGACAGGTACTTCGAGACCAGCGAGTCGATCAGCGAGTCACTGAGGCCGGTGTCAGCCAGCGTCGCCGGTTCCGACGGTTTGAAGCTCTCGTCGGAAAGGATTGCGGACAAAAGACTTAGTGGCTTTTCGGCGACGGCGGTCGTGTTCATGGTGTTTTGGCCAGGGAGTTGGGTTGGCGGGCAGTGCCCAGCCCGGATTATTCATGGCCCCCACACTAACCCGCGGCGCAAGCAAGGCCCGGTGTTGGACGTACCTTGCTTGCGCCGCGGGTTAGTGTAAAACGGCAGTCTGCGCTCGTTTCACCTGAACCATGAATAATCCGGGCGAACCTTTACCAAGCCTACAACGTAAAACAGATGAGGCGCCGCGACCGTGCGGGTCGTGCGGGTTGAAAGCGAGGAAAGGGTGTTTTTGCGCCGCTTTGGTTGGTATGATGGAATTCAACCCGTTTGCAATGGAAAGCCCATGAACGATTGCCCGTCGAAAATGAAGGTGAAGACCATGTCCGCTCGATGCTTGATGATTGCCGCAAGTTTGGGTGCGTTGTTCGTTTCGGTCCCTTCCGTTGAGGCCCAATACGGCTATGGCATGGGTATGGGTATAGGGATGGGCATGGGCATGGGGATGGGCAGGGGTTTGGGTGGCTGGAGCCCTGGGGGCATCCTCATGGGCATGGGGCAATACGATCAACTCACCTCAAGATCGGCGATCAATTACCAGCAGGCCTACAGCATGGCGCTCGACAACCGCTTGAAATACGAACAAACCTATTTCCAAATGCGGCGGCAAAACGCCAGTGATCGGGCCGCGATGGCCGCCGCGCGTCCGCACTTTACGCCGGAGCAGTACGCCGCCGACAACCGTGCCCGTATTCCCAACAAGCTTTCGCCCAGCGAGTGGGATCCTGGCCGCGGAGTGTTCGCTTGGCCCCCGATCTTGGGCGGCGACGAATTCGCCAATGATCGGACCCAGATTGAAGCGCTGTTCGGGGCCCGCGACGCCGATCCGAACCAGGCCGGTCTGGGAACCGACAACTACCGCCAGATCAGGCGGGCCGTCACCATGATGTCCGACCACCTGCACTCCCTCATTGACCAGATGAGCCCCGACGAGTACATCCCGGCCAGCAGGTTCCTCAAAAACCTGGAGTACGCGGGCCGCTTCGCGCCGGGCGCGGAAATGGCGTCGGCCAAGTGAGGGAAAAAGGAGAAAGTTAAAAGGAGAGAGAAAAAGGAGAAAGTCACAAGGAGAAAGGAGAAAGTGTTTTCCTGCTCCGCGCTCAGGTGGCCGACTTTTTCCTTTCTCCGAGGTCTTTTCTTGTGCCGCCTTGGTTGGTATTTGGTATGATGGCGTGCGAACCGTTGGCAAGGGGTAGGCCCGTGCGAGATTACCCGACATTGATGAAGGTGAAGACCATGTCCGCTCGATGCGTGATGGCTGCCGTGATCGTCGGCGCTTTGTTCGTTGGGACCAGTTCCACGGAGGCACAGCGCCGTCGCGGCGGAGGCGGCTACGGTTTGAGCGGCTGGAGCCCTGGGGGCATCCTCATGGGCATGGGGCAATTCAACCAACTCTCTTCGAGAGCGGCGATCAACTATCAGCAGGCCTACAGCATGTCGCTGGACAACCACCTGAAATACGAGCAGACCTATTTTGAAATGCGGCGGCAAAACGCCAGCGAGCGCGCCTCCCTGGCCGCGATGCGTCCGCATTATACTCCGGAGCAGTACGCCGCCGACAACCTTGGCCGCCTTCCCAACCGGCTTTCGCTTGGCGAGTGGGATCCAGGCCTCGGCGTGTTCACATGGCCGCCGGTATTGGGCGGCGACGAATTCGCCGCTGATCGGACGCGGATTGAAACGCTGTTCGGGGCCCGCGACGCCGATCCGAGCCAAGCCGGTCTAGGAACTGACAACTACCGCCAGATCAGGCGAGCCGTCACGATGATGTCCGACCACTTGCACTCTCGCATTGACCAGATGAGCCCTGACGAGTACATCCCGGCCAGCAAGTTCCTCAAGAGCCTGGAGTACGAGGGCCGCTTCGCGCCGGGCGCGCAACTGGCGTCGGCCAAGTGAGGGAAAAAGGAGAAAGTTAAAAGGAGCCCGCATTCCCAACAAGCTTTCGCCCGCCGAGTGGGATCCAAGCCGCGGTGTGTTCGCTTGGCCCTCGATCTTGGCCGGCGACGAATTCGCCGCTGATCGGACGCGGATTGAAACGCTGTTCGTGGCCCGCGACGCCGATCCGAGCCAGGCCGGTCTAGGAACCGAAAACTACCGCCAGATCGAGCAGGCCGCCACGACGATGTCCGACCACCTGCACTCGCTTATTCACCAGATGAGCCCCGACGTGTACATCCCGGCCAGCAAGTTCCTCAAGAACCTGGAGTACGCGGGCCGCTTCGCGCCGAGCACGCAACTGGCGTCGGCCAAGTGAGAGAAAAAGGAGAAAGTTACAAGGAAAAAGGAGAACGTGTTTTCCTGCTCCCACGCTCCGCCTGACTTTCTCCTTTCTCCTTATTCCCCAAACGTCTTCCGGTAGACCACCATGTGGTCCCCTTGCGCATAATAGTCGGGCACGACGGCCGCTTCTTGGTAGCAGTGCTTGAGGTAGAACTTCCGCGTCAGTTCGTAGTGCGGCAGCGACGACGTTTCGATCAGCAGTTGCCGGCCCTGGTGATGGCGAATGTCGTCCTCGACGAATTTCAAGAGCGTGCCGCCGATGCCCTTGGCCTGGGTCCGTTTGCTGACCGCGATCCAGTAGAGATACCAAGAGCGGTCGGTCATGGCGGCGGGCGCGAAATAGGCGAAACCCAGGATCGTTCCGTTGTCCTCGTAGGTCACCGAACGGTGCCCGTGCGCGTGGGTCGTGGCATGGTAGTCGATCAGCACTTCCTCAAGGGCGTCGATCTCCAGCGGCTTGAAAACGCCCGTCTCGCGTGCCAGGTCGACAAGGGGGTACTGATCGGCGGGAATGGTCGGTCGGATCACGGGTTGCCTTTCGTTTGGGATGCGGCGGGAATGGATTGTAACCAACACCCCGCTGATCGCCAACGGGCCACAAGGGCTCGCTTGGCGGGCATCCCGGAGTCAAGACAGAAAAATTGAGGACGGAACAATGGGAACAAGAACAGGATTGCCGACGCCGCGACGAACGGGTATTTTGACGAAAACCATGGCAAGGTCATTCAGGAAACGGGAGGTTTTCGTGAGCATCGCCGAGACATTCATGCGGAGTTACGATTTTTATCGCCAGCGCACGCTGGGCCTGCTCGACAAGATCGAGGCGCAGCCCGAACCGCGCGTGGCGTTGGCCTGGCGTCCAGGTCCGGGACGGGCGCACATCGGTTGGCAATTGCTGCACATCGGCGTCACCGAGGAGATCTTCGCCACGGAACGCTTGATGCCGGAGAAGTCCGGCGCCTTCACCGATCTCTGGCCGCGCTTTCGCGGCGGCAGCACGCCCGACGACGACGTGCCGGAGCCGGCGACGATCCGCCGTGTTCTCGCCGATTCGCGGAACCACTTGCTGGAGACGCTGCGTCATTTCGGCGACGAGCGGCTGGGCGAAATCCCCCAGGCGTTGGCCGACCGCAAGCTGACGATCCGCGACGTGCTTTACATCATCGGCTGGCACGAGGCGCACCACCAGGGGCAGGCCCACATCACGTTGAACTTGTTCCTGAACCGCGTGGCGTAGCCGGGGCATCGCTTACGCTCTGCCACCAGCCACCGCTTTCTCGTGGCACAATGTCTCGGTCTCGTTGTCGTCCGCGTGAAGCATAACCGGCCACGACGCTGGGTTTGCTTGCGTGCTGATCTTGACCATCGCGGCCAACCCACCTAGAGTTCCGGGCCTTGCTTGCGCTGCGGGTTCGTGTGAGACCATGAATCATCCGGGCAAGCCATTTCGCCCATCGCGCCGGCCTTCGCATGCTCACCGAACCATCGACCGATTACCGATGCCCCGGTGAATCGCACCCGATCAGCGGGGCGGTGCATCTCGCTCGTTTGGCGAGCTTCTATCCCAAGTGCCGCGGCTGCGCTCACCGCGACGACACCGGCACGCTCTCGCCGCAATTCGTCAAACTGCTGGCCCAGACGCGACGAGGCGGGCGCGACCTTTCGTTGTTCACCGCCGAAGGCGTCGAGGGCGTTTACTTGAACACGCTGACCGCGCCCGTGACCCGCAAGCTGGCCGCGGTCTTCGCGCTCGGCTTGCCGCGCCAGGGCGCCGAGCGGAACCAGGCGACCGCTGACGTGGTCGTGGCCGGCGACGGCCGGCCGCTGACGAGCGAATTGGTGGCCGCCGCCTGCGAGGGGATACGTTGGACCGGGCGGCGCGTGATCGACCTGGGCGCCGCGACCGCCCCATGCGTCGCTTGGGCCGTCCACCATCTGGGCGCCGCCGGCGGAGTGCTGGTCGGCAACGCGGGCGACGAGCCGCAAATGATCGGCCTCAAGTTCTGGCATGACGGCGGCCGGCCGCTTTCAGCCGGAGCGGAACTGGCTCGCATGCGCGAACATTACGAGGCGGGCGTCGATCGGCCCAGCCGTACTTATGGCGGTTTGGGTCGTTTCCAGCCCGGTGATGGATACCTGGCCGGCTGGAAAGATCACTTTCACGGCCTGCGGCCGTTGCGGTTCGTGCTCGACACCCGGTGCCAGCCGCTGGTTGGCTACCTGCGGCGATTGTCAGCCGAGAGTGCTTGCGAGGTATTGCAAGAATTGAAGCCGGACGGGCAGGCGACGGCGCGCCGCGGACTGGCCGAGCGCGTGCGCGCCGCGGATGCCCATTTCGGGCTTTGGATCGACGGCGACGGCGAAGCGTGCCGGCTCGTCGACCAGCAGGGCCTTGAGGTCCGTCACGACGAATGGCTGTGCTTGATCGCCGAACGATTGCTCGCTTCGCGCCCCGGCGCGGCGCTGGTTTTGGAACACGGTGCGAGCGCGAGACTCGCCGAGCGGATCAACGCCGTGGGTGGGCGAGTCGCTTTCAGCGACCCCGCGCGGGCCGCCATGGACGACGCCATGCGGTGTCATGGCGCACTGGCCGGCGGCGGCCCCAGCGGCAGGCTTTGGTTCGGCGGTGAAGCTCCCGCCGCCGACATCCTGAAAGCCCTCGCCCTGCTCCTCACCGTACTGAGCCAGAGCGACCGGACCTTGTCGGAAGTGGTGCGCGCAAGTTAAGCTCGTCTCAAGAAAACACGAAATGACAACGCGCTGCTCCAAGGTTAGGATGATCGTATCGGGTTCTGTAGGGAACGCCCTCCGTGGCGTTCCGAGAAGCTGGTGCGACGTCGCCTGGCACGATACGGAACGCCACGGAGGGCGTTCCCTACAGAGTGGGCCGTTGAAAGAAGAAACGGAGAGAAACCATGCCGGTGACGGTCGAATCGATGGCGCGTTGGTGCCGAACGCTGCTGGGAGCGGAACCATCCCCTCGTTGCTTGTCGCTCGATGATTACCTGCAAGCCATCCCGCGGCTCGATTCGCTCGCCGACCTGCCCAGCGGCACACCCGTGCTGGTCCGGGGCGATCTCGACGCCAAGCCGGGCGCCACGGTGGGCGAGGGAGACGTGCGGCTTCGCTCGATGGTCGAAACGCTCGCCCACGGTCGCCGGCGCGGTTGGAAGCAAATCATCTTCGGTCATGTTGGCCGCAAGCCGGAAGGAAGCCTCGCGGCCGTGGGCAAGCGGCTCGGCGAGTTGCTCGCCTGCGACGTGCCGCTCGTGACCGATTGGCTCGACGAACGATCGTTGACCATTCCCGCGGCCGTCACGCGGGCCGTGGCCGACGCGGCGCCGGGGAGTTTGCTGTTGCTCGAAAACACCCGCCGCTACGCGATCGAGCGGGTGCTGTGGAACGCCACGCCGGCCGAAGTCGAAGGGCTGGCCGGCCGTTTGACGCAATGCGCCAACGAATTCGCCGACAAGCTGGCGAGAGTTTACGTATTCGAAGCCCTCTCGGCCGGCAGCCTGGACAGCTCGACGACCATTGTGCCGGCTGGAATGGACCGCGTGGCCTTGGGTCGCTACGTCGCCGGCGAATTCGACGGCCCCATGCGCCGCTGCTTAGCGACCCGTTTGGTGGTCTTCAGCGGTCTCAAGACCGACAAGCTCGACGACCTGGAAGCGATGATCGGGCGCGGCACGATCGGCTGGGTGTTCACGGCCGGCTCGCTGGCCATGGCGCTGAAGAAGGCCGCCTCGCAAATCGAGGGGATCGAGTTCCATATGGGCGTGGCCCAGGATCCCGCGCAGCGGGACAAGCCCTATTTCATCCCCCCTGACCGCGTCGACCAGGCCCGCCGGATGCTCGAGGCAGGTCGCGAAAAAGGCATTCAGTTCGTGCTTCCCTGCGACTTCATACTCGAAGACGGCCGCGCATCCGATGGCATCGGGCCGGACCATCAGCAATTCGACGTGGGGCCCAAGACCAGCGCCCTGTTCGAGCGGCGGATCGGCGCGTTCATTGAAGAAGCCAAGGCGGCCGGCGGCCCGGCGGTTGCCTTCCATAACGGTGTTTTCGGCATGTTTGAAGACCCCCGCTTCGAGGAAGGCACGCGGCGCTTCGTGGCCCAATTGAAACGGATGACCGATGCGGGAGTTGAGGTCTACGTGGGAGGCGGCGAAGGCGGCGCGGCCTTGGAACGCTATGGAAAGCCCACTTGGGTGACTCATTGTTTCACCGCCGGCGGCACCGTGCTCAATGCCCTCGGCGCCAACCCCGTCCCCTATTTGCAGGCACTGCGATGGGCCGCGCAAGCGTAACCATACTTCACGCGGTCGAGAATCACGGTGGCTGGGGCAGAGCCTAAGCGATGCCCCGGGCGCCTCGTCCGCCCTTCGTTGAAGCAATCATCCCACGTCCAACCCCAGGATCCGCCGATTCGCGGCGGCGTAGGTCTTACCGCCAGCGAAATCGTCGAAGGCCACCGCGGTCGTCTCGATCAAATGGCGTACAATGTACGCGGCCCCCTCCGCCGCTCCCTGTTCGGGACTTTTCAGGCAACATTCCCACTCCAGCACCGCCCAGCCGCCGAAGCCCGCCAACGTCAGCAGCGTGAAGACTCGCTTGAAATCCACCTGACCGTCGCCGAGCGAGCGAAACCGGCCCGCTCGCTTCGACCACGGTTGGTAGCCGCCGTACACGCCCACTCGGCCACTGGGGCGAAACTCGGCGTCCTTCATGTGAAAGCCCTTGATCCGCGGCCCGTAGATCTCGATGAAGGCCAGGTAATCGAGTTGTTGCAACAGAAAGTGGCTTGGGTCATAGTTCAGGCAGGCTGCGGGGTGATCGTCGACATGGTCGAGGAACATCTCGAACGTCGCTCCGTCGTACACGTCGGACCCCGGGTGCGGCTCGAAGCCGAACACGAGGCCCTTGTCGGCGGCCAAGTCCAACAACGGCCGCCAGCGGCGCGCCAGCTCGCCGAACGCCTCCTCGACGATTCCCTCGGGGCGCTGCGGCCAAGGGTACATCAGGTGCCAGGCAAAGCCGCCGGACAGGACCGGCACGTTGTAAAGCCCCAGGTTGGCCGAGGCCAGCAGGCACTTGCGTAATTCTCCATCGGCCCAATCGGTGCGCGCTTGCCCGCTCAAACCTGGTGGGTGAAAGCCCTGGAACATCACCTCGTAGGCCGGGTGTACGGCCAGCACTTGCCCCTGGAGATACCCGGCCAGTTCCGTGACCTCCAGTCCCATTGCCGCCAGGCTGCCCCGGTAGTCGTCGCAGTAGGCACGCGACGCGGCGGCCTTTTCCAGGTCGATCACGCGCGAATCCCAGGCGGGGATCTGCACCCCCTTGTAACCCAAGCCGGCGACCCACCGGCCCAGGTTAGGAAGGTTGTCGTAGGGCGGGTCGTCCCGCAAGAACTGGGCAAGAAAAATGGCCGGTCCCTGGATACGGGTTGTCATGTTTCCAAGGTTATCCGAAAACCCGGCCCAGGGGAAATCCCCCGCCCCAGGGTTGATCCGGCTGGCAAGCGACTACGGCTCACCTAAACGATGCCGGGACGATCGGGCAGCAGTTCGCTGAATTCTGATTCCGCGATGAAAACGGGATCGGAGTACGGCTCGACCAGGCAAATCCATTTCCCGCGTTCACTGACCGAAAGCGATATGACCTTGACGACCAGGCATTGCCCGAAGGCGTTGGCGCCCCGTCGCTGACCCGCCTTGATTGGAGTCGAATTGGCCATTGCTGGAACCGGCTGATCCATTCGTTAGCAGTTCCGCCCACTTTTCTTCGTTCGGATGACAACGCACAGAGGATTGCAAGAGGATAACTCAAAGAGGACTGCAAAGAGTGTGCCAAAACCAGATCGGAATCGGTGAGCTGCGCGTCGGCCACGCGACGGCCGCCAAATCGTCCTCCGTCTTTAATCTGGCCGGACATCGCTCAACCTTTTCCGGCCGACCAAGTCCAATGCCGGTCGGTCGTCTGGCGCACCCTTGCCGGGGCGAACCGCAGTTCGCGGACCAACGCGCGAATTTCGTCGAGACTCAAGGCCGCTCGGAGCGAGGCGTCGAACAAAGCCCGCTGGTGGCCGTTGGCCCCCGCGGCGTAAGTCTCGACGAACCGGCGCACGGTCGCGTCGTCGGGTGGACGCGACAGATCACGGAAGAAAATCAGTCCGCCCGGCCGCGTGACTCGGATGGCCTCGGCCAGCGCATGCCGCGGTTCGGGAATGTGGTGGACGATGCTATTGGAGATTACGGCCGCGAACCGGCCGTCGGCAAAGGGGAGCCGCTTGGCGTCGACAAGCTCCAGCCTGATCCTCGGTTCCAGTTTGGCCGAGGTCACGTTGCGGCGGCCCACCGCCAGCATGCTCTCGGCCAGGTCGATCGCCACGAGGCGGATCGCCGCGTGCCGAGTGCAAAGTTCGATCGGGATCTGCGCCGTGCCGGTGCCCAGGTCGAGCACTTCGGCCGCCGGTTCGGACAGATCGAGCCCAGCCGCCGCTGCATCGACTAAGAAGTCGGCTGCGAACGCCGCGTTGACCGCCGCGTGGTCCATCGCGTCGTAGTCGGCCGCCTCCAGCGGGCTATCCATCACTTCGGGTTCGAGCACGCGTCGCATGTGGATAGTTCCCTACAGAGTCCGTCAGCGTATCCATGAAGGAAGTCATGCCACGAACGCCAGCCAATAGAACACCCAGCCCGTCACCGCTGTCAAGAACATGTCGACCGCGGCCAACTTGGCCCAGAACTGATGTCTCGGGCTGTATTCGTTGGGCACCGGCGGGCTGGGAAAGCGGCGCAGGGCCTGCACGATGACAAACACCCACAGCAAGGCCGTCGTCACCGCGAACACCAGGTGGATGCGCAGGGCATGGTCCACCCAGGTTTCGTAATAGCGGGAGGGTTCCGCCCGCGGCCTCCAGCCGTTGATTCGCATATCGGCCTCGAAGAGCCCGACGGCCACCAGCAACACCAGGCCCAGTGCGAACTGCACCCGCTTGTGCAGGGCGAAGTTGCGGCGGAACTTGACCAGCCAAACGCTCCAGCCCAGGACGGGCACGACCACGAACATGGCCACGAAGACGACGTCGAGCATGAGCGACGCGCGCGTTCCCAAGAAGCCGTCGATCCCGAGGTGCGGTTCCATCCGTCAAGTCACAAGGAGGTTAGCGGGTGAGCATGATTCTGGAATAATCAGGGCGTTGAGTCAATCGAAGCTAAACCACGCCTGCAATTCAGACGTAAGGGGCCGGCGCGGGCCCGCCGCCGGCCCCGCCGGCCCCGCCGGCCCCGCCGTCCCCGCCGTCCCCGCCGGGCACCGTCCCCATCGGATCGGTCGGGACCGCGTACGGGGACAGGACGGACAGCGGGCGACCCGGTGGCGGGCAGGTCACCAGAAGGGCGTCGCGTGCCGGCCCCGCGGGGCCGGCGGCCAGGACGCGTGCCACGCGCACTCCGGCCCGGTCGGCCAGCAGGGTCAGGTACGCCTCGTGCTCCACCTGCTGCCGGCGGGTCAGGGTCAGGGTCGGCCCCGAGTCCCGGTAGAGCAGGAAACGGGCGGTCTTCGACAGCAGCTGGGCGTCCGAGGCGTCGCGACCGTAGACGGCGACGTCGATCGGCACGCCGTCCGATCTCGCCGTGAACCGACCGACACCCCACTCCTGGACGTCGGCCGGCCGGATGTCGGTGACCGGGATCCCGAGGTCCTCGATCAGGACCGCCACC
>DATKSN010000082.1:0-103638 GCA_035531595.1 Pirellulales bacterium | reverse complement strand
AGGGCCGCCAAAGAGTTGGGTACGGCGGCCAACGAGGCGGGCATTCCCTGGCATGTGGTCTATCGGGCCAAGGCCATCGCCGGCGCCGTGGGCTATCGAAAGGGCTTCGGACCAGGAAGCCGTGTCTTTTGGCGCCTGGAGGAGCACAAAACAGCAGCCGAGGAGAACGAAGCGAGCGGCCTGCCGGAGCCAAAAGAGCCGGATTTCACCATAGAAAACGAGAATTCGGGGTTCAACCACGGAGCGGATCGCGACACGTTTTCCGACCCGCAATCGCCCGCCGAAATGCCGACGGATTTGGCGTCCGGGGGTCGGAATTCGGGATTCAGCGCGGACGGCGAGACCGATTCCTTCCCCACCGACCGCTTGAACCCGCGAATTGAGGAGATCAAGAGCGCGGCCGAACCCATCCGGATGCCCTGACCCGGTTGGTGGAAGTATCCCCTTCGGAGCGGACGACATTTTACGCGGGACATTCCTGGGGCTGGCGCCCCAGGCTGTATGCCCGCGCCCCTGCGGGGCGGAAAACGCATCAACGAATCACTATATTTTGTGAAAAGGCTTGCAATCCAGGCGCGTTGATGCGATAATCCGACTCAGCCCACCTACTTCGGTTCCTCGCTTGATCGAACCCACCACACGGAAGGAGCCTGCATGATCCGGCTGATTTCCCACGCCGCGCGCGCCGCGCTGGCAACCGCCTTGCTGTTCACTTACGTCGCCAATTCGCGGGCCGATGTCGCCGCCAATCCGGCTACCCGTCCCCAGCCCCCAGGCTTGGGCGACCCCGGTACGCTCGCGGGATTGGTCATCGATACCGGTCGCCCGGCCGGAACCCCCACTTTACTCCGCGGAAAAGACGCCCAGCAGCAATTGGTCGTCAACGGACAATATAGCTCGGGCCAGGTCCGAGACTTTACCGGCCAGGTAAGCTACGAGACGGCGCCGGCGGGTATCGTGAGCGTCGATTCGACCGGTCTGGCCCTGCCACTGACCGACGGCCGCGCGACGGTGACGGCGGTGGCCCCGAGCGGCCAGCGCGCCAGCGTGGAAATGGTCGTCGAACACCAGATCGTCGATACGCCGGTGAACTTCCCGAACCAGATCGTGCCGGTATTCACCAAGCTGGGTTGCAACACGGGCGGCTGCCACGGCAAAGCCAGCGGCCAGAACGGTTTCAAGCTCTCGCTGTTGGGTTTCGAGCCGGGCGAGGACTACGAGCACCTGGTCAAAGAAGGCCGCGGCCGGCGCTTGTTCCCCGCCTCGCCCGACCGCAGCCTGCTGTTGCTCAAGCCGATCAACGTGATGCCGCATGGCGGTGGTCAACGAACCGACGCCAGTACCCACGAATACAAACTGCTCCGGCGCTGGATCGAACAAGGAATGCCCTACGGTAAGCCCGACGATCCGATCGTGGCCAAAATCGAGGTCGTGCCCGCCGAGCGCTCGATGCAACGTGGCGGCCAGCAGCAGATCATCGTGCTGGCCCACTACACCGACGGCTCGATCGAGGATGTGACCCGTGTGGCGACCTACGATCCCAACGACGGCGAAATGGCCGAGTGTACGCCGACGGGCCTGGTGAAAACGCTCGATTTGACCGGCGACGTCGCGATCATGGCCCGCTACCAGGGCCAGGTCGGCGTGTTCCGCGCCAGCATTCCGCTGGGAGTGCCGGTCGACAACCTGCCGGTAGCGAAGAATTACATCGATGAGCTTGTGTTCAAGAAGCTCAAGACGCTGGGCGTGCCGCCGTCGCCGATCTGCGACGATTCGACCTTCATCCGGCGCGTCTCGATCGACCTGGCGGGCCGCTTGCCGCGGTCCGAGGAGACCGAACAGTTCCTGGCCGATCAAGATCCGGCCAAGCGCGACAAGCTGGTCGACCGGCTCTTGGATAGCCCGGAGTACGCCGACTATTTCTCGAACAAATGGGCTTCCGTGCTGCGCAACCGCCGCCGCACGCCGGGTTACACCCGTGGATCCTACGCCTTCCACGGTTGGATTCGCGACAGCCTCTACGAAAACAAGCCCTACGACCAGTTCGCACGCGAGATTCTGGCGGCGTCCGGAGAAATCGGCGAAAACCCGCCGGTCGTCTGGTATCGCGAAGTGAAGGAAGTCGACCAGCAAGTGGAAGACTGCGCCCAGTTGTTCTTGGGGCTGCGCATCCAATGCGCCCGCTGCCATCATCATCCGTTCGAGAAATGGAGCCAGCGCGATTATTACGGTCTGGCCGCGTTCTTCTCGCAGGTGGGGCGCAAAGCGGGCTCGACGGTGGAAGAGCAACGGATCTTTCATCGCCGCGGGGCGGCGGCGGCCACGAACCCCAAGACGGGCGAACGGCTGTTGCCCACCGGCTTGGGCGGCGCGCCGGAGAAGCTCGCGCCCGAGCGCGATCCGCGGCAGGCCCTGGCCGACTGGCTGGCCGACCCGGCCAACCCGTTCTTCGCCCGGGCGCTGGTCAACCGCTACTGGAAGCACATCTTTGGCCGCGGCATCGTCGATCCGGAAGACGACATGCGCGTGACCAACCCGGCATCGAACCCCGAACTGTTGGCCGCGCTGGCGCGGCACTTCATCGCCGGCAAGTTCGACCTCAAGAACTTGCTGCGGACGATCACGACGTCGAACACCTACCAGTTGAGCGCGGAGCCGAACCAGTACAACCTGAACGACAAGCAGAATTTCTCGCGCTATTATCCCAAGCGGCTGACGGCCGAGGTGCTGTTGGATTCGCTCGACCTGGTGACGGCTTCGACGACGGGTTTCAGCGGCTTGCCGGCCGGCACGCGGGCGGTGCAATTGCCCGACACGGGGGCCAATACCTACTTCCTTACCGTCTTCGGCCGGCCGGAAGGAGCCAGCGCCTGCGAGTGCGAACGCTCGCAGGAGGCCAACCTGGCGCAGAGCCTGCACCTGTTGAACTCGGCCGAGGTGCAGGGCAAGCTGGCCAACGCTCAAGGGCGCGCGGCCCAGTTGGCCAAGGACGACAAGCACACGGGCGAAGAGAAGATCCGCTCGCTCTACCTGTCGGCCTTCTCTCGGGCCCCGGTCGCCGACGAGATGCAAGTGGCCCTGGCCCACATCAACCGCGTGGAAAACAAGCAACAAGCCTATGAAGACATTCTGTGGGCCTTGGTGAACACGAAGGAGTTCTTGTTCAACCATTAGTAACTGACGTAGGGTGGGACAAGCTGGCCTTTGGAGGGGCAGTGGCTCTCCCGGCCCACCGTCGCTCGCGGCAACGGTGGGGCTGCGCTCGCTTCGCGATCTGGTCCCACCCTACTGACGCACGACCCACCAACGCGTGAGCACCATCCAACACCCCGAACTTCTCTCCCACCGATAAACACGACGGCGGTCGCGCCGCTGGGCGGAGCGCGGCCAGACCGCACCCACCCCGTTCGGCGCCGTCGTCCCAGCAGCCAACGATAACTTCGCGTGGTTCCCCAGCCAACCAACAAGTAGAGTGGGCGACGCCCACAACGAACGCGGGCTGAAGCCCACGCTACGGTTGGCGTCGGCCACCAAACCCAACCAAACCAAGGAGGCCCCACATGGCAGACCTAGGGACGGCGCGCCGCAACATGATGTGTTGGGTGATCGCGGTCATCGCGCAGGTGGCCGCCGTCGCGCCGGCCCTGGCCCAGTTGCCGGTGACGCAACTGTTCGCCGTTTCGCCGCCGGGCGGCAAGCGGGGCGCGACCGTTGATCTGACGATCACCGCCGGCGGCGACCTGGACGGCGTCGATCGGCTTTATTTTTCGCACCCCGGCATCACCGCGGCTCGCAAGCTGGCTCCGCTCAAGCCGCTGCAAACCATGCCCGATCCGCTGCTCAACGAGTTCACCGTGACGATCGCCGCCGACGTCCCGCCCGGCTTGTACGACGTGCGCGCGATCGGCACGTTCGGCATGTCCAACCCGCGCTGCTTCGTCGTCGGCGATCTCGCGGAGGTCAAGGAGCAAGCGGGTAACGTCACGCCCGATAAGGCGATGGCCGTCGAACTGAACACGGTGGTCAACGGCGTCGCCGACGCGACGGCCTCCGATTGGTACAAGTTCACCGCCAAGGCCGGCCAACGGGTCGTGATCGACTGCTGGGCGCAGCGCATCGACTCGCGCATGGACGCCACGCTGGTGCTTCTCGACGGCGCCGGACGGCAACTGGCCCAGAGCCGCGACAGCAACCGCCGCGATCCGCTGGTCGATCTGGCCGTGCCGGCCGACGGCGAATATCGGCTCAAAGTCTACGACTTCGTCTATGCCGGCGGGCCCGAGTACTTCTACCGGCTGGTAATCGGCGCCGGGCCGCACATCGACTTCATCTTGCCTCCCTGCGGCGTGCCGGGAACGAAAGCCAGTTACACGATTTACGGCCGCAACCTGCCGGGCGGCGCGCCGGCCGAGGGCGTGGCGATCGATGGCCGCGGGCTGGAGAAATTGGCGGTCGAGATCGAGTTGCCGGCCGACAAGCCGACCGAGCGGTTGGAAATCGGCGAAGTTGTCGAGCCGAACGAGTCGTCGCTCGACGGCATCGAGTACCGGCTGGCGTCGCCGCAAGGCGTATCGAACGCGTCGTTCATCGGCTTCGCCGCGGCGCCGGTGGCGCTCGAGCATGAACCCAACGACGAACCGTCCAAGGCCAACGTGGTGACGTTGCCCTGCGAGTTCGTGGGGCAGTTCGGCCCCCGCGGCGACGAAGACTGGCTGCAGTTCGACGCCAAGGCGGGCGAAGTCTACTGGATCGAAATCATGGCCCAGCGTCTGGGGCAAGTGGTCGATCCGGCGGTGCTGTTGCAGCGCGTGACCAAGAACGACAAGGGAGAAGAGCAAGTCGCCGACATCGTGGATCTCGACGACGACGCGACGAACATCGGCGGCATCGCCTACAACACGGCCAGTTCCGACGCCGCCTTCCGCTTCGCCGTGCCGGGCGACGGCACCTACCGCGCGCTGGTCCGCGATCTTTATTTCGGCGCGCGGGGCGATCCGCGGCACGTCTACCGGCTGTCGATCCACCGCGAGCAGCCCGACTTCCGCCTGGCGGCGGTGGCGACCTACCCGGCCAACAACAAGCTCGAAGCCCGACCCTGGAACCCGCTCTTGCGGCGCGGCGGCGCCGAGCGGATCGACGTGATGGCGTTCCGCCGCGACGGCTTCGCAGGCGACATCGTCGTCTCCGCCGAAGGGCTGCCCGAAGGCGTGGCGGCGGCGCCGGTGCTAATCGGCGGCGGGCAATCGGCCGCGACGCTGGTGCTCACGGCCACCGATCAGGCCCCGGCTTGGGCCGGCGCGATTCAGATCGTAGGCCGCGCCAAAGTCGGCCCGGCCGACGTGGTCCGCGCCGCTCGGCCCGGCACCGTGCTGCAAGCCTCGTCGCCCGCCGGCCAGCCGCCCGTGCCGGCGCGCGCCCGTCTCGCGCGCGGTTTCGCGCTGGCCGTGACGGCGCACGACGTCGCGCCGTTTCAGGTCGAGTTGGGCGAGAGCAAGACTTGGGAGATGTCGCGGGCCGGCAAGCTGCAAATTCCGGTCAAGGTCACGCGCCGCGGTGAAATCAAGGGCAACCTGACGCTCACGGCATTGGGTTTGCCGGCGAGCGTGCAGCCGCAGCCGCTGGCGTTCGACCCGAATACCAATGAAGGAAAGTTTGAAGTCCAGATCAATCAGAACGCGCCCCTGGGGAGCTACACGATCTATTTGCAGGTGCAGAGCACCGTCGCATACAAGCGCGACGTCGCGGCGGCCGAAGCCGCGACCAAGGCGAAAGCCGAGATCGACAAGCTGGCCGTCGAGACGGCGGAAGCCGCCAAAGCGGCGGAGGTGGCGAAGCAAGCGGCCGACAAGGCCGCCGCCGACGCCGACGCGGCGGCCAAGGCCGCGGCGACGGTGAAAGCGACCGCCGATACGGCCGCCAAGACCGCCGCCGACGAGGCCAAGGCCGCGGCCGACAAGGCGCTGGCGGCCAAGGCCGCCGCCGACGTCGACGCGAACAATCAGGAGCTCGCCAAGGCCAAGGAGTCCGCCGACAAGGCCGCCGCCGACGCGGCGGCCAAGGCCAAGACGGCGACCGAGGCCCAAGTGGCGGCCGACAAGGCGTCGTTGGACGCGGCGGCCAAGGCCAAGGCCACCGCCGAGGCGAAAGCGGCCGCGGAAAAGGCCGCCGTCGAAGCCACGGCCAAGGCCAAGGCCGCCGTGGATCTCAAGTCCATCGCCGACAAGCGGGCCACCGACACCACGGCCGCCGCCGCGCCCAAGGATATTGCCTTGTTCTGGCCTTCGACCACGGCCACGCTCAAGATCACCGCGGCGCCGATCACGCTGGCCGTGACACCGCCCGCCGCGGCGCTCAAACAGGGGCAGCAGGTGGAGATTCCGGTGGCACTCACGCGGCTTTACGCCTACGCCGACGCGATCGAATTGGAAGTCGCGCTGCCGGCGGGAGTCGCCGGACTGAAAATCGACAAAGTCATGGTCGCCGCCGGGCAAAACGAAGGCAAGCTTGTGATCGTGGCCGCGGCCAATGCCACGCCCGGCAACCATAATCTGGCCGTCAAGGCCACGGCCACGTTCAATGGCCAAAAACTAGCGGCCGAGCAGGTCGTGCCGATCGTGATCGAAAAAGTGGAGAAGTAGGGTGGGAACCGCCCACCACGGACGTGGGCTAAAGCCCACGCTGGCCCGGATTATTCGTGGTCCCACACTAACCCGCGGCGCAAGCAAGGCCCAGTGTTGGACTTACCTTGCTTGCGCCGCGGGTTAGTGTTGGCGGCGCACGGAACCGGAACGAGGTCGCGGAGCGGCCGAAGAGACGTTCCCACGCGGAGTGTGGGAACGAGTAACACCTTACAGACCTTAACGCAGGAACCTGACCATGCGGCGAACTGTATTGACACGAACTGTTTTGATCGCGGTTCTGGGCCTTGCGTTTTGCTCCGGCCGCGCCGGCGCCGACGACCAGCCGACCGCCGTCGCGGAAATCCGGCGCGATACGCCGGTCGATTTTGAACGCGAGATCCTGCCGCTGTTGAAGCGAAGCTGCCTGGCCTGCCATAACGCGACGGTCAAGGAAAGCCAGCTCATTCTGGAAACTCCCGCGACCATACTCAAAGGGGGCGATGGCGGGCCGGGGGTCGTGCCCAAGAACGGCGCCGAGAGCCTGCTGCTGGGGCGCGCGACGGGCAAGGTCGATTCGATCATGCCCCCCAAGGATAACAAGGTCGCCGCGCCGCGCTTGAAGCCCGAAGAATTGGGCCTGCTCAAACTCTGGATCGACCAGGGCGCCACCGGGACCGTCAGCGGCCAGGCCGACCAAGTCGAGTGGCAGCCGCTGCCGCCGGGAGTGAACCCGATCTACGCGGTGGCCGTCACGCCGGACGGGCAATACGCCGCCTGCGGACGCGCCAACCAGATCTTCATCTACCACCTGCCCACGGGCCGTTTCGTGTGCAAGCTGACCGACCCCGAACTGCTGAAGTCGGGCGTTTACCAAAAGCCGGGCGTGGCCGATCTCGATCTGATCCAGTCGCTGGCGTTCAGCGCCGACGGATCGATGCTCGCCTCCGGCGGCTATCGCACGATCAAGCTCTGGCGCCGCCCGCGCGACGTGCGCGCGGCGACGCTTGAAGCCGCTTCGGCCGAAGCCGTGGGAAGCTTGGCCGTCAGCCCCGACGGCAAGTGGCTGGCCAGCGCGGCCGCCGACAACAGCATCAAACTCTGGGATCTGACGACCGGCCAGGCGGCCAAGACGCTGGCGGGCCACACCGGGCCGATCACGGGCCTTCGCTTTCTGCCCGGCGGCGCGAAGCTCGTTTCGGCGTCGGCCGACAAGTCGCTGCGCGTCTGGAACGTCGCCGACGGCGCTGGGGCGGGACGCATCGACACGCCCAACGCCTTGCAGGCGCTCACGCTGGTGGGCGACGGTTCGCTCATGGCCACCGGCGGCGCCGACAACGTCATTCGACTCTGGAAAACGCCGGCCGCCGCCGCGCCCACGTTGGCCGGTCTGCCGGCGCCCGCCACGGTGATGGCGGTCAGCCCCGACAAAAAATTCTTGGCGATCGCCGGCGCCGAGGGCGGAATTCAACTCGTCGATCTGGCCACCGGTCAGGTGGCCAAGACCCTCGCCGGACACCAAGGCGCCGTGACCAGCCTGGCGTTTCAGGCCAACGGCGCCCGGCTGGCCAGCGCCGGCGCCGACAAAACGGTGCGAATCTGGGACGTCGCGGCGGGCCAACTCGTCGTCACGCTCGAGGCCGGCGCCGCCGTGCCGGAGGCCGTTGCCCTGCACCCCGGTGGCAATCAGGCCGTGTCGGGCTACGCCGACGGAACGCTTTCGATCTGGAAGCTCGACGCCGCGGCGCCCAAGCCGCTACCCGGCGCGGGCGAGGGCGGCGCCGATGAAGCCGCGGCCACCGTGGCGGCCGTCAGCCGCGACGGCAAGTTCCTGGCCAGCGCCGGTCTGTCCGGCGGCAAGCCGGCGATTCTGGTCCGCGATTTGGCGGCTGGGACGGTCGTGAAGACCCTGCTGGGGCACGACGCGGCGATCACCGCCTTGGCGTTCAGCGCCGACGGCGCGCGGCTCGCTTCGGGCTCCGCGGACAAGACCGCGCGCGCCTGGAACCTGGCCGACGGCGCGGCGCTGGGCAAGTTCGCCGGCCACACGCAAACGGTGACGGGCGTGGCCTTCGACTCGACCGGCGGGCAGGTCGTTTCCGGCTCGGCCGACAACAGCCTCAAGCTCTGGAACGCCGCCGACGGCGCCGAGCAGAAGAACTTCGCCGGGCACACCGGGCCGATCGTGGCGGTCGCGATGACCAGCAACAACGCGCGCGTCATCTCGGCTTCGGCCGACCAGACCGTGCGCACCTGGAACCCTGCCGACGGCGCGCCCGTGAGCGCGATTTCGCCGGGCGCCGTGGTCACGGCGTTGGCTTTGGCCCGCGACGACAACCGCATCGCCGTGGGGCTGGCCGACAACTCGATCAAGCTGTTGACGATCAGCGACGGCGCCGCGGTGGCCACGCTGGCCGGGCACGCCGCCCCGGTTCGCATGTTGGCTTTCAGCGCCGACAACCTGCGTCTCGTTTCGGGCGGCGGCGATCAGCGGGCGGTGGTGTGGGACGTTGCCCGTTCGGCCGTCATCGAAAGCCTCACGGTCGAGGGAGGCCTTGGCTTCAGTCTGTTCGCGGCCACCGGCAACGAGTTGGTCGTGGGCGGCGGCAATAAGTTGGCGCGTCTGCGCACGCTGCATTTCGAGCGGCCACTGTTGGGCCACGCGCAGCGGATCAGCGGGCTGGCCTACAACCTCGACGGCGCCCTGATCTACACCGCTTCGGCCGACGCCACGCTGCGCGGCTTTCAAGCGGCCGACGGCGCCCAGCGCTTCAGCGCGGCGGCCGGCGCGGCGGTCAACGCGCTCGCCGTCAGCCCCGACGGCAAGTTCTTGGCCAGTGCCGCCGAAGAGAACCTGCTGCGGGTGTGGAACGCCGACGGCTCGCCGGCGGCCAAACCGCAATTGGCCGGCTTCACCGCGCCCGTCAAGCGAGTCGCGTTTTCGGGCGACGGCCTGCGCGTGGTCGGCGCCGGCGCCAATGCCGCCGAGGTTTTGGCCTTCAACGTCGTCACGGGCGAGCTGGAGCAACGCTTCGCCGAGCACGCGGGCGCGGTCGTCGCCTTGGCGGCGGCGGGTGAAAAGGGAGACCTGGTCATCTCGGCCGCGGCCGACAACACCGTGCGCGTTTGGCCGCTGGCCGCAGTGAAGCAGATCGCCGGCCACGCGCAGCCCGTCACGTCGTTGGCCACGTTGCCCACGGCCCCGACGCAAATCGTCTCGGGCAGCCAGGACGGCTCGGTGCGGATTTGGAACACCGACAACGGCCAACCGATCCAGCAGATGAACCACGGCGCGCCGGTGGCCGCCATTGCGGTGCGCCCCGACGGGTTGCGGATCGCGTCGGTCGGCGGCGGCAACCTGGCGCGTCTCTGGAACGCGCAGAACTTCCAGCAGGTCGCCGAAATGAAGGGCGATTATCGCGCCCAATTCCAGGCCGCCGAGGTCGAACGCAGCCTGGCCGCCCACAAGGGCCTGGTGGCCGCGGACACCGCCGCCGTGGCCGCGGCGGAAGCCGCCATGAAGGCCGAGACCGACAACGTGAAAAAAGCCACCGACGCGGTGGCCGCCGCAGTCAAGGCCCGCGACGAGAAGATCGCCCCGGCCAAGGTGGCGACCGACGCCAAGTTGGCCGCCGACAAGGTGGCGGCCGATACGACGGTTGAAGCGAAAAAGGCCGACGAAACGAAGCTCGCCGCGGCCAAGGCGACTACGGACGCCACGGCCGAAGCCAAGAAAGCCGACGAAGCGAAGGTGGCCGCGGCCAAGGCGGTTACCGATGCCGACGCCGCCAACAAGGCGGCCGTCGACGCGGCCGCCAAGGCCAAGGCGGCCGCCGACGGCGACGCCAACAACAAGGATCTGGCCAAGGCCAAGGAAGCGGCCGACAAGGTGGCGGCCGATGCGGCGGCCAAGCTCAAGACGGCGCAGGATGCGATGGTTGTGGCCGACAAAGCGGCCGTGGACGCGGCGGCCAAGCTCAAGGCGGCCCAGGATGCGATGGTCGTGGCCGACAAGGCCGCCGTGGACGCGGCGACCAAGCTCAAGCCGGCCAGCGACGACGCGGCGGCCAAGACCAAGGCCGCGACCGAGGCCGAAACGGCCCTCAAGAACGCCGAGACCGCCAAAACGGCCGCCGACAAGGCGCTCGATGCGGCCAACGCCGCGGCCAAGCGCGCGACCGACTCGATACCCGTGGCCCAGGCCGCCAAGGTCGCCGCCGAGGCGCGCGCCAAACAGCGCGAGGCCGACCTCGAGGCCGCCAAGAAGGCCGCCGCCGCCACGGAACTCCCCTTTCGCACGGTGGCCTTTTCGAGCGACAACCTGGAATTGGCCGCCGCTGGCGACGACAAGCTGGTGCATACCTTCAGCGCCGAGACGGGCGCCGCCGGGGAGATCTACGCCGGGCAGTTGGGCGCGGTCTTGGCGGTGGCCTACGCTGCCGACGGCAAGCTGATCGCGGCCTCGGCCGACAAGAGCGCGGTCGTCTTCAACGCCGGGCCCGAATGGCTTTGGGAGCGGACGATTGGCGGCGCGATGAATTCGCCCTTGATCGACCGCGTGACGGCGCTGGATTTCAGCCCTGACGGCAAGCTGCTGGCCTCGGGCGGCGGCGATCCATCGCGTTCGGGCGAACTCAAGCTTTGGAACACGGCCGACGGCACGTTGGCCCGCGACTTCACCGACGCCCACAGCGACACGGTGCTGGGCGTGGATTTCTCGCCCGAGGGCAACTTGCTTGCTTCCTGCGGCGCCGACAAGTTCGTGAAGGTGTTTGAAACGGCGACGGGCAAGTTCGTCCGCTCGTTCGAGGGCCACACGCACCATGTGTTGGGCGTGCGTTGGCGTGGCGACGGCAAGGTACTGGCAAGTTGCGGCGCCGACAACGTGGTGAAAGTCTGGGATTTCGTCACCGGCGACCAGCTCCGCACGATCGCCGGTTTCACCAAAGAGGTGACGTCGATCCAGTTCGTGGGCACCAGTTCATTCGTATTGACCAGTTCGGGCGACAAGACGGTGCGGTTGCACAACGTCGATAACGCTCAGAACGTGCGCAACTATGCCGGCGGCGGCGATTTCATGTATTGCACGGCGACCACGCCCGACGGCAAGATCCATGTGGCCGGCGGGCAGGACAGCATCTTGTTCGAGTGGAACGGCGAGAACGCCCAGGAGATCCGCAAGTTCGCCCCGCCCGCCGTCGAGCCGGCGCGGCAAGCGGCCAAGTGATTCTTGGGGGCTGGTTCAAATTCGGGTAACAAAAGCGCTGTACCCGGCGGAATCGGATGGCATCCCACAAACGCGGCCGACAGGCGCTACGAGTAGGATTCCGGGAGTTCTGGAGGTGAGGTGACCTGACGCAAGCCCAAGCTGCCGGTGCTGAAGCCGCGCGAAGTGGTATCGCGTTTGGAAGCGCTGGGCTTTGTCGAGACCGGAGGGCTGTTAATCCGGCCGGTGAGGTCGTCATCACGAGTTACGGCCGGAATTCTCACGAATTCCGCTACGCACGGCGTGCTGGAAAATCGCTCTTGCCGCCGCGGTGGAATTCGGTTACAAGACGCCCGCCTTTCTCTTTCGCGAATCCGCCCTCGAATCCGTTCCCCCGTCAAGGAGGCGAAACTGATGCTCCGTACCTGTATCGGCCTGGCGCTGGGCGCGGCCCTCTTGGCCGGTTTGACGCTGGCTCGCCGGCCCGCCACGGCCGCCGACGGCACGACCGGTCCCCAAGTGACGCTCAAGGTGCAACTGGAAAAAGGGCTGCGCGCCATGCGGCCCCAGGAATTCGACTTTCTCGCCGTCGTCGAACAGCAAGTCGGCGACGGCGACTTACCCGCCGATCTGGTCAATACCGCCTTTCTCTGGGCCCGTCGAAGGCCGCAGTACCGCGTGCAATTCTTCGAGAAGGCGCTGCGCCAACTGACGAAACGCGCCGGGGTCGCGTTCGACACCGGCGGGGCGTCGAGCTTCAACAAGGGCTTCAACCGTGGTACGAAGTGACGGCCGCGGCACGAATGCTCTGTCAGACGTGCTTTGGCTTTGATGGGTAGCCGAAGTTGCCCATCCTAGCCCTGAAGCGGTCCCGCCTTTCCGGGACGGAACTGCTCGCGGACCCAAGCGCGGAACCCGCCAATCCAGGCATTCGAATCGATCCCCCGGCGGCGCGCAAGAAACGGCAACAGGTCCGCGACCCGGAGGAAAGGCAGGTTCAAGCTCATCTCATGCTCGATATATTCGCCGCCGGCCGCCAGGTGAAAGCAACGCAGTGATTTGTCGCCACAGCGCCAGATTTCGGCCACGCGCAGGCCGGCGTAGATCGGCTCTTTGGCCACGGCCTCCCGGGAGACTTCAATCTCGATGGCCAGGTCAGGAGGCGGATCGACGTCTTGATCGACGTCCTCTTTGCCCCGCACCGACGGTTCGTTGCGGATGTAATAGCATGTGTCGGCCTCCAAACCGCGACAGCCCATCGGGCGTTTCCAAGTCGTGGAGCCGAAACACTCGATGGGGATCCGCAGTTCCTCCGTCAGAACCTCGATCAATCGGCCAATCCGCGTCTTGAGCGTCTCGTGTTTCGCGGATGGTGACATCAGTTCCAGCACTCCGTCGTCGTAGGTCATTTTGAGATGCCAGTTTTCCTCCACGTCGCGCAACGCTTCGTACAGCGCCCAAGGAATGTTCTTGAGGACGATGCTCTCGCTGGGGGCGAACTGCTCGACTTGTTCTTGTGCGGGAAGTTGTTCGACCGTGGCCATCATCGACTCCTTGAGGTTCCATGTTGGCGAAGTCGCCAAAGGTTGCGGCACACGGAGTGTGCCTACTACTTTGCCGCGCCCCACGGTTATGGTCCAGCCTTTCCGGGACGGAACTGCTCGCGCACCCACTGGCGAAACCCCTTGATCCAGCGGGTCTCGTCGTCGTGGTTGGCTTCGAGAAACGGCTCCAAGTCCGCCGGCTTCAGAAACGGCAGGTTGAGGCTGCGCTCAGCTTGGGCGTATTGCACGTCCGGGCCAAGCCGCCAACTTTCCAGCGCCGAACCGTCGTAGCGCCAGATCTCCGCGACGCCCAACGCGGCGTAAAGCGGCAGCTTCGTTTCCACACTTCGCGTGATCTCGACCTCCACGGCAAGGTCGGGCGACTCTTCCCGTTGCAGGTCATTGGCATCGCGCCCGACGACCGCCGCGGCGTTGAGGATGAAATAGCAGCCGTCGGCTTCCAGGCCGGCCATTTCCGCCCGCTGCTTCCAGGTGGTCGAACCGAGGCTGCGGATGGGCATGTCCAGCTCTTCGGCAATGGCATGGATCATCCTTTCGATCAAGCGCGCGTAGTCCTCGTGCCGGGCGGAAGGGGCCATCAGTTCCAGACTCCCATGGTTGTAGGTCATGCGGACGTGCCAGTTGGCCTCGATCTCGCGCAACTGCTCGTACAAGTTCCAGGGGACGCCGCACAGCACAATCGGTGCCGTTGACTCTCGTGTTTTCGTTTGCTCAACGGTGGCCATTCGAGGCACTCTTCACGGATGGGATTATTGATTATATACCGCACGCGGCCGGGAATGACACATGCGTAAGTCCGCACACCAACCCGCGGCGCAAGCAAGGCCAGTCGTTACGCTCCTTGCCACTAGGGTCATTTCCAAACCACCCGAAAACAGCCACACGTACACGTACCACCCGTGACGCAACCCGTTACGCCTTCTCGGCGGCGCAACGGCTTACGTGCCGCCCAGTCGCGCGGGCTCGTCGGCACCTCGGCGCGTCGCGAAAAAAAACGACTCCGAAACCCCTCCCCAGGCGATCCAAAAGCGCGTGGGGTAATGCGAAGGATCCTTCCTGATTCGTGGGCCGCGACGGACCCCACGAGCTTGCGCCGCGGGTTCGTGTCGGTGTCGAACGAGGGTGGTGGGCGTGGTGGGCGGTGCCCACCCTACGGGCTTTCCACCGTCACCGCCATCACGACCGGCGCCGTGGAGTCGGAACCCTTGATCAGCTCGATTTCTTCGATCGGCTCGGGCCGCCGCGGATGGACCGCCAGGTAGCGAAGCTGTTGCCCGCGAAGCCTGAAGGCCAGTTTCGATTCAGGGACGTCGACGACGCGGATGTAGTCGGCGAAGTGCATGCCGTTCTTCAGCTCGTGGTCCTCCGTCTTGCCGTCCACATAGTGCAACCGCACGACCAGCGACACACTGCCGGCCGGCGTCGCCGGGAACCCCCAGCCGCTGACGCCGCTGAGAAAATGGATCGCGCGCGCCGGCGCATTGCAGGGAAGACTCACGGCCTTGGGCATCTTGGGCGGGAACGCGCCGGTCGGACCATAAAGCATGATCGCGTTGGACGCGCGGTCCCCCCGCGGGTCGACGAGCAGGAACGGCACGCCCTCGAACGTCTTGGGCGACCAGTCGTCGAAGATCAACCGCTCGGCGCCGGCATCGGCGCTGTAAAACATGCCGCGGGTGCTGACGGTCGTGGCCACCTTCCGCAGGTCGAGCGGCAGGTACTTGCCGCGCCGGGTGAGGAATTCGAGCAGGTCGCGGATCGCCTCGGGCGGAACCTGTTTTTCAAAACCTTCAGGCATCAGCGACTTGCGGGTGGCCACCAGTTCTTCGATGTCGTCCCGCAGCACGCTGTGCCTCTTGGCCTCGACGTCGATCACCTCGATTGATGTTTTCGTCTCCGAGGCCAGCAGTCCGTTGAGAATTCGGCCGTCGTCAAGGACCACCGTGTACTGGCGAAAGTTTCCCTCGACGCCCCGGCTGGGGTCGAGCAAGTGGATCAAGAGTTCGCTCTTGGGGTGGGCGGCCATGCCCGTCAGGTCGGGACCGATCTTCGTCCCTTCGCCGCCGTGCGTGTGGCACTTCATGCACTGCTCTTTGAAGACCTGTTTTCCCTTAGCGGCATCGCCGGTCTTCAGCACGACGGGCGACAACTCCTCGATCACCTTTTGACGGTCGGCGTTCGGCAGGCCGCCGCCGGCGGCCAGCAACTTTTTCGCTCGCTCGGCGATCGCCGGATTCGGATGGTTTGCAAGGGCCTGCTTCTGATCGAGCGACAGGTCGGCCAATTCGACCTGACGCCCTTCGAGCGCCTCAACCAGAGCGGCGGTCCAGTCGGCCCGGCTCAAAAGCGCGCGAAGCACGGCGGGCCGCACGGCGGGCGTGGCGCGCGGCAGACCCTCGACCAAGGCCTCGCCGACTTCGGTCGCTTCGCTGCGGCCGATCGCGGTAATCAGGCCCGTGGCCAGATCCTGCGAGCCGCGGGCGGTGACCAATTCCAAGAGCGCGCGGGCCGCCGCGGCGTCGGCCTTGCGAAACTCGATCAACTGGCCGGCCGCCTCGATTCGCTTGGCGTCAGGTTGATCGTCGTCCTGGGTGGTCGCCAGAAAACCGGCCGCGATCTCGGCGGAGAACTGCTCGAAGCGTTTGCTTCCCCAGCGATTCGCCAATCCCACGAGTTGCCCTTGGGCGGCGGGTGAAACGATCGAAAGGAGCTTGATCATCGCGCCTTCGACGTCGCCGTCGAGTTTTGCCCCCTGGTCCTTGGGCCAACCGGCCGACAGGCCGGCGACAATCGTCTCGGCCACGCGCGGCGGCGCATGGACGAGCCCCCGGAGGAGCCGGCCCACGGTATCGCCCGGAGCACCGCGGGCGTAGTGTTCGGCCACGCGGGCAATCGTCCGCGACAACATGGTATTCGCCTCGCCGGCCGAGTCGCGGGCCGAAACCGCGTCAAGGAATTCCGTGGCATTGGCCGCGGCGGCGGCGGTGGCCGCGTCGCCAATCCAGCGATCACCGGCGTTGGCCGGCTGCGTGAGTGCCCACGCGACGGCGGCCGCCGCCTCGTCCGACGGCGGCAATTCGGCCAATGCCAAGAGCGCCGCCATCCGCGCCTGGGCGTCGGAGTCGGCCAGCAACCGCGCGGCCAGGATGGCGGCCGCCGTGTGGGCGTTTCGCGGCAAGACCTGCGCCGCGGCGCGGCGCACGCCGGCCGAGGGGTGCTTTAGCGCGGCCACGGCCGCTTGCGTCGCCGCGGCGTGGCCGCCGTCAAGCAAGCCGAGGCCCTGCAACGTCCACAGCGCGTGGATCGCAGCCACGTTCAGCCCCAGGGCGTCGATCGACGGATCCCCGGTCAGCTTGATCAAATCGGCGGCCACGTCCCGCCGGCCGCGCTCGACCAATAGCCTTTGCGCATGCATCCGCCAAAGCTGGTTGTCGTGTTTGAGTGTCGCGACCAGCCCGCGCGGGTCGTTCGAGTCGAGCATGGGCGGCGCCGCCGGTTCCGCCTTTGTGTAGACGACGCGGTAGATTCGGCCGTGCGTCTTGTCGCGGAGCGGCGTTTCGTAGGCGCTTCCCTTGCCCGTCGTGAAACCCTCGGGCGTGGGATTGTGCTGCACGACGTAGTTGTACCAGTCGATCACCCACACATGCCCGTCAGGCCCGACCTCGGCGGCGATCGGCGCGGTCCATTCGTCGTCGCTGGCCAGCAAGTTCCAGCCGTAGGTCGCGGTGAAGTCGCTGCCGCGCGGCCGGAGCAGGAACGTCGCCGTCAGATGGCCCGTCGGTTCGCAGACCAGCGACGTGCGGTTCCAGTAGTGCTTGGGGTAGGCGCGGGCGGTATACAGCGCGTGTCCGGCCGCCGAGGTGAAGCCGCCGTGGAAGTCGACCTGCCGCACCTGATCGGTGACGGGGTAAAACTGGTTGCTGGCCGCGATGCTCGAAAGCACTTGCGGCGACCAGCCGCGAACCGCTTCGTAGTAGCGGTTGGGAATCGGCAGGTAAACGCTCGGACAGCCGTTGGCCGTCGAGCCGAACACGTTGCCTTCCTCGCTGAAGCCAACGCCCCAGGAGTTGTTGTTCGTATTGCGGAGGAACTCCATTTTCGAGCCGTCGGGCTTGAAGCGGTAGAAGCCGGTGCGGAAACTCTGCCGCTCGCCGCCGACGTTGCCCTCGAAGCCCGAATAGCCGACCATGCCCCAGAGCCAGTTGTCGAAACCCCAGCGCAGGTTGCTTGGGCCGGCGTGGGTGTCGCCCGTGTGCCAGCCGCTGAACAGTGTTTCACGGACGTCGGCCCGGTCGTCGCCGTCGGAGTCTTTCAGAAACAACGTGTCGGGCGCCTGCTGGACCACCACACCGCCGTTGGCGAAACAAAGGCTGGTGGGAATGCTGAGCTTCTCCGCGAAGACGGTACACTTGTCGGCCCGGCCGTCGCCGTCGCTGTCCTCGCAGATCTTGATGCGGTCGCGGCCCTTGCCTGGCGGCTGCAACTCGTTGGGATAATCGGTCGTCTCCGCGATCCAGAGCCGGCCGCGGTGGTCCCAGGCCATTGCGATGGGCTTGGCGATCTCCGGCTCGGCGGCGAAGAGCGACAACTCGAAGCCCCGCGGCAACCGGGCGTGCTTCATCGACTCGGCCGGATCGAGAGGCCGTTGCATGCGGTCGATCGGCTTGCCCTGCGTGCCCCACGACTTGCCTGGCAAGTAATTGGGCAGCTTCGCGGCCGTGTATTCGAACGGCTTGACGTCGGTTCGCTTCGTTGGGCCTGAGTCGAACACGTCGCCCTTGGCCGCGGCCCAACGGATGCCCCGTTCGACCAACGCTTGGAAGCCGGGGTTGCTCCAGGTGCGCTCGTCGTGGCCGTAGGCGGTGTAGAACACGCGCCCCTTGCCGTGCGTGCGAACCCAGGTCCACGGTTCCTCGCCGTCGCCTTCCGCTCGCACTTGCAACACATGCCGGTCGCGCTCGTTGTGTTGGTGATGGACGTAAGTTTCGTCCCAGGTGGTGAAGGGTTCCAGGCCGCGCATGATCGGGTGCCCTGGATCGACCACTTGGGTATCGAATGTGCCGGTGCCGTGGCTCTTGAACTGCGCCCCGACGAGCGCGACCAAAGCGGGTGAGTTGAGAAAGCAGTACGAAGCGCAGTGGATCGGCACGAAGCCGCCGCCCTGGGAAACATAATCGAGCAGGGCTTTTTCCTCGCGCGGCTCGATCCGCTCGATGTTGGCGTAGAGCAGCAAGGCGTCGTAGCGGGCGAGGTTTTCGGGGTTCAACTCGGCAAGGTTTTCCGTGTAGGTGATTTCAATCCCGCGGCCGGCCATCAGGGGCATCCACTGCGCGGCGCGATCCGCCGGCCGGTGGTGCCCTTCGTCGCCGAGGAACAGGACTTTCAGCGGGGCGGGCTCCGCGGCTGAAGCCGGGGCGGTCAAAGCGAGGCAGGCAATCGCTGTCAAGGCGAGTGAAAAACGGGCGGCGAGGCAGGGCATGGTCTTGCTCCGGCGGAATCGAGTATCATTGAGAGAACAGTATAGCAGAAGCATCGGGGAACTGTATTGTGGTTCAGCGTGAAACGGACCCACTTCTGCTCAGGATTCCAGTCGTGGTCGGACGGTCGCAGTCGCTTGATGGCGCCGTGTAGCGCGATCATCCGAGCGGCCGCCGCGTCGCCAGGTGCGTCAGCATCGAAGCCGCAGTGGATCTGGTATCCAGCGGCGAGCAGGGCGCGCAGCCAAGGCGGATTGGCGCGCACGCCCGAGGTGGAGATGCAGATGTGCTGGGGGTGCAATTGGAAGCAACTGATCGCGTCGATGGCCGACTCGCAGAGCAGCGGCGGAACGCAATCATGCTGCTCAAGCTCAAGAATGGGCGATGCCCACGGCTACGTGGAATGGATCCACCGTCCCAGGAACATCGTCGGCGCCAGCAGGAACAAGATCGCGATGGCCCAAGACGGCCCACGCACCGCCAGGCAGGTGGCGGCGTCGAGCATCACGAGCGAAAAAATGCAGTGCCTCACCGCGGCCTGCACCGTGGCGGGCGAGGGGTCGAACACCGTCCGCAAACAGCGCCATCCGATCAACCACCCCATGACGCCCATCAAGAGATACCAGTTGGCCGATTTGAACAGCGCGAATTTGGGCCGGCTGACAGCGGCCAGGTCGCCGTCGGCCCAGGACGGGAACCAGGCCACCAGTCCGATCCCCCCCGCGACAACCATCGTGGCCAGCAGCAATTGCCAGCGGCTGCTGGTGCGCGCTTCGGTGCGGGCGAGCCAGGTGACACCGACGATGTACGTGCCGATTCCGCCGGCCACGAGCCAATGAACCGCATGCCAAGCGCCCGCCGCCGCGCTCATGCCCAACAGCACGTTCAACGTCCGGCAACCGCCCATCGCCAGCGGGGCCAACGGCGTCCGTTTGAGCAGGCGATCGTAGGCCAGCACCATGGCGGCCAATGCCGTGGCCACGACGGCGCACCTCCCATCGCCGGCCACGGCGGCGGCCGTCCAACCGAGCGCGGCGCCCGCCAACAACATGGCGAATCCAAGCGTGCGGGCCAAATCCACGGTAATCCGCCCCGATGGAATCGGCCGGGCGGGCCGCTCGTGGGCATCGACGCCACGGTCGAAGTAGTCGTTGAGCACCATGCCCGCCATATAGAGCAGACATGAACTGGTCAACAGCAATGTGAATTCGCACCACCGGCTCAGGTCGTCGCGCGTAAACAGGTAACCCATCGTCACGTCGGCCATCGCCGTAAAGACGTTGGGCAGGCGAACCAGTTCCGCCAGAGCGCGGAGGCGAGAGGGCGGTGCGTCGGGCGAAAATTCCACGCGGTAGCTCTTTCCGGCACGGTTCCAGCAACTCACTCCTTAGCGTTGCACGCGCGCCGTTCCGCCCTTGGCCAGCGCCTCGACCTCAGCCAGCGTGGCCATGCTGACGTCGCCCGGAAACGTGGTCACGAGCGCGCCGTGCGCCCAGCCCAATCGCAGCGCCTCTTCCGGCGGCCGTCCGGCGATCAGGCCGTAAATCAGTCCGGCGGCGAAGCCGTCGCCGCCACCGATGCGGCAGAGCACGTCGAGCTCGCTGGTGGGGCTTACGTAGCGTTGGCCGTCGAGCCACAACACGGCCGCCCAGTCGTGCCGGTTGGTCGAGCGCACGTCGCGCAAGGTCGTGGCCACCAGCTTGACGTTGGGGAATTGCTCGACGACCCGGTCGATCGACTGGAAGAACGTATCGGGATCGAGCCGCGACTTCGCGGCCACGTCCGGCCCGGCAATGCCCAGCCCTTGTTGGAGATCCTCTTCGTTGCCGATCAGCGCGTCGACGTGGCTCACGATCCGCCGCAACGTCTGATGGGCCCGCCGGGGCCCGCCGACCGATTGCCACAGCTTGGCCCGATAGTTCAGGTCGAAGGAATTGACGGCGCCGGCGGCCTTCGCGGCCACCATCCCTTCGATGATCAGCTCCGAGGTGGTCTCGGACAACGCGGCGAAGATACCGCCCGAGTGGAACCAGCGCACGCCCCCGGCCAGGATATTCACCCAGTCGAAGTCGCCGGGCTTCAACAGCGCGCCGGCCTCGTTGGCGCGGTTGTAGAACACGACCGGCGCGCGGACTCCATGGCCGCGGTCGCTGTAGACCGTGGCGATGTTGGGGCCGCGCACCCCGTCGTGCTCGTACCACTTGTAAAACGGCGTTACGCCCGCTTCCCGCACACGGTTTCGCACCAACTCGCCCAGCGGATAATTGACCATCGCCGTGGCGACGCCGGTGCGAAGCCCGAAACAATCGGCAAGGTTCGCGGCGACGTTGTACTCGCCGCCCGAAACGTGGATCTCGAGGGAACGTGCCTTGCGGAAAGGGATCACGCCGGGGTCGAGACGGTTGACCAAGGCTCCCAGGGCCAGGAAATCCATCGCGCACGAGTCGTTGCGAAGCTGTAAGCCGCTCATCGAAAGTTTCCAGGGTGCGGACATTGCGAAAATACGTTAGATCGTCACCGCCGAAAAGCCGCCGTCGACGACGATGTTCTGCCCGGTGACGAACGAACTGGCTTGCGGCGCCGCCAGCCACACGACCGCGCCGGCAAGTTCACGCGGCTCGCCGAACCGCGCCATGGGCGTATGCCCGACGATCCGCCCCCCGCGCTCGGAATAACCGCCGTCTTCCTTGAACAACAGGCCGCGGTTCTGTTCCGCCGGAAAAAAACCGGGACTGATCGAGTTGACGCGTATTCCTTGGGTCGCCCACTCCCGCGCGAGGAATTTCGTGAGGTTGATCACCGCCGCCTTGGCCGCGGAGTAGGCCACCACGCGCGAGAGGGGAATCATGCCCGACATCGACGCGATGTTGACGATACTGCCGCGGCCGGCGGCCAGCATCGACTGCCCGAACACCTGGCACGGCAACAGCACGCCGCTCACCAGGTTCAGATCGAACACGCCCCGCCAGGCGGCCAGCGGCAACTGGCAGAAATCGGCGCCGGGCGGAAGCGTCGCATCGGAGCGGTTGCCGCCCGCCGCGTTGACCAGTACGCTCACCGGTCCCCAGGCGTCGGCGATGGCGTCGCGCGCCGCGCAGAGCGAATCGCGGTCGCCGGCGTCGGCCGCCTTGAACATCGCACGGCCGCCGGCCGACTCGATCTGGCCGACGCGCTGGGCTCCGCGCTCTTCGTTTCGCCCCACGACGGCAACCCGGGCGCCGGCGCCCGCGAGCGCCTCGGCCATGGCCCCGCCCAGCACGCCGGTGCCGCCGATGACGACGGCCGATTCCCGCTGAAGGTCGAAAAGATCGTGGCTCATTTGGCTCCGATTAAATCCCGACCCTTGGCCGGTGTCAATCGCCTGCCGGATCATTCCAACCGCACACCCATCGACAACAGCAAGTTGGCGAACCGCTGCTGGTCGCCGGTTTGGACCGTGAGGATATGGTCCGTCGTTTCCACGGCCTCGTAAAAGCCCCACTTGTCGATCGGTTCCAGATCGAGCGGCAGGCCGGCGGCGCGCAGGATCCGGCGGTACTCGTCCCAGGCTGGTGGATCGGAGTCGAGCGTGTATGGGTCGTCCGGCGTAAACATCATCGTATTGACCCGGTCGATCGGCACGGCCGAAAGCAGCGCCTCGAGCACCTGGGCGCAGGTCACAACGCCGGGCATCAGGTTCAGGCAGACCAGTTCGGCGTTGGAACCCTTCTTGCTGGAGGCCGGGTAGTTGCCGTCGGCGATCAAGATTTTGGCGTGGTGGCCGGCCCGGCCGAGTACCTCGTTGATGCGCGGGTGAATGAGCTTTTGTTTGAGCATGCGGCCTCCCGGGTGGTGGCTGGTGGCAGAGCGTAAGCGATGCCCCGGCTCGTTAGCGACCGGGGCATCGCTGAGGCTCCGCCCCAGCCACCGTGATTGTCTCATTCTCGACCGCGTGAAGTAGAGTCGGATCCGTGAAAGTGCTTCTTGAACGCAACCATCGTCTGTCGGGCCGCGGCGTTCGAGTCGGGATGCGGCAAGGCCTCGGCCGAGGCGTAACCGGCGTAGCCGATTTCATCGAGCGCCGCGACGATCGGCGAGTAGTCGATGTGGCCAAGCCCGGCCGGGCGGCGGTTCGAGTCGACGAAGTGGACGTGGCCGATGTGCCCGCCCCCCTCGCGAATCGCCGCCGGAAGGTCCACCTCTTCGATGTTCATGTGAAACAGGTCGGCCAAAAGCGCCACGTTCCTGGTCGAAAGCCGCTCAAGCAAGCGCACGCCCGCGGCGATGGTGTTGACCATGTTCGTCTCGTAACGGTTCAAGGGCTCGAATACCAATGGCACCGCGTACTGCCGGGCGTGTTCGCCGAGATCCTCCAGAGCCTCGGCCAGGTAGCCGCCGGCCGTGGCCTGATCGACCCCGTCGCCGCTACGTCCCTGCATCGAGCCGATGATCGCCGGGGCGCCCAACGCGCCGGCCGCGTCGATGATCGAACGGATGAAAACCCTTGCCTTGGTCCGCCGCGCCGCGTCCGGCAAGCAAAGGTGCAAGCGGTTTTTCACCCATCCCGCTCCGCTGCCCACGGCCGCCAAGGCCAGTCCGTGATCGGCCAGCAGCGTCCGTACCTGGCTTCGATCGACGGCCTCGGGCCCCGGCGGGAAGATCTCGATCGCGTCGAAACCCAGCTCCCGCGCTTGCCGGCAGGCGCCCGGCAAGTCGTCCCAGAAAACGAACGGGCCGCCCCTCGCCTCGTGTACCAGGCTGATCGTGACGCTGGATCGGATCATCGCGAGTGGTCAGGGTTCATCCCCACGAAGAGCGGCTTGAGGTGCCGCTCGTACAAATTTTCGGTCACGTTCTTGGCGATCGTCGGCTGGCAGGCTTCGAGCAACTTCAAATAGCGGTCGCCCAGTTGCGCGGCCACTTTGTAGGCGACGTGAACCAACTGCCGCACATGCGGGTTGAACGCGGCGCAAGCGGGGTCGTGGCGCAGCGCCGCGACGAACATTTCCGAGGTCCAGCCGTTCACTTCCCGGCTGCCGGGCAGTTTGCCGGCGTCGATGTCGATGACCGCCGCGTAGGGCGCGCAGAGGGCGTCGCGTTTCTCCAACGCCTTGGCGTAGATCTCCTTGGCCACGGCCAGACCCTCGCCGCCCGCCTCGGCCAGCCCGATCATCTCTTCCAGCCAGGTCGTGCCGGCCGTCTTGATGTGCAAGCCGGCCCCTGTGTCGGCCAGCGCTCGGCGGATCGGGGCGTACAATGAGAACTTGTCGCTCCCCGAATGCACGCTGAGCTTGAGGTTCGCCGGCAAAGCGTACTCGCCGACGGCAAAGGCGATCACGGCCAGATCCTGCCCGAATTCCTTTTCAAACTGCGCCAGGTCGCCGACGTAGTCGACCCCCTTGTTGAACCGCCCGGTGAATTTCGGCGCGATCGTTTGGATCGCGATCCCCTCGTCGGCGATGGCCGCCAGGATCACCAGCAACTCCGGCGGGGTCTGGGGACTGTCGGTTTCGTCCATCGAGACCTCGGTGATGAACCGGCCTTCCCCCTTTTCACGGACGATGTGTCGGTAGATGGCGCCGGCCTCCTCGACGGCCCGAAGGTATTTGCCGGCGATCCGCTCGACGGCGGCCCGCGTGGTTTCGAGGGGCCGCTCGATGCCCTTGATTTCGAGTCGCCCGATCAGCTCCGCGTGCCCCTTGACGAAGGCCCCGACGGCCTCGTCGGCGGCCGGCTTGCCGATCGAGTCGGCCACGTCAATCGTGAAGAAATCGGACGACGCGATGAAACCATCCACGGTTTCCAGACGGATATGGTCGGCGTCGACGTGATAGGGCTTGCCCCAACCCAACTCCCGCGTCGCGGCGTCGGCCGCCGCGCGCACGCCGGCCGGCTGCGACCCGACCGTCGTATGTTCGCGGTGCGACTTGTTCCAGACCGGCACGATGTGGGCGCCCCGTTCGGCCGCGAGCATGCACGCCCGCAACTGCGCATTGGCCTGATGCGCGAAACGGTCGCCCACGCCCACTGAGTATTTTGCAAGCGTCAACATGCTGGTTATATACTATTCAGGCAACGCGGCATCAAGCCGCTGGCGCGAGTAGGGGATGGATTTCGTCGATTCCGTACCGTTGACGCCGGGCGGCCAGTTGGCTTGGGCCGCTACCACATCCCGTCCGTGGGTGGTATTATACCGCACGCGGCGCAAGCCACAGATATTGACCGATCCGAAGATCCATTTCAAGGAGCATGAGCCATGGCCGACGTCGTAATTCGCGTGCGCAACAACGGACCCTTCCTGGTGGAAGGCCCCGTGACGATCCGCGATGCCCAAGGGAACGCCTTCCCCATCAATCCCGACAAGCCGGCGATTGCGCTGTGCCGTTGCGGCCAGTCGGCCAACAAGCCGTTCTGCGACGGATCGCACAACCGCTGCAGTTTTCAATCCGCGGAAACGGCACCGGTTGCTTGAAGGACAGGCTCCCAACAACTTATCCCCAGCGCGCGGTGAAATTCCATCACGCGCTCCGCCGCGCGTAAGGCCAAACACCCAAGTCGATCGAGGAAGGAATCCCGTGGAAACAGAGTCCCCTTTGCAGACGGTCGAGGCCGATACGGCTTCGTTGAACTACATCGGCCAATGGCGTGGTTTGGTCAGTACGACCAACTGGGAGAAAGGGAGAATCATCAGCGAGTGGCGCGCGGCCCTGCGCGACCAAGGCGCCGAGCCGCAACAATGGTCCGACGACGCCTGGAGCCGCCGCGTGGGCCAAGTAACCGGCCAGCACGTCGGAAGGCTACGCCGCGTCTACGAGCGATTCGGGGCCGTGCGAAGCGACTATCGCGGACTTTACTGGAGCCATTTCCAGGCCGCGTTCGATTGGCCGGACGCGGAGATGTGGTTGGAAGGCGCGGTGCAAAACGAGTGGTCGATCAGCGAAATGCGTGCCCGCCGATGGGAAACGGCGGACGCCGTGGCGGCTGATCGCCTCCGCGACGCGGAACTGATCGAGGCCGAGTTGGACGAAGACGTCGATCCGGCGTTCGAGGCCGGCTTGAGCCGGGTGCGCGATCCCAGCGACGACGGCGCCAACGTCGACCCGGCCGGCGACGGCGAATCGGACGATTCCGACCCATTGGGCGGCGTTCAGCAGGGCGTGCCTTTCGACGCCGCCGCCGCCGATTACCCGGTCGATGCGCCCGGCGCGCCGGTGCGGCCGTTCGCCAACCTCGCCGAATTGCCCGACGACCTGGCCGAGGCCTTCGAGGCGTACAAGCTGGCCATCCTGCGTCACAAGCTGGCGGGCTGGCTGGAGATCTCACGCGACGACGTGCTGGGGACGCTCGACGCGCTTAAACAGTTGGCGACGACCCCCACCTTCCTTGCGGGATAGGCTGGAACTCGGCATAATGAACCAACCCTTTCAGCCCGGAGGCATGCTGTGATGGAATCGTTCAACCCGTATCGCGCCTGGTTGGGTGTCACGTCCAACGCGCAGCCTCCCAACCATTATGAGTTGCTCGGCTTGCGGCTCTTACGGGCCGAGCCGACCGAGGTGGCCGAGGCGTTCCAACGCCAGGTATCAAGGCTCAGCGGTTACCTGTCGGGAGAACATGCGACGATCGCCTCGCGCATCCTCTCGGAGTTGGCCAGCGCCAAGGTTGAACTGCTGACGCCGACCACCAAGAGAATCTACGACGCATCGTTGGCCGCCGGAAACAAACCCTCCGACTCCGCGGCGACCGACGACTGGCTGCCGCCGGCGGCCGATCCGGCGTTGGTTTCATCGTATGTGTCGGGTGCGCCGCCGGCGATGCCGGTCATGGCGGCTGAGGCTAGCGAACCAGAGCCCCTTGCACCGATGAATCCGCCATTACCGCCGGCCCACCAACCGTTGCCGCCCACGAACCAACCGCTTCCGCTTCCGCGCGCGGCCGGGCCGGCTACCGCCATGCCTGTGACGGCAATGCCGGTCTACGGCTACCAACCGCCTTACGCGCAAGCGATTCCGACTGCCGCGGTTCCCTACTACGGCGGCCAACACCCCTCGGCGATGTCGGTCGGAACCTCGCCCTATGGCGCTCCCATGGCCGCCATGCCCATGGCCGCGCCCGCGCCGATCATGTACGCTCAGGCGCCACAGGCGTACAACTCGGGACAGATCTATGGTTCGGGACCGGCATACGACGCGGGAATGTCGGCTGTGGCAGACCCTGAACCCTATACGTCATCCGTAGGCTCGCCGGCGACTTCGGTCAGCGCGAGAACCGCTTTTCGCCGGCAATCGTCGCCCGTGCCGATGGTCGTCGGCGTGTTGGCGGCCGGCTTGCTGATCGTCGCGGGTGGTTTCTACGCGCTGAAATCGGGCTCGTATCCGATCGCCGTGGAACCGAACGCGCAAGACGGCGCCCAACCGCGGCCGAAGGGCCATGCCGACAAGCCACGGCCATCGGCGACAAAAACCAAACCGACGCGAAAGCCCGGCGAACAAGGTCAAACGGCGCCTGGCGACGGCCGAAGCAAGCCTCGCCTGAGCGACCAACCTTGGCCGCCCAAGGGCGATCCGAAGATGGTGGCGGCGCACGATCAGGCAAGCGAAGCGATGCCGGCAATGTCCGACCCGGCCGCCCCCGAGCCGGCAAAGCCCGGGCCGGCAAAGCCCGACCCTGAAACGCCGGACCCAGCCAAACTGGAACCGGCGAAGCCCGACATGCCGGCCAAGCCGGAACCTGACGCGCCGGCGGCTACGCCCGAGGCGATGCCGCAGCAGGAGGCGGCCGTGAAAAGAGCCCTGGCTGCCGCCCGCACCGCGCTGGGCAAGCGCGATTTCGAAACGGCACAGGAGCAACTCGACCTGGCGACGCTCGACGCGGTCACGCCCGACTTGGACGCCGAGGTGGCGAGAGTACAACTCCTGGAGAAATACGTCGAGCATTTCTGGAAGGCCGTCAGCGAAACATTGCCCAAGCTGGAAGTGGGCGAGGAATTCACGATCAACGGCGTCGTAGCAGGCGTCGTCGAAGGACGGCCCGACATGCTGATCGTCCGAGTACAAGGGCGCAACCGCGAGTATCCGCTCTACGAGATTCCCACAAAGCTGGCGGTGATGTTGGCCGAGCGCTGGCTCGACAAGGGCGACGAGCAAACGCCCGTCGTCATCGGCGCGTTCCTTTTGGCCGACCCCAAGGGTGACGACCAGGAAGCACGGCAGCTTTTCAAGCAGGCCGCCGCCAAGGGCGCCGACGTCGAGTCGCTTTTGAAGGAACTCGACGGCCGGTAGGGTGGGCTAGCGGGGCTATCGGGCTAGCGGAAGCCGTACTCGCGGTTGCTTTCATCGAAGTCGGCGTCGGTAAAGCCGTTGTCGAGTCGCAGTTCGAGGTAGCTGTACTCCTCGGCCAGGAGCGGCTTTCCGCTCGGGTCGGTGGGCCATTCGTAGGCTTCGTAGCGGACGGGCAGGCCGAGCTCGTCGTCAATGAAGAGATTGGTTTGCTGAAACGGCGCCTCGCGGTGGCGTTTCCGCCGCACGGCTTCGAGACAGGTGCTTGGTCGGCCATTGATTTTGGCGCCCTGCAGAGCGCGGGTGTCACAGGGGACGAGCTTTGAATCTCGCTGGTACTCTCGGAGCCAGCTTTCGGCCATTCGCCTCACCCCCAGCTCGGTGATCGGATATCGATTGCCTTCCATGGCGATGCGGCCCGTCGTCTTGAGGGCCACGGTGCCGACGATTCTTCCCCTCAGTCCGGCCGGATGGGCCAGCATCTTACCGTCGTTGCGACCGTCGACATACAGAACCTCTTGCCCGTCCAGCCGTTTGGGAAGTTGGTATCGGACATATACGCTGAACGGTTCGTGCCTCAGTCGCAACTTCATCGACTCGCGTTCGCTCAGCTTACCACGGATCCGTTCACGCTTTTGCAGCGTACACTGGTAATCCGTCACGCCGTCGAGCAACTCCAGGCTGGCCCGCACCCTGCGAACAGCGTCCGGTGGTTCCTCCCGATCGCGCTGGCCATGGGCGGTGGTTGATAAGCAACCGACGATCAACAAAGCCGGCAGCAGGTCAAGATGTGGTCCGCGGAGATGATGAACCATCGCCCACGCTCAGGGTAACGGGCGGTCGATAAATAACGACTGACACGATTAAAGGCTAGGATCGTCGCATTGGGTTCTGTAGGGAACGCCCTCTGTGGCGTTCCGTGTCCTGCCCGACGACGTCGCATCCGCTTCTCGGAACGCCACGGAGGGCGTTCCCTACAGAGTCCGTCCCATCTTCGCATCCTACGCCTTCTTTCCGATTTGTCCGCTTTTTCGCTGAAGCCGTCAAGCCCACAATAAGGCCGTTGACGCCGGCGCTATCCACCTTTATACAACGGGTTGGGGCCACTTCAGTGGGGACTGACGATGATGCGTGGTCGGAACTTGCTGGGAGGCTTACTGGCCGCCACGCTCGCCGGTGGGTGCGGCGCGCCGGAAAGGCAAACACCCGTCGTGGCCGAGACGCCAGCAACCGAAAACTTGGTGTTCTTCGCGGCGGCCAGCACCCGTGAACCCGTGCTGGAATTGATCGCCGCCTTTGAACGGGAGCACGCCGGCGCCCGGGTGCGGGCGAGCTTTTCCGCCTCGTCGACGCTGGCCCAGCAACTCGCCGCCGGCGCCGAAGGGGAGTTGTTTCTTTCCGCCGACGAAGCGTGGGCGCGGTTCCTGTCGGAAAAGCGGCTGGCCGCCGACCAATGTCCGCTGCTGGGCAACCGCCTTGTGTTGATCGTGCCGGCGGGCTCCCAAGGCGTGCCCAAGGCGCCGGAGGATTTGTTGGCCGATGACATCGAGCGAATCGCCCTGGGCGATCCGCGGGCCGTGCCGGTGGGCCGCTATGCCAAACGAGCGCTGACGAAGCTGGATCTCTGGGAGCGGTTGAAGTCGAAAGTGGTCGGAGCGCCCGACGCGCGGCGGGCGCTGGCCTTCGTCGAGATGGATAGCGCCGACGCGGGCGTGGTCTATGCGACCGACGCGGCCGTGTCGACCCGCGTGCGCGTGGCCTTTGAATTCGATCGCGATCTGACCGAGCCGATCGTCTACCCATTGGTGTTGCTCGAAGCGGGCCGCGACAAACCGCTGGCCCGGGCGCTGTTCGAGTTCCTGCAATCAGGCCAGGCCGCGAAAATCTTCGAGCGACACGGGTTCGAGTTCTTGGCGAATGAGAGTTTGAAAACGCCGTAGGGTGGGCACCGCCCACCACGAACGCGGGCTAAAGCGCTAAAGCCCACGCTCCATGCCCACCAACCCAACTGTGGTCGATTCATGCTGTCGCCCGAAGAATGGTCCGCGCTGCGATTAAGCGTTCTGGTCGGGCTGTGCGCCGTGGGGGCCAGCCTGCCGGCCGCGTTGGCCGTGGGCTATGGCCTGGCGCGCGGCACGGCGACGACGCGCTGGCCGCTGCGGGCGCTGCACGGGTGTGCGCAGGTGCTGGTTGATCTGCCGCTGGTGCTTCCACCGGTGGTGACGGGCTACCTGTTGTTATGGTGCCTGGGTCCGCGGGGGCCCGTCGGCCGGCTTTTCCACGAGGAGTTCGGCGTGCGGCTGGTGTTCACCTGGCGCGCGGCCGCGGTCGCCGCGGCCGTCGTCAGCTTTCCCTTGATGGTTCGCTCGATTCGGCTGGCGTTCCAGGGCGTCGACCGGCGGCTGGAAATGGCCGCCCGCGGCCTGGGCGCCGGACGGTTCGACGCGTTCTTCTCCATCAGCGTGCCGCTGGCGCGGCGAGGCATCGTCGCCGGCTGCGTGCTGGCGTTCGCGCGTGGCCTGGGCGAGTTTGGGGCCACGATCATGGTGCTCGGCACCCTCGAAGATCAGCAGACGATTCCTTTGGCCATCTACAGTCTGGTGGGGCAGCCGGGAGGCGTGGAACGCTGTTGGCGGCTGGTCGTCCTGTCGATTGTCTTGGCATGCGGGGCGTTGGCGGTCAGCGAGTTCCTCGAGCGAAAGCAGACGTTGCGTGAGTCCGCTTAGTTTCCGCTGCCGGCACCGGCATGCCGGCGGTTTTCAGCTCGACGTCGCGTTCGATACCGATCGGAGTGTGACCGCGCTCTTTGGTCCCTCGGGCAGCGGGAAGACGAGCGTCTTGATGCTGATCGCCGGGCTTTACGCGCCCGACAGCGGACTCATTCGCTTGGGCGAGCGGACGCTGGTCGACACGGCGGCCGGCCATTGCACGCCGATCGAGCGGCGGCGCGTCGGGCTGGTGTTCCAGGACCAACTCTTATTTCCGCACCTTTCGGTGCGCGACAACCTGCGCTACGGCGAGCGCCGCAGGCCACCGGCCGCCGAGGCGATCGAATTCGGCCGGGTCGTCGAGGTGCTTGAACTGAATGAGTTGCTTGGCCGCTATCCGCGCAACTTGTCGGGCGGCGAGCGGCAACGGGTGGCCTTGGGGCGCTCGCTCTTGGCAGGGCCCGAGTTGCTATTGCTCGACGAGCCGTTGGCCGCGCTCGACGACGCCCTGAAGGACCGGATTCTGACGTACTTGGAACGCGTCGTCGGCGAATGGCGGATTCCGGCGGTGTACGTCAGCCACGGCGCAGCCGAGGTCACTCGCCTGGCCGATTGGGTCGTGGTGCTGGATCAAGGTCGGGTCGCGGCCAGCGGCCCGCCGCGGACGGTCCTCAGCCGATGACATCGCTCCGCCCACCCTACGTAGCTTTCTTTTTCGACGTTGGAGCGAACACTTGCACACGACGAAACGTACTAACGCTCGGGCCAACAAATAACGCGAGTTTGGGCTTCCGCCCATGAGGTTGGACAAACGTCGATGAAACGCTTTTTGATCGTCGCCTTGCACTTGTTGGTCGCCTGGATCGTCACCTACGAAGTCGGCGGCGCCGTCGGCCGCGCCCGGGAACGGGCGCGGCGAGCCCAAAGTACGAACTGACTGAAGCAGCTTGGCATCGCCTTGCGCAACTACTCCGAGTTCGGAGTTTCGGACGTTATCCCGGGTGAAGAACCACTGGCGGCTGTCGGGCAAAGCACCAAGGATCAGTCAACGCGAGCACAAGAGATTGTTTTCCCGTGGGGATCTCGCGTACGTCCCAAACGGCTTGAGCCGTCGGAGGGAGCACGGCACCGAGGGCCCCTTCGGTGCCGCGGACGAGCGCAGCATACTCCGGGTAAGGGTCAAGCGACGGCGAAAGTTCAATGGGCATTTCTGACCGCTCCAATTTTTGGCTAACAACCTGTTCCCTGCTGTCGAGCACGATGTCATTCATCACGGAGCCTGTCGGCGGCAATGTCGGGAGTGCTGTCTGGAAACAACCCATGTCGCTCCATCATGCGAGCGCGCAAATTCCGCGTCCGCTTCAGCCAGGCCAGCGCGTCGACAACCTCGATGGGCTGCACGCTGAGGTGTACGCGCTGGTTCTCCGGCAAGTCGATGGGGCCGATCGGCTCAAAGATGCCATTATGGTAGATCGCTTCAATCACGTTCACGGCTTCGTTCCATTTTCGTTCCCGATCCTATTCCGTCTCTGTTATATCCTGCGAGCGGTTCGCTTCGACACTAACCCGCGGCGCAAGCAAGGCAAGTAGTTACGCGCCTTGCTTGCGCCGCGGGTTATTGTACACTCATTTTTCCTCTTCAACCAGCGTTTCGGGCCGCTGGAGCACGAGATAATGCCCGTGGTCGGCGGTGACGATCACGGCGGTTTCATCCCAGCCGTCTCGCGCTTCCACCCACTCGACGATCGCCCGGAAGGCGGCCTCGCCGCTGAGCACCGCGCCGATCGAATTGTCGAGATTGTCGTCGTGATTGGCCCAATCGACGTCGCCCGCCTCGACCATCAACCTGAAACCATCGGGGTCGGTTTCGAGCACGGTCAAGGCGGCGCGAGTCATGTCGGCCAGGGTCGGGTTTTCCTCGATCTCGGCCAGGCTGTACGTCTCGGCCGTCCCGGCGACGCCCGGCGCCGGATCGTAGCCGCCGTCGGCCGTCTGGAAAGGCAGATGCCCGGAGGATACACCAAAAAAACCGAATAACCGGCGCCCCTTCTCGACCGCCTCGCGCGAAGCGGCCGCCAGCAACTTCGCTCCGTTGACGCCGGCCGCGCGCCGGGCCACCTGATACTTTCCCCCCTGGACCGCATCGATCCGCTTCAGGTCGGCGGCCGTGATGTAACGATTGCCTGGCACGTAGTTGCTCCCTTGCTCGACGAGGCCGGGGTGCATTGCCGTGTAAGCGGCGGTTTCCTCCGCGGCGCCGCACCCCAAGAGCACGTCAACCCCAGGCAACGGTTCGTCGCGGTGGGCGATCGAGGCCAGGCCGACCAGGTCGCGGGTCAAGTCATGGAAGTCGTCGCGCGAGACGTTGTTGGCGTAGGCGCAGGCCGGCGTGGCGTGGCTGATGGGCACGCTGGTGACGACGCCGACCGCCATCCCGCGGATCTGCAGTTGGCGCGCCAGGGGAACGACTTGCCTTCCCTCCGCGTCGACGTTGATCGCGTCGTTGTAGGTCTTGATACCGGAGTTCATCGAAGTGGCCGAAGCGGCCGAATCGGTCACCGCTTGCTTGCGACTTTCCGATTTACCCGCCAAGTACGCCGGATCGCCGCCGGGTGTCCAGGGCGTCGGACCGCCCAGTTTCGCGTCGTAACCGCCGCGCAGCTTGCCGCCGGGCGTCTTGACGATTTGCGCGTCGACGTCGAACTCGGTGCCGTCATTGTGGGGGCTGGTGACGAAAAACCCGAAATCGGTGGCGACGCCGCGATAGTCCTGAAAGGCCAGTCCGGCGCCTCGACCTTCGCGGTAGCCGGCGCGGCCCGATGCGTGAATCGCCGCGGCCTGGGTGGTTTGCCAATCCATGCCGTCGAAAATCAAGAGCACGATGTACTTCTTGCCGGCGGCGACGGCCGATCGCTGCAACTCGTAGACGCCGGTCTGGTCGAAGTATTCGGCGGCGGGGTTGTGCGTCGCCTCGGGCAGGCGGCCGTATAGCTCGCGCAGCCTCGCAGGATCGCGGTAGACGCTATTGCCGCCCGCCACGGGGTCGAGCGAAAGTCCGAAGGTGTAAATCGGAATGAGGCGATTGGTGTGCCTGGTCCAACCGGCGTAGGTTTCAGGCCGATAGCCCCAATGCCCCCAGTCGGCGCGTTTCTCGGCGATCGCCTTGGTCTGCAACTCGCGCACGCGGTCGCCCGCCGCGGGACGAACGCCGTTGGAGAATAAGACAACAAGAACCACGCGGAACACGGACTGCGCGGATGGCATGGATAAACAACAGGAATACGGGTTCAAAGAAAATTTTTGTCCGCGAGCCTACTTTACCATGCGTCCGGGGGCGGCGGCAACCGGTATGCTTCACGGCCCTTCACAGCCACCACTTTCTCGTGACGCAACGGCGACTCCTTCGGCCTGCTGTTAGGCACCTGCGGTGATTGCATCGGCGCCGTCGAAGTCCGGCCCCTCGACATGAGGCGGTGAGAAGGCGCATGGCGAAGTGCTTGATTTGCCTGTCCCCCGCCGACGGCGCGTCGACTTACCATCGGCGCTGCCTGAAGCGATTGTTCGGCGCGCCCTCGCTTCCCCAGTTCGACCTCGATCGTCACCGCCTGACCTCGATCGCGCTCGACATGGCGGCGATCAGCTTGCCCTCTCGGTGGATGGCCGCAAGGACCGCTTGACGCGTAGGAACTGGCTGAACTTCGGTAACTACGCGGGCATTTCCGAGCGAGAAACGCTGCGATTGCTGGCGGCCCAAGTTCGGGCGTTGGCGCGGTCGGTCGCGCTCGTTGAGCGATCCGAATTGCCCGGCGAGATGCGGGCCGAATACAAACACCTTTTGCGGACGCGCACGGCGATCTTGGAGCGATGACCGAGCCCGAACTCTTCGCGCGGGCTGCGGCTCAGGGGGCCTCGGCGATGCGCAGGTTGCGGAACCGCACCTCTTCGCTATGGTTCTGCAAACCGAGGAACCCCTTGATTTCGCGCCGGTTCAATTCGGGGAATTCATTCGCGGCGGCGGTGACGATCACCACGCCGTTATGAACCACGCGGTACGTCGTCGAACGGCAGTCGATTTCGAGGCTGTTCCAATGACCGGGAGGCCGGCAGACGTGCCGCCAGGCCGGTGCGATGGCGTAAACGCTGCCGCAGAACTGGTAGGGCTGAATATCGCGGTAGCGGTCGGACGCGTCGTCGAGGATTTGCACTTCGACTCCGCTGAACTCACCGCCGGCCATCTTCGCCATCTCGCGCCCCTGGTGCGCGCCGTCGGCGGGCACGCGCACGTAAACGCCCGAATTACCGCCCGGCTTCAGCAGGTATTCCAGCCGCAGGTTGAAATCGCCGTATTGCGCCTTGCCGCGCAACCACGGGCCGGGCTTGCCCGTGCAGAGGAGCACGCCCTCATCGACGGTCCAACAGGCCGCCGCATCGGCGCCGCCCCCTTCCCAGCCCGTCAGATCCCGGCCGTTGAAGATCGAATGGTGGTCCAACTCCGTGACGTAAATCTCGCGAAATTCAAATTCCCCCCCTTTGTCGACCTCGGCTTGCAGCCCGATATGGCCACGGCCGACCTCGACACCGGAAACTTGCCAAGCCCGGCGGCCGTTGATCTCCAATTCCGCCGTTTCCCCGACGACGGTGAGCTTGAACCGGTTCCACTCGCCCGCCTTCACCAGGCCGCTACTCTCGGCGCCGATCAGGCCGTTGACGTTGCCTTCCTTGCCTTCGAGGAGGTTGACCTGGTATCGCTTGGGCCAAGGACTCCCCTTGGGGACTGGCTCGGCCCGGAAGTAGACACCCGAATCGTAATCGGTCGGCTTGCGCGCCCGCCACTGGAGGTCGAGCGCGAAATCGCCGTATTCATGGTCGGCGCGAACGAATCCGTTGCCTGCTTTGAGCACCACCGCGCCATTCTCGACCGCCGCCTCGCAGCCGGTCACATGCCAGCCGTCAAGGTTTTGTCCGTTGAATAGGCTCATCCGAAAGCCGGCTGGTTCGCCGGCCTGCGCGAAACCGGTGAAGCAGGCCACGGCGGCGAGCCCCGTGATGAAGCGGTGCGCGGTCATCATGTTGTTCCTCGGGGATGCGACTAGGCATATACTATCGGTTCGCGCCAAGGCACCACAACCCCTGCGCGGCCCAAAACCGGTTGCGTTGGATCGCAAGCTGGTCTACGCTGACCAAAGCGGAAAACCACGAAAATCCAAATCTCCGGGGGAGGAACGCATGCGGGTGCTGGTGGGTTGGGACGACGCCGACGAAATCGATCTCTTGAGCATGTACCTGGAGGCGGGCGAAAACGAAGTCACGCTGGTCCGCGACCCGGAGGCGCTGGTCGCGGCGCTCCGGGTCGGTGATTTCGACGTCGTGCTGGTTCCGGTCACGTTTCCCGACGGCGATCGGTCGTTCGCGGCCGTCGAGGCGATGCGTGACATCTCGCCCGACACGCCGGTGATCGTCGCGGCGCGGCCGGGCGAGATCTATGCGCTGTCGCGTTTCATCAGCCATGGCGTTGACGCCCATGTCTATCGCGACCCGGCAAAAGAATACCTCTTTCTGATGCAGGCGATACTCGAGTCGGCCTTGGCCGCCAAGCGGGCCGCGCAGGCGCGGCTGTTGACCGAAAAATTGCGATCCGAAATCGACAGCGTCCGCAAGTTGCAAGAGTCGATGATCCCGCGCGACATGTCCGCGCCGCCCGGCTACGAGATCGTCGCCCGTTACGAGCCGTCGCAAATTCAGGTCAGCGGCGGCAAGCCGGTGGTGCTCGCCGGCGGCGACTATTACTACGCCTTCCAGCTCGCCGGCGAAAAGCTGGTGTTCCTGGTGGGCGACGCCTCCGGCCACGGCATCAAGGCCTGCATGGCGATCATGAGCATGCATACTCTCATCGACCAACTCCAAGGACACCTGAACGGCACGCCCGACGAATTCGTGTCGCAGGTCAACCGCCGGCTGTGCGGGCAGCAACTCGTTCAAGATCAAGGAGGGTTCATCACGCTGATCTACGGGGTGCTCCAAGGGGGTATCTTGCGGTGGACATCCGCGGGACACTGCCTGCCCCTGTTGCAAAACCTCGATACGGGCGAAATCGTCGAAGTGGGCGACCCGGAGCACGACGGCGGATTGCCGCTCGCGGTCTACGAAGACGCCGAATATGCGACGGTCACCAGCGAAATACCGGCCGCCTGCCGCCTGATGATCTATACCGACGGTATTGTCGAGGCGATGCCGGGCGGCGGCGAGCACCGGCAGTTTGGACTGGCGGGCGTCAAGCAGACCCTCGAGCGCTGCCGTGCCCTGCCCTTGACCGCGACCCTGGACGCCCTGTTCGAAGATTCGCAAGCATTCACCGCCGGTGGCGGCCGGCATGACGACACCTCGGTGCTGTTGCTCGAACGCCACCGGACGAGTAGCTGAACTCGCAAGAGTTCAGGCTGTCGCCGCTCGAACACGCCCAAATTCTTGCGAATCCGGCTACGGCGGGCGCTCGCCGCACCGCGATGCGTTTCCTTGTTCCCACGCTCCGCGTGGGAACGAGTAACGGGTTTTCGACCGCGGCGCGCCGAGGTACAATGGCATGGATACGATTCACCAGGGAGCTCGCGACATGAAATCGACCATCCTTTCCCTGGGCCTCATCGGGGCCCTGACCTTGCCAACGACCGCCGCGGAGCCTTGGAAGCCGGCCGACGGTTCGCTGGCCACCCGCTGGGCGAAGGATGTCTCCCCCGACAACGCGCTGCCCGAATATCCTCGGCCGCGGATGGTCCGCCGGCAATGGAAAAACCTCAACGGCCTGTGGCAGTACGCGATCCGCCCCAAGTCCGAGGGAGATCCCAAGGAATTCGACGGCCGGATCCTCGTGCCGTATCCCGTCGAGTCGTCGCTCTCAGGCGTGATGAAGCGGGTCGGCGTGGACCAGCGGCTCTGGTATCGTCGCACGTTTCCGACCGATGAATCGTGGCGCGGCGGGCGGTTGTTGCTCCACTTCGGCGCGGCCGATTGGGAAACCATCGTCTGGGTCAACGGCAAGGAAATCGGCCGACACCAAGGCGGTTACGACCCCTTTACGTTCGACGTGACCGAGGCGCTTAAGCCCGATGTTGAACAAGAGTTGGTCGTCGCCGTTTGGGATCCGACCGACGCCGGTCCTCAGCCGCGCGGCAAGCAAGTACACAAGCCGGGCGGAATCTTCTACACGCCGACCACCGGCATTTGGCAGACCGTCTGGCTGGAGCCGGTGCCGAAGGAGTACATCAAGTCGATCAAAATCGCGCCCGACGTCGATCAGCGGATGGTCCATGTGGATGTCGTGGTCGAGGGCGCCACGAGCCGGCACGAGGCCTCGGTGATTCTGGTCGACCCAAGTCGCCGGAAACGGGCGAAAGGGGGCCACGGCGAAGCCATCGACGGCGAACCGACGGCGGTGACACGCCACCAACTCGGGCAGGCGTTCGACGTCCCCGTTAAGGACCAACGGCTCTGGTCGCCCGACGATCCGTTCCTCTACGGCTTGCGCATTCAACTGTTCGACGGCGACAAGCAACTCGATGAAATCGTCAGTTACGTCGGCATGCGGAAAGTGTCGCTCGAATCGGATCGTCACGGCACGACGCGGATTTTCCTGAACGGCAAGCCGCAATTCATGTTTGGCCCGCTCGACCAGGGCTTCTGGCCCGACGGGCTTTACACCGCGCCGACCGACGAGGCGCTGCGATTCGACATCGAGATGACCAAACGGATCGGCTTCAACATGTGCCGCAAGCACGTCAAGGTCGAGCCGGCCCGCTGGTACTACTGGTGCGACAAGCTGGGTCTCATGGTGTGGCAAGACATGCCCAGCGGCGACGCCGGCGTGGCGCCGGGCCAGGGCGAGATCCAACGCAGTTCCGAATCGGCCGCGATTTACGAGCGCGAGTTGAAGGCGATGATCGACGTGCTGGACAATTCGCCCGCCATCGTGATGTGGGTCGTGTTCAACGAGGGATGGGGGCAGTTCGATACTCAGCGGATCACCGAATGGACCAAACGGTACGATCCCACGCGGCTGGTCAACTGTGCCAGCGGCTGGAACGACTTTCCGACCGGCGACGTGATCGACATGCACAACTATCCCGGTCCCGGCTCGCCACGGCCCGAGTCGAATCGGGCCGCCGTGCTGGGCGAATACGGCGGGCTGGGACTGCCGCTGGAGGGGCACACCTGGCTGGGCAAGGACAACTGGGGCTATCGCAGCTTCACCGACCGCGACAGCCTGGCCGACGCCTATTTCGAGATCGCCGCCGCCCTCCGCCCCCTCGTGGCCGAGCCGGGCCTTTCCGCAGCGGTCTACACGCAGACGACCGACGTCGAAACCGAGGTGAATGGACTCATGACCTACGACCGCGACGTCGTGAAAATCGACCCGGAAACGATGGCCGCGGCCCACCGCAGGCTCTATCGGCCGCCGCCGGTCTTCACCGTCCTCGCGGCGACTTCCGAGCGGGAACCGCAAGCATGGCATTACACGCTCGAAACGCCCGGCGAGCGCTGGATGGCCACCGATTTCGACGACTCGGCCTGGAAGCGCGGCCCTGGCGGGTTCGGCACAAAGACGACGCCCGGCGCGGTCGCGCGGACGGAGTGGAACACACCCGACATCTGGCTTCGCCGCGAGGTCGAGTTGCCCAAGTCGGCCGGCGGCTTCAACGATCCGCACCTGATGATGCACCACGACGAGGAGGCCGAGATCTACGTCAATGGCGTACTGGCGTCGAATGTTACCGGCTACACCACGCGATACCTCGCCACGCCCTTGCGCGCCGCCGCCCGCGCCGCCCTCCGTCCGGGGCGCAATGTGATCGCCGTACACTGCAAGCAGACCGGCGGCGGGCAATACATCGACGTGGGCTTGGCGGAGGCGAAGGAGCAGGAGCCGTAGGGTGGGCACCGCCCACCAAAATTGCATAGCACCGACTGTGCCAGTAGAATAGGCATATTGCAATAGCCGTTGAGCCGCTATTTCGCCTTCGCGCATTGGATGCGGTGCGTGGAGGTGCGCTACGGAGAAGTGATGGGACTGACTTTTGAATGGGACGAGGGTCATTTTTACCGAACGCGGTCCGAATGTCCGTATCATCAGCGCTCGACTTGCGACTCGCCACGAAAGGAAGAATTATGAAGAAGGAAACTAATCCCGATAAAGACCCCGATATGCTGGACGATGCTGTCAATGACGCGCTTCGCGCACTGATGCAGGTCGCCCGGAAAGCGACGACCCAGAAGCGACCGGCATGAGCTACGCGGCCCCACTCGCACCCGAACTCGCTTGCCCAACTCGCCGCCTACCGACGTGCCGCAATGGCGTTTGCCGCCCGGCGTGACGCCGGGCATGTGGCAATATGCCCAGGCGGACCATATTGCCGACGATTACGACGAGTACTTCGCCTACAACAGCCTGTTTGAGTTTGACGAGGCGGTGCTGTCGCGGCACTTCACGCGGCCGGGCTTGCTGGTCGATCTGGGCTGCGGCACGGGCCGGCTCTTGCTGCCGTTCGCACGGCGGGGGTTTCGCGGCTTGGCGGTCGATCTCTCGCTGCCCATGCTCGACGTCGTCGGTCGGAAGGCCGCCGAAGAGAACTTGTCCATCGACCGGCTGCGGGCCAACTTGACCGAACTCGATTGCCTCCGCGATCAGGTCGCCGACTATTGCATCTCGATGTTCAGCACGCTGGGCATGATCCGCGGGCGAGCAAACCGGCTGCGGGCATTACGGCACGCGCGGCGAATCCTGAAGCCGGAAGGCAAGTTCGTGATTCATGTTCACAATCGCTGGTATAGTCTGTTCGACCCCCAGGGTCGCTGCTGGCTGGCCACGAATCGGTTGAGCGCGTGGTTTCGCCGCGACCAGGAGCCGGGCGACAAATTCTTCGACTACCGCGGCATCCCCAACATGTTCCTGCACGTCTTCACTCGCCACGAATTGATGGCTGACCTCAAAGCCGCCGGGTTTCGCGTCGTCGAGTGCATCGCGCTCGACACGCGGCGCCGGCACGCGCTGAGGCGCCCCTGGCTGCTCGGCCGGCTGAGGGCGAATGGATGGATCGTCGTTTGCCGCCCGCGGCTCCCGCGCTGAACGCCAGGGCTTCCGGATGCTCGACGACGATGTGTTCGCCGTTGACGAGTTCCACCACGAACGCGGCCGATGGCCGCGAATCGAATCGCCGTTAGGAGGGGGCGAGCCGGGGCCACTTGAACTTGACCACGGAAGTGAACTTGAAGCCGACCTTGCCAACGCCGCTCTCACTTGCCAGAATCGTCATTCACTGCCGCGTCGCTCGTTATACTGCACGCGGCCGACAATGAGATATTTTGCCACGAGAAGGTGGTGGCTGGTGGCAGAGCGTCAGCGATGCCCCGGCTCGATAGCGACCTGGGCATCGCTTAGGCTCTGCCGCTGCGGGTTCGTGTGGAACCATGAATCATCCGGGCTAGCGGGATAAGAGGAGGTTGGCATGTCGTTCCGGTCGGTGTTCATTGCCGTCGTCCTGGGCACGTCCCTGCTGCTGGCCGCATTCATGGTCAATCGGGCCCGGCCCCGCGGCGTCACGGAGCAACCCACGTCGGCTCTGGTGCGCGCGTCCGGCAAGTGCGCCGCGTGCCACATCAACCAGCAATACTCCGTCGTCCATGAGTACGAACTGAGCAAACACGCGCAGCGAAAAATCAATTGTCTGGAGTGCCATCAGCCGGCTGAAGGCCAAGACCGGCAGGACCACCACGGCTTCGTGATCGCGGCGCACCTGACGGCGGCGAACTGCCGATCGTGTCACGAACGGATTTATCAGCAGTTTCTCCGCAGCCGCCACGCCGCCCCGTCCTGGGCCGCGGTCCACGGCGCCGATGCGTTTAGCCCGGAGCAGGTCGCCTTCAGCGAACAGTTCAATCCGGGTGGTTGCCAACGCCCGGCGAACGCGCTGGTGGCGCTCGAAGGCGCGCCGGCCGCCATCAGCGGCTGCTCCACATGCCACGCCATCGGCAAGCCCAACGCCGATGGCACGATCGGCACCTGCACCGCCTGCCACACTCGGCACACCGCCTCGGTCGAGATTGCCCGGCTCCCAAGTACCTGCGGCCAGTGCCACATGGGTCCCGACCACTCGCAACTCGAAATCTACACGGAATCGAAGCACGGCGTGCTGTTCGAGGCCCAACGCAAGCTGCTGAATCTCGCCGCCGAGCCTGACGCGTTGACCACGCGCGACATGTTCGTGCCCACCTGCGCGACATGCCACATGAGCGGGCTGAACGGCGCCAACATGACGCACGACACGTCCGAACGGCTGTCGTTCCACTTGGCCGCCGAGGTTTCCGACAAACGGCCCAACTACGCACTGGCCCAGGCCAACATGAAGGATATGTGCCTCAACTGCCACACGCGCGGCTTGGTTGACCGGATCTACCGCGAGGCCGAACATGTGGTGGCCGGCACGAACGAGAAGGTGCTGGCGGCCAAGTCGATCGTTGACGGGCTGCGGGCCGACGGGTTGCTGGGGAAGAAGCCGTTCCAACACCCGATCGACTTCGATTACTTCGACCTCTGGCACTACTACGGTCGCACGGCGAAACACGGGGCGTTCATGGGCGGGGCCGACTTCGTGCAGTGGCACGGCAATTATCCGATCCTGAAGCACACCGTCGAGATCGAGGCCGCGGCCGAGGAATTGCGGAAAAACCATGCCAAGCCCGATTAGCTGGTATCGCAGCCCCCGTCTCTGGCTGGATCTATTTGCCCTCGCCAACCTGGGTTGCCTGGCCCCCGATATCTACCTGGCCCATTCGACCAACTCCTTCCGGCACGCGGCCGAGTGGGTTCCATTGGCGTTTTCGCTTGCGGCGCCATGGTTGTTGCTCGCGGGGCTGATCATGTCGCGCGGCCGCGCCGAGAGTCTCGCCTGGAAGCTGTCAGGGCGGCTTGTCGGCTGGACGGCGCTCGCCGTGGGCATCACGGGGCTTCTGCTGCACTTGGACGGCGAGTTCTTCCGCGAACGGACGCTTGACAGCCTGGTTTATACCGCGCCCTTCGCCGCCCCCCTGGCGTATGCGGGGATTGGACTCTTGCTGATCATGAACCGGATGGTCGCTGAAGCCGACCCCGAATGGCCTCGCTGGGTGACGCTGTTGGCTTTGGGGGGCTGGATCGGTAACTTCATTTTCAGCCTCGCCGACCATGCGCAGAATGGTTTCTTTCACCCGGAGGAGTGGATCGCCGTCGCCGCCAGCGCGCTGGCGATCGGCTTCCTCGCGGTCCCCTTCGCGATGCGGGTCGAGCGAGTTTTTCTGGGCTGGACGGTCGCCGTCATGCTGGTCGAAATGGTCGTCGGCCTGGTCGGATTCTACCTGCACAGCGAGGCCAACCTCGACGGTCCTTCAAGCAGCCTGTTCGACAACTTCGTCTACGGCGCTCCGGCGATGGCGCCGCTGCTGTTCCCCAACCTCGCGTTGCTGACGCTGCTCGGCCTTTGGGTTTGGAGCCGGCAGGGAATCGAACAAAAACGAAAAGGCGTTTCTTGAACGAGGTCGCCGGGCTGCACGAATACCAGCGTTAGCTCAGGCGGCAAACGCCGAACCGGGCGGTGCTGATAGAAGGAGGGTAATTCAGCGTCCGGAGCGTCCGCACACTTGTGGGGGGTGGCTATTGGTCTTGCGTAAACTGTTTTAGCTATTCGACTTGCGCAGTGGATGCACGCATGTGCCAATGACCTGCGCCCAAGGGCAGCGTCCGCACACCAATGGGGGGCAAGTAGGTTGCACGTCGCAAGCAGTTGGTGCCGTTGGTCTTATGGCACGAGCTCCCGATCGCGGCCACGTCACTTCGCGGGGCGGCAGCGTCCGCACACTTGTGGGGGGTTCCACGACCGTTCCGTAAGTTGGATGCCCAATGGAACGAATTGGACGACGAATTGGAAAGCACCCAGGGCCAGGATGGGTTGGCACCCGTATTTATCAAGAGGCTCCGCCGCTTCCCGGTCAGGTCGTCGCCACGGATGGCAAGGTGGTCATTCCCAGCGGCGACATCGGGAAAGGGCAAAAAGCCTCGCAATCGCAAGAACGCCCCACTCAGCCAGTCCCCGAAACCGACCCGATCCTCGGCTGGAAGGCCACGCCGTCACAACAAGCGACGGTCAAGTATTTTGGGCTCGTGGCGGTAACCGCGGGCCCGTTTCATACATCGGCCGTTCCTGCTGGCCGCCGCGTATGCGATCATGCTTTGGTCGTCGGCATTGGAGTTGGCGGCGCTGGCGCTTCGCCTCAGCTAATCTTCAGCTATCCCGGGAAAGTGGGAACGGCGCTAAACCGCCTCAGGCTTGAACGAGGTCGCCGGGCTGCACGAATACGAGCGTTCGGTCGGTGTCGTCCTCGATGAGGGCATAGCCCAACTTTTCAAGCGTTTGCACCTTTAGGCCAGTAAGCGTTGGCACGACGTCACGCGCTAGGGCCTCGATGGAGCCATAAGTGTTCAGGAAGTCGTCCAACGTCTCGAAATTGATGGTGGACGCCGCGGAACAAACTATACCGGATCGTGGCCGCCAGGGAATCCGTTGTGGACCGGACGAAGACGGCCCAGGCGTCTGGAACGATTTGCCAGGAGGCCGGCAGGAGGCGCTTCCACTGGTCGGTGCCGAAGAGCAACGCGAGGATGATCCATCAAAATGGATAGCCCGCTGCGGAGGAGCAGGACCATGAACAGCAAGTTAATTGAATGAGCCATCGCCGTCCAAGGTCACTTGCCCGAGCATGGCGACTCCCCGCTTACTCTGTCGGGATTGAGTTGGACGTAATTCTCCAGTGCCCGCAACTGGGCCGTGTAGGCATCCGGCCCCGCGTAGAGGCGCGACAGCGTGGTCCAGTCCCAGCCGGGCGTAGTTTCCGAGCGAGAACAACACCAAGGCCCTGAATTCGTGCATCGCCGCGTCCGTCGGTTGGTCCGCGATCGCCAATTCGACGAGCGATAGCGCGGTCGGATAATCGCCGGCCTTGAAGCTTTGGCGCGCCGAGTTGAAGGTCGTCGTCGCCTGCTCGGATGGAGTCGGCGCACCGCCGGCGGCCACCGGGACCGGCTGCGAATCGTTGTAGCCGCCGACCGCGCCGGACCAATACGGATTGGCATAGGGCACCATACCCCAGGCCGTAGCCTGGCCAGCCCCAATGGTGGTTCCAATAACCGAGTTGCTTGAGCTGCGATTGCGGCGAGAGGGGCTTGTCGAGCGCGACCACATCACCGGCGATTGTAGGGGGTAGTACGGACTATGGAGTTCTTTCGAGGGACAGTTTCGAGGGGCAGTTCATAACATGCCGCCTCCTGCGCATTGCGGACCAGGAGATGCCGCCCGGCGAGCGCCGGATTGTTCCAGGTCTTGCCTTCGATGGCCTGGAAGCGGGTCCATTCGTGGTGCCGCTCGGGTGTCGCATCGACGAGCGCGACTTCGCCACTCTCGGCCTGGATCAATAGCAGGTCATCAACCAACAGCACCTGCCCGTGACCGTAGCGCCCTCCCTTCCACCGGAGCCGGCCGTCGGCCGTTTCGAGACACACGAGCGTCCGGCCGTCGTCGATCCCATAGACGAACCCATCGCGAACGACCAGGTTCGTGAACTTGGGCTTCAAGCTTTTCTTGGACCAGTTTTCTTTCCAATCAAACCCCGTGTCGCTCGGTTTGATTTGTAGCATGGTGCAACCGACACCGTAGCCCGCCGAAACCAGCACCCGTTCGGCGTCAATCGGAAGGGGTTGCGGCACCTTGGGCTGGTCGCCTTCCCACGGGAATCGCCAAAGCACATGCCCGTCGAGCGGGTCATGGGCAACGACACTGTGGTGGTTGACGATCAGAATTTGCGGCACGCCGGCGAGCACCGTCGACAGCGGCGAACTATAGCTCGACGGATCGTCGCCCGCATGCCAGATCAGTTCGCCGTTGTGCTTGTCGTACGCCACGAGCGAATGCCCATCCCGGCCGCCGGCGCTGACCACGACCACGTCGCCGACCACGGCTGGAGAACAGCTCTTGCCCCACTGAACATTGGAGGCGCGGTGCTCGGCGAGCACGTCGTGGGTCCAAACGACCGACCCGTCGGCGATACCAAGGCAATTCAGCCGCCCCTCCGCGCCCAGCGTGTAGACATTGCCATCGGCGATGGTCGGCGTGGAGCGTGGGCCATCGCCCGCGAGAAACTCGCTGAAATGCCCCGGATCGGAGTGCGTCCATAGAATCTGACCGCTCTCCAACTCGCGGCAAACGACCAGTTCGTCGTCACCGCGCTGTTCCTGGGTGATGGCGTACGAACCGACGACGGCGAACGACGACCAGCCGGCCCCGATCGGCTGCCTCCATATCAGCGGTGGTGGCCAGGCGCCGCGGTCGCGGGCCAACCGCGGCCCGGCGACGCGGCCATTGCGCTGGGGCCCCAGAAACTGGGGAAAGTCGTCGCTTGAAGTCCGTTTCCAGTCGATCTTGGCGCGGGCCGCCGCCGTGGCGCTCGGCGCGGGAAGTTTCGCCAGTCGTTCGCTGGGCCTGGGATTCCAACGCCACGACCATTCGGGGCGCATGTCGCCCGTCATTCCGTCAATCCGCACCGCGAAGTACAACGCCAACGGCAGCAGGGCGGCGGCCGCCAACAGTGCCAGCCGGGCCGGCCGGCGCAGCCCGGCGAAGAACACGAGCCAGGCGAAGAGTAGCAGCAACGTCAGCCCGATCGCGGCGCGCGTCGCCAATCCTTGCTTTGCGGCGTCCGAGCCGAACATGAACTGGACGGTCGCGATCAGCGCGGCGCCGATCGCGCCGATCAGCCCGGCCATCCACCAGCGGCGGCGAGGCGCGGCGGATGGATTCGCATCGTGGGCTGACGAATCGCTTGGGACGTCGGTCATTGGCGGCGGATCTCCTTCTACGCGGCAATACGGCTCAGTCGATGCGGCCGGCCACAAGAAAGTGGTGGCTGGTGGCAGAGCCTACGCGATGCCCCGGCTAGATAGCGACCGGGGCATCGCTGAGGCTCTGCCCCAGCCACCGTGACTGTCTCATTCCCGGCCGCGCGCAGTATAGCGAGCGATGATCGGGCTTTCCAGCCTGATGGATGCGCCATCGAGGCCGCGCCCACGCGGTTCGTCGTCCGTCGGATTTTTTTGCGCGAAAAACTTCACGGAAATGAAAGTCGGGTTATAATAGGCGGTTGTGGGCGTCGGCCGGATTGGGTTCCCGTCGCGGGCGACGCTCTTGCCTGACATCCCAGGCGACACGTAACAAGGTCGATACGGAAACGGGGCCGACGCGGAACAGCCCCCGACCTGGAATAGGGCCGAGATGAAGCAGCTCTCAGTCACCTCGTTTCTCGAAGTCGTCGAGCGCAGCGGGCTGGTCGACAAGGACCGCCTGAACCAGTCGCTCGCCGATCTGGAGCGCGAGGCGGGGGCCAGTGCCGTCACCGACAGCCAGGTGGTCTCCTCGCACTTGACCGAAGTGGGCCTTTTGACCAACTGGCAACGCGAGCGCCTGCTGGAGGGGCGGGCAACCGGCTTCTTCGTCGGCAAGTACAAGCTGCTCGATCATTTGGGCACCGGCGGCATGAGCAGCGTCTACCTGGCCGAGCACATCGTGATGCGGCGACGGGTGGCCATCAAGGTGCTCCCCACCAGCCGCGTCAACGACTCGTCGTACCTGGCCCGCTTTCACCGCGAAGCGCGCGCCGTGGCCGCGCTCGACCATCCGAACATCGTGCGCGCTTTCGACGTCGACAACGACGGCGACGTTCATTACCTCGTGATGGAATATGTCGAAGGGCAAGACCTCAAAGTCCTGGTCGAGCGCGAAGGCCCGCTGCCCTACTTGCAGGCGGCGGACCTCATCCGCCAGGCCGCCGACGGCCTGACGCACGCCCACAAGGCCGGTCTGATTCACCGCGACATGAAGCCCGCCAATTTGTTGCTCGACGGCCACAACACCGTCAAAGTGCTCGACATGGGGCTGGCGCGTTTCGCCGCCGATGACGTGGACGCCTCGCTCACCAATGATCACGACGAAAAAATGCTGGGCACGGTCGACTACCTCTCGCCCGAGCAGGCGCTTGACAGCCACCTCGTCGATGCTCGGGCCGACATCTACAGCCTGGGATGCACGCTCTATTTCACGTTGATGGGCACTCCGCCCTTTCCGAACGGCACGCTGGCGCAACGCGTGGTTTGCCACGCGACGAAGGAACCGGCGGACATCGCCCAGAAGCGGCCCGACGCGCCGCGTGAATTGCTGGCCATCTGCCGACGAATGATGGCCAAATCGCCCGAGCGGCGTTACCAGTCGGCCGACGACGTGAGCCAGGCGCTCACGCGGTGGGCGCAGTTTTACCGCGACCAATCGTCGCAACCGCCCGCGGCGTTCGACGAGGAACTGACCCTGGCCCCCTTGGAGGACCAGGTCGCCAAACTGGGCGACGATTCGTCGAAAGCCGCCGGTTCGAGCAAGATCTCCGGTTCAGGTGGCGCCGGTGATTCGCAAACCTCGGCGGCGGCCGTCACGAAGGGCTCCGATTCATCGAAGGTATCCGGCTCCGGCAAGGGTTCCGATTCATTAAGATCGTCGGGTTCGGACAAATCGTCGGGTTCGGACAAATCGTCGGGTTCCAAGAAGGCGCCGGGTAGGCCCGGCGATTCGTCGAAAGCCGCCGGCTCGTCGAAGACGACCGCGAAGAGACCGCCTGGGACGGCCAACCCCAACGCCAAACCGTTGCCGGGCAAGTCGCGCGGCGCGGGGCCATCGCCGCGTTCGGCCACCGCGGGCGCACGCGTTCCGGACAGTCCCCAACGCAAGAGCGCGTCGGCCTTCGACGATTTGTTGGCGGAAGTGGCGCCGAACGACGGTCTGATGGAATTAGGAACGGGGTCGGAATTAGGCGGCGGTCCCGCCTTGGGCGCCCATTCGCTGCGCGCTCGTCGCCCCAGCCGTTGGGATTCACCCTGGTTCTTGATGGGGGTGGGCACGCTGCTGGCGATCGCGGTGATCGCCATCGCGGTCGTCTGCTCCATGTTCTTCCGCTCGTAACCTTGCTACTAGGATCATTTCTGGCGAGCCATTGATGACGAGACCATCCGACTTCACCAATCTCCAAGCGGCGATCTCGTTCGCCCTTCGAAAGCACCAGGGGCAGATGCGCAAAGACGAGCGGACGCCGTACGCCGCTCACCCGGTGCGGGTGATGATGCTCGTCGCGTTGCAGTTCGGCGTCACCGACACCGACGTGCTGGCCGCGGCGGTGCTGCACGACACGATCGAGGACACGACCGCCGACCGCGACGATTTGATCGAGCGTTTCGGCGAACGCGTGGCGGGCTACGTCGCCACGTTGTCGAAGGACAAGCGGCTGGCTGAAGACCCGCGCGAACGCGATTTCCTCGAAGCCCTGGCGTCCGCGCCGATCGAGGTCAAGCTATGCAAGCTCGGCGACACGGTCGATAACTTGAGCGACGTGCTCGGACTCGACGCGGCGGCCCGCCGCAAGGCCGTCGACAAAGCCCGGCAGCTTCTCGATCGCTTCGCCCCGGGTTTTCCGCGGGAGTGGCGCCATGTGCTGGAGATCGTTGGCGAGAAAGTGCGCGAAGTGGAAGGCCACGACAATTCAGGCGAAATGGGCCGAGTTGCGCGGGCATTCCGGCCCTAGAGTTTGCCCGATCTTCCGCTGCAACCCACACCTTGGCACGAAATAGTTTTCTCGGATTGTCATTTTATTCAGTCTATCCAGACGGCCGATCTTAAGGAAATGCAGTCGCTCGACGAGGAATCGATGAGCCGTCACGAAACAACGCCGACATGGCCCTTTTTATTGATCTTGTCGGGTCTGTTCGTGCTTTCCGTCGCCTCACCACGCGGATGGGAAATTGTCTCTCACCAGCGCCGAGCCGACGCGCGCACATCGAAACGACCGCGGGCGGCCACGGCCACGCCCCCCTCGACCGCCGTGTCGAACACCTTGGCCCCAGCGAGGGCGAAGCGTGCGACGCCGGTCGGGCCCGCCGTGGACCCTCGGCCAACGACGGTCGAGCTGGCCGTGCCGCCGCTTGCGCACGCGGAGCCGCCGCGGTTGATTGCCGCGGTTTCCACGAGCGTTTCCACCACACCGGCCACACCGGCGCAACGGCACAAGGCGATCGACGGCGCTGGGCCGGCAGTGCCCGAAGAGCCCTCGACGCCGGCAGCGACGGTCCAACGAAGGCCACTCCTGCAATTGGCCAAGCGTCCCAGCCCTGAATCGCCGCGAACCTATTGGCGCATGCCCGCCGCGCCCACGCGCGGACGCCGGCCGGCCCGGGTCGAGCGAGCGCCGGCGCTCTGGGAGGCACCCGCCGCCTTGCTCGAACACCTCGAATCATTGGCTTGGGACTGCGACTCGTGCGTGTGGGCGGCACGCGCCGGCGACTTGCTTCGCGAGTTGGCGAGGATCGACGACGCCGACAGCGAACGCGCCGAGCCGATTCTCCTGGAATTGCGGTCCTTGGCCGATGGTTTGGTTTCGCCGGTTCGCCCAGACACTCGCTCAACCACTCGCTCAAACATGGCGCGTCCGGCGCCGCGGCTCGAACGGGCGCGTTACGCGCTGGCGCGGCGCCTGGAACTGTGGGAGCTGGTCGCCACGGCGCCCGTGACCGCTCGGCGCCCTGTGCCGGGCGCAACCCGCTTGACGGTCGCGAGCGACCGGGCCGACGAGCCGGCCGGTCCCCGGCAATTGCTCGCCGACCTGGAACGGTTCGAGCAAACCGGCCTGCAAGGCGACGGCAGCCGCCTCGCTCGGCATGCGCGCGCGACCACCCCTTGGCCAGGCTCGCTCGACGCGGGCGAACGGATCGAGCGCTGGCTCGAGGCCAACTACCGCGGCGCCAACCTGCGACTGGCCGTCGCGGCCGAGTTGCTCAACCGGCTGGTGCCCACGCAGCCGCCCGTGGAAGCCCCGGTGCGCGACCGGATTCTGGGCGTGCCGACGCGTGGCACGAGCAAGACCACCGCCGAGTTGGGCGTGCGTCTGATCCCCGACCCGCGGTATTTGCGCTTCGCGCTGGAGGCCAAGGGCCTGGTTTTCGCTCGCACGACGTCGAAAAGCGGCCCTGCGACCTTTTATAGCCGTAGCGATTCGAGGTTCCTGGCGAGGAAGATTTTCGAGATCAGCCCCGGCGGCCTGCGCACCTGGCCGGCCGAGGTCGAGGCCACGAACTGGCCCAAGCTGCGCGGCGTGCGAACCGACTTCGACCATGTGCCGCTGCTGGGCTCGCTCATCGAGTGGATCGCGCGGTACAAGCACGCGGAAAGCGAGGGCGCGGTGCGAAGGATTGCGCGGCAGAGGGTCAGATCACGTGTGAAAGAGGAGATGAACGCCACGGTCGAGCCGCGCGTCGAGCAGGCCAAGGGACAGTTTCGCCGGCGCGTGCTCGAACCGCTGCAAGGGCTGGCGCTGGTGCCGACGGTGGGCGAAATGCAAACAGCCCCTAACCGCGTGACGCTGCGACTGCGTTTGGCGGCCGACGAGCAGCTCGCCGCCTTCACTCCCCGCCCGCGCGCACCGGGCGACAGCCTCGCCAGCGTGCAAGTTCACCAGTCGCTGTTGAACAACGTCGGCGAGCGCCTGCGGCTCGACGGCCATTCATTCACGTTGCCCCAATTGCAACAGCATCTCGCCAAATCGTTCCGTCTGCCGGGCGACGCCTTTACCGGCGAGTTCCCCGAAGACTTGCGGATCGCCTTCGCCGCGGAAAACGCGGTGCGGGCAAGGTTCGTCGACGGCCGGATCGAGCTCACGCTGGCCATCGCCGAGTTGCACAGGCACCCAGGCCACTGGCGCGACTTCACGGTGCGCGTGTACTACAAGCCGCGTCACGAGGGGCTTGATCTGCGTTTCGTCCGCGACGGCACGGTGCAACTCCGCGGCGAAAGGTTCGGCGCTCAGCCGCAGATCGCGCTGCGCGGCATTTTCAGCAAGATCTTTTCCCATGACCGCGGCCTGAGCCTGATCGACCCCAAGCTGGTTCACGACCCGCGGCTGGCCGATCTGACCGTGACGCAATGCGTCGTGACCGACGGCTGGCTTGGCTTCGCCGTCGGCCCCCGCCGTTCCGCCCAGCGGCCGAACGTGGCGCGGGCAACGTCGCAACGGCCGGCGCGATAGGCTTATTCCCAGTTCGCCGTCGTCAAGTAGCACTCCATCATGACCTGGACGGAGGATAGGGCAACGCGGAGATCAGCACGCCTGGGCGTCGGAGGCGCCGTAAACCGTTCCCGCGCGTATGCCGTTACGCGGCTGGTGGGCATTGGCCCAGACAACTTGTATAATCGCGTTGGATCGCCAACCTGCCCACGCGCGCCTTGAGTTGCCATGACTTCGTCACTCCGCACCGGTTTTTCGCTTGCCGAGGTGCTCGATAGCGGCGAGCCGGCCCTGTTCGACGTTCGCACCAGCGCGGCCGGCCCGATCGGCTCGCTCCCCTTAACCGAGGCGATGCTGCGCGACTCGCCCAGCGGCGACCTGTTCGGCTTGTCGCAGAACGCCGGCATGGGCTGGCCCGTGCGGGAAATGCTCGGTCCGCAGTTCGTCTTGCTCAGTACGCAGGGGGGCATTCGGGCCGAAGACGGCACGCCGATCGCGCTGGGCTACCACACCGGGCATTGGGAGGTGGGCCTCCTGGTGCGAGAGGCGGCCCGCGTGCTCAAACAAGCCGGCGGCGTTCCCTTCGCCGCGTTTTGTTCCGATCCGTGCGACGGTCGCACGCAGGGCACTTCCGGCATGTTCGACAGCCTCCCCTACCGCAACGACGCGGCCACGATCTTCCGCCGCTTGATCCGCTCGCTGCCCACGCGGCAAGGCGTGCTGGGCGTGGCCACCTGCGACAAGGGGTTGCCGGCGATGATGCTGGCCCTGGCCGGCTCGCGCGATCTACCGTGCGTGCTCGTGCCGGGCGGCGTGACATTGCCGCCGGCCGAGGGCGAAGACGCGGGCAAAATCCAGTCGATCGGCGCGCGCTTCGCCCACGGCGAACTGAGCCTGGAGCAGGCGGCGGAGTTGGGCTGCCGCGCGTGCGCCTCGCCGGGCGGCGGTTGCCAGTTCCTGGGCACCGCCGCGACGTCGCAAGTGGTGGGCGAAGCGCTGGGCATGTCGTTGGTCCATTCGGCCCTGGCCCCTTCGGGCCAGCCGATCTGGCTCGACATGGCGCGCCGCGGCGCCAAGGCGCTGTGGTCGCTTCGAGCGCGCGGTATCAAGTTGGCCGACATCCTCACCGACGCGGCAATCCACAATGCGATGGTCGTCCACGCCGCGTTCGGAGGCTCGACCAATTTGCTTTTGCATGTGCCGGCCATCGCCCACGCCGCCGGCCTGCGCCGACCGACGGTCGACGACTGGACCAGAATCAACCGCTCCGTGCCGCGGCTGGTTGACGCCCTGCCCAATGGCCCGGTCGGCCACCCCACGGTCCGTGTTTTCCTGGCCGGCGGCGTGGGCGAGGTCATGCTCCACCTGCGCGAACTGGGCTTGCTGCGACTCGACGCGCTCACCGTGTCGGGCGAGACGCTGGGTCGCATGCTCGACTGGTGGCGGGCCAGCCCTCGCCGGCAGCGTCTGCGACAGGTGCTCGCCGAGCGCGACGGCGTCGACGCCGACGACGTCATCATGTCGCCCGAGCAGGCCCGCCGGCGCGGACTGACCAGCACGGTTTGCTTCCCGCGCGGCAACCTGGCGCCGGAAGGATCGGTGATCAAGAGCACGGCGATCGACCCGCGGGTGGTCGACGCCGACGGCGTCTACCGCAAGACCGGCCCCGCGCGTGTTTTCGTCCGCGAAAAGGATGCCACGGCGGCGATCAAGGGAACCTCGGCGTCGGCGATCCGGCCGGGCGACGTGATCGTGCTATGCTGCCGCGGACCTCTGGGGGCGGGCATGGAGGAAATTTACCAGATCACCTCGGCCCTCAAGCATCTTTCGTTCGGGCGCGAAGTGGCGGTCGTCACCGATGCCCGCTTTTCGGGTGTGAGCACGGGCGCCTGCATCGGCCACGTCGGGCCCGAGGCGCTGGCCGGGGGACCGATCGGCAAGGTGCGCGACGGCGACCTGGTGCGGATCGTCGTCGATCGCAATACGCTGGTGGGCAGCGTCGATCTCATCGGCGAAGGAGGTCGGGAATTCGGCGCCGACGATGGCGCTCGGGTGTTGGCCGCCCGCGCCCCGCGGCCCGACCTGGCGCCCGATCCCGCGCTGCCGGCCGACACGCGGCTTTGGGCCGCGTTGCAAGCCGCCAGCGGCGGCACCTGGGGAGGCTGCGTGTATGACGTCGACCAGATCGTGGAACTGCTCGCCGCGGGTCGCATTGCGCTGGGGGAGGGACGTCTGTAAGGGGGGTGCGATCCACCCGTTGCCGCTTCTCTCAGCGGAGGGAAACGGTCGTTGGTCGAAGCCGAAATTTATGCTGGTTTTGTTCGGTCATTCGCCCAAGCTAGCAGCACCGACCCGTGCCAGCTTGCCTGGCAGGTCATGGTCGTCATGGTCCGACGGCCAGCAGGGCGATGACGGCCAAGCACACCTGGGTTGGTTTTGGACGACGCATGGCGGACGACCATGGATGAAACATGAAGGGAACCCTGTCTGTCGCCTTTCGCTCCGCGAAAGGGCGTTCTTTCGCGAAGCGAAAGGCGACATCACAACCCTCGTGAGAAACATTCCCTGTCAAGGCCGAGCATTCAACTTACCTTGCTTGCGCCGCGGGTTAGTGTGGACCGAGCCACCAGCCGATCATTTCAAAGGCGCGATGCCGGCCGTTTGCGGGGCCACGCCCGGCCGCCGCGGCGTCACCGCCGAGCCCAGCGGCACGGCGCCCGCCGTCGGCTGCGCGGCGCCCGGCTGCCGAGGGGCCACGAGCGGCTGACTCGGAACCGACTGCCGCGGAGCGCTATCGTCGTAGATCAGCCGGGCCGATTGGGCCGGCGCCGCAGCGCCCGCCGGATCGCCGCCGCCGCTGGAAACCGAATTACTCTGTCGCCGCTGCGCGGCTGCTCTTGGCGCCTAGCCTAGCCCGCATTATTCATGGTCCCCCGTGCGCGTCGCGCAGTCTGACGTCACACCAACCCGCAGCGCAAGCAAGGTAAGTCCAAGCCCGGGCCTTGCTTGCGCTGCGGGTTGGTGTCGGATCAATGAATAATACGGGCTAGAAGATGCCCAACTGGTCCCGGGCATCTTCCGTCATGCGGTCGGGCGTCCAGGGGGGGATCATCACGAGCTTCACCTCGACCTGAGCAACGCCCTCGATGCGGCCGATGGCGTCCTTCGAGTTCTGGATCAACTGCGGGCCGGCGGGGCAGGCGGGGCTGGTCATCGTCATCTCGATCGAGACGTTCGATTTCCCCTGCTCCGCCTCCGTCACCGCGACCGTGTAGATCAGCCCCAAGTCGACGATGTTCACGAACAGTTCGGGGTCGATGACTTGCTTGAGCGCCTCGCGGACTGTGTCTTCGGCAATCGCCATTTGGAAAGCCTCCTGTGTGGTTGAGGAGTTAGGAGTCAGGAGTCGGGAGATCAATCATGGAGTTTAACAAGAATTTCGTCGCCCTCAATCCTCACTTGATGGGCGACGGTCGGCCGGGTGGCGGGCATGGTCAAGGCGCGTCCGTCGCGGATGTCGAACTTGGCCCCGTGCCGCGGGCACGCGATCGTGTGGTCGACCAACTCTCCCTCGCCCAATGGGCCGTCGTCGTGCGTGCACACGTCGTCGAGCGCAAACAACTCGCCGCCGACGTGGAACAGCACGATCAGCCGTTCGTCGACCTCGACCACCTGCCGGCCAGGGTCGGGGATCTCGGAAAGCTTGGCGACGCGAACGAAGTCGGACATACAACGACCCAATGACAAAGTACGTGGGGCAGGTTTTCAACCTGCCATTTTTTATCTCGCGACTTGGCAGGTTGAAAACCCGCCCCACGCCCGTCAGGCTGGAAAGCCTACGGAACCCGCCCCACGCGCGTCAGGCTGGAAAGCCTGACCTACGGCAGGTTGAAAACCTGCCCCATGTGTCAATCATACTCGCGAATCCGTCGCCCGATCGCGTCGCCCAAGGCCTCGCGCACGCTTTCGATCGTGATCCGGTCGAACACCTGCTGGAAGAAACCGGCCACGATCATTCGCACGGCTTCCTTGCGCGTCAGTCCGCGGCAACGCGCGTAGAACACCTGGCTGTCGTCCACTCGGCCCGCCGTGGCGCCGTGCGTGCAGATCACGTCGTCGGCCTGGATTTCCAAGCCCGGTATCGAGTCGGCGCGCGCCTCCTCGGAAAGCATCAGGTTGTCGTCGCGCTGGTAGCCGTTGGTCTTTTGCGCCCCCGGATCCACCTTGATCATTCCCCGCCAGACGATCCGCGAATGGTCCTGCAAGGCGCCTTTGTACAACAGGTCGCTCTTGCAGTTCGCCGCCCGATGGTGCTGGAGCGTGTGGTAGGAGAGGTGCTGCTTCGCCTCGGTGAACATCACTCCGTTCACCTGGACGTCGGCCCCCTCGCCGACCAGCGCCACATGCTGGTTGACCTTGGCCAGCTTGGCGCCCAGCGCGCTGATCGTCCATTGCAACGCGCCGTCGCGATCGACCAGCCCGCGCTGCTGGGCAAAATGCCAGGTGCCGCCGCCCCAGTTCTGCAAATTGACGTACCGCAGCCGCGCCTCCTTGCCGACCACCAGCTCGATCGCGCCGCAGTGCAGCGCGGGCCGCTCGTCGCCGGCCGTTTCCGCCAGCAGGGTCGCTTCGGAACCCTCTTCAAGCACAATCAGGGCATGGCCCAAATCGACGCCGCCCGCCAGCGCCGAGAACATATGCAGCGGCCTTTCGATTCGCACGCCGCGGGGCACATAAAGCAGTGTGCCGCCCGTCCAGCAGGCGGCGTGCAACGCGGCGAATTTGTCGGCCCGCGAGTTGACCACCCGGAACAGGTGCGGACGCAGTTTCTCGCCGTGCTCGGACACCAGCGCGTCGAGGCTGCCGAATAATACGCCCCGCCGGGCCAGGTCGTCGTCGAGCCGCGTCTCGAGATGTACGCCGTTGAGCACCGCCGTCTCACCGGCCAGGTCGACGCCGGTGGTCAAGAGCGCCCTTGGCCGTGCCAGGCCGGGGGCCGACTCGCCCGGCAAACCGAAGCGATCGAGCCGGAACGTGCGGATGTCGGTTCGCATCCATTCCTCTTCGCGCCTGCAGGGAAGCTCGATCTCCTCAAATGCCTTCCAGGCCGCTTGCCGCAGTTCGCCCACCCAGCCAGGTTCCCGGCGGCTGGCCAGAAAGGCATCGAAGGCGGCGGGTGTGAATCCGACTGCGGGAGCGGTTTGCGGCATGGGTTTGGAAACTTTCCTCGTTGGGGGGCCTCTGCGTGGGAACATCTCTTCGGACGCTCCGCGTCCACGTTACGCACCTGGCCCGGCAACGGGGACGCGCAGCGTCCGGGGCAGCGTTCCCACGCAGAGCGTGGGAACGAGGGATTGCGGAGTTCCCAACGAATCCACAATCCGAAATCCGAAATCCGCGTTCAGCCCACCGACCCTTCCATCTGCAGTTCGATCAACCGGTTCATTTCGACCGCGTATTCCATCGGCAACTCCTTGACCAACGGCTCGATGAAGCCGCTGACGATCATCGTGCTGGCCTCGGGCTCCGAAAGCCCGCGGCTGGTGAGGTAGAACAACTGCTCCTCGCCGATCCGAGAGACGCTCGCCTCGTGGCCGATGGAGACGTCCTGCTCGTCGATCTCGATATAAGGGTAGGTGTCGCTACGGCTCTTGGAGTCGAGGATCAGGGCGTCGCAGACGACCGTCGACTTCGACTTCCGCGCTCCAGGCTCGACCTTGACCAAGCCGCGGTAACTGGCCCGGCCGCCGTTCTTGGAAATCGACTTCGAGATGATCCGGCCCGAAGTGTGGGGGGCGCAATGCACCAGCTTGGCGCCGGCGTCCTGGTGCTGGCCGGCCGAGGCGAAGGCGATCGAGAGGATCTCGCCGCGGGCGCCCGGCTCCATCATGTAGACGGCCGGGTACTTCATCGTCAGCTTGCTGCCCAGGTTGCCGTCGACCCACTCCATCACGGCGTTTTCGTAGGCCATCGCCCGCTTCGTGACCAGGTTGTAGATGTTGTTGGCCCAGTTCTGAATCGTGGTGTAGCGGCAACGGGCGTGCTTGTGGACGCTGATCTCCACCACGGCCGAGTGCAGGCTCTCGGTGGTGTACATCGGCGCGGTGCAACCTTCAACGTAGTGGATTTGAGCCCCTTCGTCGACGATGATCAACGTGCGCTCGAACTGGCCCATGTTCTCGGCGTTGATGCGGAAATAGGCTTGCAACGGGAACTCGATCTTCACGCCCTTGGGCACGTAGATGAACGAGCCGCCCGACCAGACCGCCGAGTTCAAGGCGGCGAACTTGTTGTCGGTGGGAGGAATGATCGTGGCGAAGTACTTCCGCACCAGGTCGGGGTACTCGCGAATGGCCGAGTCGGTGTCGGTGAAGATCACGCCCTGGTTGGAAAGCTCCTCGCGGAGCGAGCCGTAAACCACTTCGCTTTCGTACTGGGCCTTCACGCCCGAGAGGAACTTCTTCTCGGCCTCGGGAATGCCCAGGCGGTCGAACGTGTTCTTGATGTCGTCGGGCACGTCGTCCCAAGTGCGCCCCTGGTGGTCGGAGGGCTTGATGTAATAAAAGATGTCCTGAAAGTTGAGGTCGATTTTGCCGCCCCAGTTGGGCATCGGCTTCGAGTTGAAGATCTCCAGGCTCTTGAGGCGGAAGTCGCGCATCCACTCCGGTTCGCTCTTCATGTCCGAAATCTGATGGACGATGTCGGCATCGAGCCCCTTGCGGCTCTTGAAGATGTAGTTTTCCGTGGTGCGGAAGTCGTACTTGTTGATTTCGTCGAAACCGACTTCGCTGGTTTCGGTGGTCAGATCGGTCGCCATGTTATCTCGTCTCCTTGTTCCCACGGTTTGCGTCCGGGAACGGTTCGCTGATTTTTCCGTGTCGTCGTCTCAATCTCCTCAGAACGCCTGTGCGACTTGTTCGGCGTGTTTCATCGCTTCCTCGTCGGCCGCCGCTTGGGGGTAGGCGGCGCGGACGCGGTCGTAACCTTGCTGGTGCAACTCGGAGGCCAGGTCGGTGCCGCTGCGTTCGTGGCCCGGCCCGCCCGTCTCGACGATCCGTCCGCCCAGCATCACATGGGTATAGTCAGGCGTGTTGTGTTCCAGCAATTTATCGTGATGGGTGATGATCAAAATGCCCATTTCGGCGCCGCCGATTTCGGCGATGCTCTGGCTGGCCAGCCGCACCGCGTCGACGTCCAGGCCGCTGTCGGTCTCGTCGAGGATCGCGAACTTCGGCCGCAGCATCGCCATCTGCAAGATCTCGGCCCGCTTCATCTCCCCGCCCGAGAAGCCGTCGTTCACGTAACGGCGGGCGAACTCCGTGTCCATCCGCAACTGTTCCATCTTGGCCTTCAATTCCTTGCGGAACTCGCGCATCGGGATCAGTTCTTCGCCCTCTTTGCGATCGGGACGGCGCACGTTGGTCGTGGCGTGCCGCAGGAAGTCGGCCATTTTCACGCCGGGAATCGCCATCGGCCGCTGGAAGGCCAGGAAAATGCCGGCCCGCGCTCGCTGGTTGGGCTCCATTTCGAGCACGTCGGCGCCGTTGAGTTCGATCGAGCCGCCGGTCACCTCGTAGCCCGGATGGCCCATGACGGCGAACCCGAGCGTGCTCTTACCCGAGCCGTTCGGGCCCATCAAGGCGTGCGTTTCCCCACGCCGAATCGTCAAGTTCACGCCGCGCAAGATGGGCTTGCCGTCAACGGACACATGCAACTCGGTGATCTTGAGCGTATCGGACATCGGAAGGGTTCAGGGGTTAGGGGTTATCCTGTGATTTTCTGGTGATCGAAAACGGGTTGCCGCTCTTCGACGTCGACATAGCCGGAGTGGTGCGGGATGGGCAGTTCGTCATCGACCTGCACGGCGCCGTTCCCGGTTTGCCGCTTGGCGATTTTGTGACCGCGGATTTTGTCTTGAATCCGCATCAGCCCTTCCAGCAGCGCTTCGGGCCGGGGCGGGCAGCCGGGCACGTACACGTCGACCGGCACGACGAGATCGACCCCCTTGCAAACGTGATAGCCCCATTTGAAGTACGGGCCGCCGCCGACGGTGCAGGCGCCCATGGCGATCACGAACTTGGGGTCGGGCATCAGGTTGTAAAGCCGGCGAACTCGGCTCGCCATTTTGTAGGTGACCGTGCCGGCCACGATCATCAGGTCGGCCTGCCGCGGCGTGGCGCGGAAGGCGCCGGCGCCAAAACGGTCCATGTCGAACCGGCTCGCGCCGGCGGCCATCATCTCGATGGCGCAACAGGCCAGGCCGAACGTCATCGGCCAGATACTCGCCTGGCGGGCCCAGTTGATGGCCTGCTCGACGGAGGTCGTGATGACGTTTTCTTCAAAGCGCCCTTCGATCCAAGGTTTGGTCATGGTGGTGTCGCCAAGTTTCAGTTGGTTTCAAATTGGCAGCAGGAGTGCCCTTCGAGCCGACATTGCGCGAGCCGCACGGGCGCCTCGAGCAATTCGGCAAACAACATTTTTTCGACCGCGCAAATGCCGCGGTCCTTTTCCGCCAGTTCGGGGTACGGGCAATCGAGCACCGTCAGCACCGGCAGTTCGCCGTCGGCGTTGATTTCCAGCGGCACCCGACGTTCGGCGAATAGATGCTTGAGCGATTCCATGCGGGCGGCGGTGGTCGTCCCGTGAACTCGGCCACGGTACATACCGGCCATTGCTTCGGCAATTCGCCGCAGTAACCCACGGCGAATCTCGATATCTTTCACGGAACGAATCTGATCCCAAAGCAGAATCGCCAGATCGCCGTAGTTGGTGCCTACCTGGCGGCGGGCCTTTTCGCTCACCGAGTAACGGTGGCTCGGCCGCCCGCGACCCGAACGGTCGACGTCGCGGTCGATCATTCCCTGGCTCATCAGGCGAGTCAACCGCTGCCGCACCGCGGTCGCCGTAACGTCCGTCGCCGTCGCTACTTCCGAGACGCTCATCGGACCTTGCCGCCGCAAGAGATCAAGTAAGGTCGCATCAGAGGTTTCCGTTACGGTGCTCATCAGATACCGCGCTTTCCCCACGCCAAGGCTCAAACTCTCCCATGAATCATACCCATTACCACAATTTAAGCAACCTATTATGTCAAAAAATTAGTAACTTGTTGCCAGCAAATGCTTTAGGATATGGAATATAGGCGTTAGGCGATAAGCGTTAGGCGTTAGGAAGCGGAAGCGCCCAGCTTTCGCCTAACGCCTAACGCCCATACTTCACGCGGTCGAGAATGAGACATTCACGGTGGCTGGGGCAGAGCCTAAGCGATGCCCCGGTCGCTATCGAGCCGGGGCATCGCTTGGCTCTGCCACCAGCCACCGCTTTCTCGTGGCAAAATATCTCATTGTCGGCCGCGTGAAGTATTAACGTCTATCGCTAAATCCATCGCCAAGACGGGCCTGCGCGGATATGATGTAGGAATACCCTTTCGTCGCAGCGATGGTGGTCGAATCGCATGGCAGCCATGCCCCAAAGGTTCCTGCATATTTCGCCGAACGATGTGACCCTGGATGCCCAGGCTGTGGCCCTCGCCGCCGAGAACGAGGCGGCTGGTCCCAAGGTCCAATTGGTCGAGGGAAGCAGTCTGGGCTTGATCGGCGACACCGAATGTGTGCTGCGAGTGCGGCTGCGGGCCGCCGCCCTGGTACTGTTGATCGGCTCGGCGGCGTTCTTGATACGCAACGTCTTCGGCGGCGACCTCCAAGGGACGAAGACGGTCCATCTCGAGTTGAGTGGACGCCTGCTGTTCTGGTTTCATTTCGGCCACGTCGTGGTGTTGGCGATCGTCAACGCCGTGCTGTGGCGCCGCGGCCATCAGTTTTCGATGCGGCAACTGCGCTGGGCCGAATTCGTGGTTTTCGCCTGGACGGCGGCTTTTTTCCTGCGCGTGCAGCACTACCAGATGGTTTTCAGCGCCACGAACTTCGACACGCTCTGGAGCCCGGCGGCGATCTGGTTGTCGCTGATGTTCACCTACGCGATTTTCATCCCCAACACATGGCGCCGCGCCGCCGTTTCCTTGGGACTGCTGGCGATCGCTCCCATCGCCTGGATGTCGTTCGACATCGCTTACGAATTGGCCATCCAGAAAGCCTGGGAGAAAGATCCGGAACCCTATTCGACCACGGCGATCATGCTGCTGGTCGGCTTCGGCGCGGGAGTGACCGGCACCCACATGATCGGCCGGCTGCGCCGAGAAGTTTACGAAGCACGCCAACTCGGGCAGTACCGGCTGAAGCATCTGATCGGCGCGGGGGGCATGGGCGAAGTCTATCTGGCGGAGCATCGGCTGCTCAAGCGGCCTTGCGCCATCAAGATCATCCGGGCCGGCAAGGCCGACGACCCGACGGTCTTGGCACGCTTCGAGCGCGAGGTGAGGGCCACCGCGGCGCTGTCGCACTGGAACACGGTCGAAATCTTCGACTACGGCCACGCCGACGACGGGACGTTTTTCTACGTTATGGAGTACCTCCCCGGCTTGAGCCTGGCCGAGCTGGTCGAGCGCTACGGTCCCTTGCCGCCGGAACGCGTGATCCATCTGTTGCGGCAGGTCTGCGACGCCTTGCGCGAAGCGCACGCGGCCGGCCTGATCCATCGCGACATCAAGCCCGGCAATATCTTCGCGGCGCAACGCGGCGGCGTCTACGACGTGGCCAAACTACTCGACTTCGGCCTCGTCAAGCCGCTGGGCATTCACGAATCGCTACAGCTCACGCAGGACGGCGCGATCACCGGCTCGCCGTTGTACATGTCGCCCGAACAAGTGGTCGGCGAAGGCGACTCGGACCCTCGCGGCGACATTTATTCCACCGGCGCGGTGGCCTATTTCCTGCTCACCGGCCGCCCCCCCTTCGAAGGCGACAAGCCGATCAAGATTCTGATGGCCCACGTCCACGACGAAATCGTCCCCCCTTCGCGATTGCGGCCCGATATTCCGGCCGACCTGGAGCGCGTCGTACTGCGCTGCCTCGCCAAGCGCCCTGAGGACCGCTTTCAGGACGTCGTGAGCCTGGAGCAAGCCCTGGCTGGGTGCGAGCGCGCGGGCGAATGGACCCGCCAGCGCGCGGCCGGTTGGTGGTACGAAACGGAGCACGCCTCGGCTGTCGCGGCGAGTTGACGTGGGACAGGTTTCCAAGGTGCCATTCCGGCCGCGGCATGGCTGTATTGCGGCAACTCGCCAAGGGTTCCTGTCCGGGCTATAATTATTTCAACTGACTCGCTTCAAGGCGATGATTGCCGCGGCAACGGCATCTGTAGGGAACGCCCTCCGTGGCGTTCCGTGAAGCGGGTATAGACGTTTGCTCGCGGGACACGGAACGCCACGGAGGGCGTTCCCTACAGAATCGGGCTGGGATGCCGAGCCTAACCCTGAAGCAGGCCGTTGATATTTCTCAAAGATTGTTGTGAGGTCAAAACGATGGCGTCCACAATGCCAGCCGCCCCCCGCACGATGTTCGCCAAGATCTGGGATGCGCATGTGGTGCATTCCGAGCCGGGCAAGCAGACGGTGCTCTACATCGACCGACACCTGGTACACGAGGTGACCAGTGCCCAGGCCTTCGAGGCGTTGCGGCTCATCGGCCGCACGGTGCGGCGGCCCGAGTTGACGGTGGCGACGCCCGATCACAATGTGCCGACCACCGACCGCGGCTTGCCGATCGCGGACTTGATCGCGAAGCAACAGATCGACACGTTGCGGCAAAACTGCCGCCAGTTCGGCATTCGACTCTACGACCTGGGCGACCCGCGGCAGGGGATCGTCCATGTGATCGGGCCCGAGTTGGGCCTCACGCAGCCGGGCATGACCATCGTGTGCGGCGACAGCCATACCGCCACGCACGGCGCCTTCGGCGCGCTGGCCTTCGGCATCGGCACCAGCGAGGTCGAGCATGTGCTGGCCACGCAGACGCTCTTGCAGTACAAGCCCATGACGCTTGAAATCCGCGTCGAGGGGAACCTCGCGCCTGGGGTCACGGCCAAAGACCTGATCCTCTACCTGATCGGCAGGCTGACCAGCGACGGCGGCACCGGGTACGCGATCGAGTACACCGGGGCCACGATTCGCGCGTTGGGCATGGAAGAGCGCATGACCGTCTGCAACATGTCGATCGAGGCCGGCGCCCGCGCCGGCATGATCGCGCCGGACGAAAAGACCTTCGCCTACGTGCGCGGGCGCGAGTTGGCGCCCCAGGACTTCGACGCGGCCGAGCGCCGCTGGCGCGAGCTACCCAGCGATCCCGGCGCGGTGTACGACCGGGTCGAGACGTTCGACGCGGCCGAGATCGTTCCCCAAGTCACCTGGGGCACGAATCCGGGCCAGGTGGCGCCGGTCAGCGCCCGCGTGCCAAACCCGGCCGAATTCGCCAGCGACAACGACCGCAAGAGCGCGGCCAGCGCGCTGGCGTACATGGGGCTGGTGCCTGGCACGCCGCTTTGTCAATTGCCGATCGACCGCGTGTTCATCGGTTCCTGCACGAACAGCCGCATCGAGGATCTGCGGGCGGCCGCCGCCGTGGTCCGTGGGTATCACGTCGCCGCGCGGGTGCATGCGATGGTGGTGCCGGGCAGCGGACAAATCAAGCAGCAGGCCGAGGCGGAGGGGCTGGACCGGGTCTTCACAACCGCCGGCTTCGAGTGGCGCGAGGCGGGTTGCAGCATGTGCCTGGGGATGAACCCCGATACGTTGCTGCCCGGCGAGCGCTGCGCTTCGACCAGCAACCGCAACTTCGAGGGCCGGCAAGGCAAAGGAGGGCGCACGCATCTCGTGTCGCCCGCCATGGCCGCCGCCGCCGCAGTCAAGGGGCATTTCGTGGATATACGGGAGTGGCAGTATAAGGCATAATAGACGAGGGGCGGCATGCCGCGGATTTTCCGTGCCATGAGGCCGGCCCCGTGTTCGGCCGGATCGTCGAAATCGTGACGTGCGCCATGCGGACGTCCGTGGAAACGTGATCAAAGGCAGGAGCTATTGCCCCATGAAACCCTTCACGACGCACACCGGCTTGGTCGTGCCGATGGACCGGCCCAACGTCGATACCGACCAGATCATCCCGAAACAGTTCCTCAAGCGGATCGAGCGCAGCGGCTTCGGCCAGTTCCTGTTCTTCGATTGGCGGCGACTGCCCGACGGCTCGCCGAACCCGGACTTCGAGTTGAATCGCCCAGAATACCGCGCAGCCACGATCCTGCTCGCGCGGCGCAACTTCGGCTGCGGTTCCAGCCGCGAGCACGCTCCCTGGGCCTTGGAGGATTTCGGCTTCCGGGCTTTGATCGCCCCCAGTTTCGCCGACATCTTCTACAACAACTGCTTCAAGAACGGCCTGCTGCCCATCCGGCTCGACGAAACCCAGGTCGAAGACGTGTTCCTCCGTGCCGCCGCGCACGCCGGTTACAAGCTGACGGTCGATTTGGAAAACTGCACGCTTGGAGACGAGCACGGCCTGGTGCTCACGTTTGAAGTCGAACCGTTCCGCCGACAGTGCCTGATGGAGGGGCTCGATGATATTGGCTTGACGCTCGCGCACGCGGACAAGATCGCCGCCTATGAGGCGGCTCACGGAATCGGCATCTAACTTGGGTTCATCCGGCTTGAGCGCGCGCAGGTGTCCCAGTGACCGGCCGATCCGAATCGAACAGCAATTCGTAAGGATCGCGGGCCTCGCGTTCGGGTAAAGCGACGATCGCCAGGTTCGCCACTTTCCCTGCCGCGAGGCTGCCAACGTCAGCCTCCAACCCCAATGCTCGCGCGCCGGCGACTGTGCCCAGTTCCAGCACTCCGGCCGGTGGGATCTCGGGAAAATGGCGGGCGACGAACCGCATCTCCGCCAGAATGCTCAGATCGGGATTGGAAGCACGGCTGTCGGTGCCCAAGGCGACATGAGCCCCCGCGGCCAACAGCCGCGGCAAGGGATGGCGCGCGTGGCCGAAGTAGGCGTGCGTGCGGGGGCAGTAGATCACCGACAGACGATCGGCGTGGGCCGCCACGAAATCGAGCTCCTCGCCGTCGAGATAGTTGCCGTGGATCACCAACGCCCGGTCGCAGGCCGCCAGGCGGCGGAGATAGTCGAGCGGGCGCGTGCCCGCCGCGATCGCCGTCGGATCCCACGCGCCCAACTCCATGAGCAACGCGCGGAATGGTCCGCCGCCGCCGGCTAAAAGTTCCAATTCCTCGGGCGACTCGGCCAGGTGAAAGGCGACCGGAGCCTTGTTCGCGGCGGCCAGCGTCACCAGCGAGGCGAATAAATCGGGATGGACGGTGTACGGCGCGTGCGGGCTTAATCCCGGCCGCCAGCCGCCGGCCGCGACGCCGTAATCCAGGTGCTCGCGCGCGTCGTTCAGCTTGGGTTCGAGCAGGTTGCGTGCCAGGCCGATCGCCTCGAGAAACACCGTCGGCACCAACCGCGAACTGGTCATCGCGCCGGCCGACCAGCCGGGCCTGGCGATTTCACCCAGCGACGTCGTGCCGGCCGCGAGGCTTTCTTGCAAGCCCTTCAGGACCGGCGATGCGCCCTGTTCGCCCCGCGCGCGTCGAAAGGCGACAACCTCGCGTATCCAATCGGGAAATGCCATTCTCGGCCGGCCCAGCGGGCGGTGTACGTCGCTGAACTCCAGGTGCGTATGGGCATTGACTAATCCGGGCAACAGGGCCACGTTACCCAGATCGCGCGGCGTACAGCCCGCCGCTTCGCGTCCGACGGCTACGATCCGCCCGGCGGCGGTCGTCACCACGCCGTCGGCGATCGGCGGCGACGACACGGGAAAGACGTAGCGAGCTTTCAGCGCGAATGTGGGCGAGTGCGAGCACATGGTCGCCACGATAGCCGCGGACCAGTAGGAATCAAGCCGTTGCCCTGGGTTGGTCGGCCGTGCCAAGCATGTCCAAATTACGCCGAAGCGGCAGTCGGTTCGAGAAACTCGATCCAAACGATGTGCAGCAGCGAGACGACCACCTCTCTCTCGGCAATCGGTCTTGGCCGCTGGACTGCCGGTAGCGAGAGCCAAACAGTCGTTCGCTCCAAAGCGGCAAATTCGGGGTGACGAACTTCAAAGGTCATACCGGTGGAAAGGTAGAGCCGAAACGGCAAGAACGGGCTTTGTCGAAGTAATCGCAGGAATTCCTCCGGACGCATTGCGAGTTACCTTCACGTTGCAGACGGCGGGCGAACGTCAAATTGAAATGGGCGGCTTGGGAACGCCGACCGCTTCGATCTTTTCAATCATGTCGAACGGCACCCGCGCGATTTCGGAGCAGATTCCCTCGGCCTCGCCGATTGCCTGGGTGCCGATCTTGAGGTACGTCATTCCCACGACCACGAATTCGCGCGATGCGATCAAGTAGGTCCGCCCATCCGCGACATGAACGCGCACCAACTGGAAAGGCGTCTGGCCAAATTGATCGTAGAGTTCCACCGGGTCGAACGGAGGGGCAAGCGATGCAGTACTCATACCGCCATTATGGACATTTCCCGCACGGAATTCAAGCGGCGATCCGGCACTTACGAGCGTTTTCGAGAAGCCGCTGGATTTCCTCGACCAGATCGGGCGCTTCCTTGCCCAACATTTCCAGCAGCGTTTGTACGGTGGCCTGATCGGCCACGCCGAGGATCGCCGCCACGCTCCGCGCGCCGCCCGCGTTTTCGGACTGCCGGCCAAGCACGCTTGACATGCGGTGCTCCAACTCCTGCTCGACTACGCGGAGGATCTCGCGACTAGGCTGCCGCATACTCGCGATCCTCCGCAGCACGTCCAGCCGCCGGTCGCTGGACAGGCCGCTGATGACATCGGCCGCTTGCGCCGGCTGCGAATGTGCAAGGATCAGGGCGATCGTCTGCGGATGTTCGTCGATGATGAACGCCAGCAGATTCCGGCCGGAGATCTCTTCGAGGAAGCCGAACGGCCTCGCTACGCTGACCAAGCTTTGGCAGGCCGTGGCGAAATCGTCGAACGCGGCTTCTTGCTCGCCGCCCCCGAGGGGGCCGGTCCTGGCGATTTCGGCCGAGACGAACTGGACCTGCTGGGGCGTCAATTTGGCCATCAACCGGCCCGCCGCTTCTTTCGGCAAGCTCATCACCAACACGGCGGCTTTGCGAATGCCCGGGTTCGACACGGAGCTGGTCATCGGCATGAAAACCTGTGCGACTTGAGTCAATCGCCGCTCAACTCGCAGACCCCCATTTGCCCTTCGCATTCATCGACCTCAATCAGCAGCCGCCGCGGCCGGAAACCGGTCTTGGCGACCAGTCCGTCGAGCAGGCGGCGCCCGATGTAGCGGGCCAAAAGCTCGGCGGTCGTGTTCGCAACGGGCAAGAGAATGCAGTCGCCGCGGGGAAACACCCAACGGCGGTCCTCGAAGGTCACTTCCACCTCGCGCTCGCCGGCGGAGACCTTGATCGCGGGGTGCGTCGTCGGCAAGATCATGTGGTGGTCGAGTTCGGCGACGATCCCACGCAACGTGTCGCGCAAGGCGATGAAATCGACGACGTAGTGGTTCTCATCGAGCGAGCCACGCACTTCCGCCGCGACGCGGTAATTGTGCCCGTGCAGACGCTCACAGATGTTGCCGTTGAAGGTGATGAAGTGCGCGGCGCTGAACACCATGTCGTGTTTCGCCAGGCGGACGTGGTAGGTCTCGGACATGGAGCAGTTGTCGGTTGGATGGGTGGGCAATGCCCACCCTACGCCATTCAATAAAACCGTATGGGCAACTCAATTATGCCATCTCGCAGCGCGGCGAACAAACCGGCGGCGACCATGTCGGCCGACGTGCCCGGATTGCGTCGGTGACCATCGGCGCGCAGCCAGAAATCGAGGTCGGCCACCGCGCGGCGGTAGGCTTCGTCGCCGGGCTTACCGGCGGCCAGCGCCGCGGAGGCGCCGGCGGCGGCCTGCTGGGCCGTTTCATCGCCGCACTTGCGGCGGATCAGGCTGTCGGGGAACTCGCTCATGAGTCGCAGGTGCGTGGCGACGATCGTGGCGGATAACGGCCAGTTTTGCCGCTGACCCTCGTCAAGCCACGGAACGACCTTCCCCAAAACCTCGGCGAAATGATCGACATATTGCCTCGCCACCAGGTCGCGGTCGGCGGCCAGGCGCATGGCGGCCAACAGATCACGCGGCGGTTGGCCGCGCACGTCCGCCTCATCGACCTGCCCCAGTCCGCCCGGCTCCGCCAGACCAATGGCTCGATAAACGAGTCGCGCGTCATCGGCGTTCAAAGCGGCGATGACGCGGGCGACGCCTTGGTCCAGCGGCGCCGTCTTGGGCGTCATCGCCAAGGGTGCGAGCAAGAGGATGGTGCCCAGGTTGGTATTCGCGCCCACGGCGCCGCGAGTCGCCTCAACCGCGGCCAGCACCGTCTCGCCGAGCCGCGCCCCCGCCGCGGCGGCTTCAAACGCCGGGGCGATGATCACCGCGCTGGTCGCGAAATCGAGGTACGTCAAGTCCTCAAAGTCGCCGCCGCGATGCACATTGCCCGGCTTGCCGGCCGTGGCCTCCAGCAGGCAGGCGAGACTCGCGCATTGGCCAATCGGCACGGTCACAGATCCCAGCCTTGACGGTACTTGGGGCTGATCCAGTCGGCGGCGGCGGGGCAGTTGGTGATTCGCACGTTGGCCGCGTCGTATTCGAGCGGCTTGCCGACGCGGACGGCGACGTTGCCCAAGAGCATCGTCTCGGTGAGCACCGCGGCGTAGTCGAAGTTGCTCAGCGCGGGTGGGCCGCCAAGGATGGCATGCGCCCATTCGCGTTTCTGGTTGTCGTCGATGCCGCGGTCTCCCTCGATCCGCGCGAGCGTCGGCTCGGGGGGTTGGTAGCCCTCGAACTGCTTCGCCGGCAGCAGCTTCTGCTCGGCGCCGTAGTCGTTGGGCGACAACATCGCCCCGCGCTCGCCGATCAAGAGCGCTCCGCTGCTCGACGGAGTCTCGCCTCGCAGCAACTCGGCGCGCGGCAAGTTGCGCTCGCCGTCGCGGGCGCCTTCGTACCAGGTCAGCTTGACCGGAGGCAAGTCGTCTCGCGCGGGGAACTCATAGGTGATCGTCGCCCAGGCGGGGTACGTTTCTGGATTGACCGCGCCGCTGACCGCCGAGACGCGCGTCGGGTAGCCCAGCTTCAACGCCATGAACGGTAGATTTGCCGTGTGGCAGGCCATGTCGCCCAGCGAACCGGTGCCGAAGTCCCACCACCCGCGCCAGTCGTGCGGATGATACACCGGGTGATACGGACGAGCGGGCGCCGTACCGAGGAACAAGTCCCAATGCACATGCGACGGAACCGGCGGAGTTTCCGTGGGCCGGGCAACGATGTCGGGCGCTTGCTTCCAATACTTGAACGGGCGGTTCGTCCACACATGGACTTCGCGCACCGGGCCGATGGCGCCCGAGCGAACGATCTCGACGCCCCGGCGGAACCCGCCGTCGGCAGTTCCCTGATTGCCCATTTGCGTGGCGACTTTGTATTGCCGAGCGGTATCGCGCATCAGGCGTGCTTCGGCGATCGAATGCGTCAGCGGCTTTTGGCAATAGACGTGCTTGCCCAACCGCATGGCTCGAACGGCCGCCGGCGCGTGGGTGTGGTCGGGCGTGCTCACGACCACGGCGTCGATCTGTGGGTGCATCTCGTCGAGCAGCTTGCGATAGTCGTTGTACGTTTTGGCGCGGGGGAACTTTTCGGCCTTGGCGCCGAGCCGCTGGTCGTCGATATCGCACAGCGCCACGATGTTGCCGTAGTTGGCGGCCTGATCGGTGTCGCTCGACCCTTTCCCGCCGACGCCGACGCACGCGATATTGATTTTCTCATTGGGCGAGTCGGCGAAGACCAGCGCGGGTCGGCCGGCAACCCAGAAGCCGACGCCTGCCAGCGAGGCGCCCTGAAGAAAACCACGCCGATTGATTTCGCGAGCCATGCTTTCCGCTCCTTGAGTTTCCCGCCGCGGCGATGGCCGAGCGACGACTGTGTTTTTGGAATGACCGCCTGCGAGCATTGTCCCAGGATACCTCGGCCCGATGTCGCGGGCGGTATGCTACGGACATTCCGTTATTCTACCACCCGGCGGCTTCGCTGGAACCAGCAGAATCCAGAATCGCCGCCCGGCCACGCGAGCCGAAGGTTTTACACTTGCCGTGTTGGCTACGATCCGCCATACTTAGGGTTGCCCGCCTGGATCTTAGGCGGGCCGCCGGAAATGATCAACGCTGATGCCTGCCTTAAAGTCGCCTTTCGCTCCGCGAAAGGGCATTCTTTCGCGGAGCGAAAGGCGACACCTGGGTAGGATATTTCCGGCGGCCCGCGTTGCCCCCCCGGAGACCCGCCTCAATGCGACTTGCCATTCGACCGCACCAACATCGCCTGGGCATCAGCCGCAAGGAATTCCTGCAAGTCGGTTTCTCGGGCTTGTTGGGTTTGCATGTGGGTCAACTCAGGGCCGGCTCGGCAGCGGACGGACGGGCGGTGGCTTCCGGCCGCGCCAAGTCGGTGATTCTGGTCTTTTGCACTGGAGCGCCGGCCCATCAGGATATTTGGGATCTCAAGCCCAAGGCGCCGGCCGAAGTGCGCGGCGAGTTTCAGCCCGTCGATACCAACGTGCCGGGCATTCAAATCACTCCCCACCTGCCACGGCTGGCCAAGCTGGCGGACAAGTATGCCATCGTGCGAAGCATGACGCATAGTTTGCCCGGCCACGAGCAGGCCACGCATTTCATGCTGAGTGGCGTCAATGCGTTGCCGGCCGGCGCCACCCACATGGCCAGCCGCGACGACTGGCCCTGCTATGCGTCAGGCGTTCAATATCTGCGACCGCGGGCCGATGGCCTGCCTTCGGGCGTGCTGTTGCCCACTTACTTGCACAACGGTTACGGCTTCTCCGGCCAGAACGGCGGCTTTCTGGGCAGCAAGTTCGACCCTTGGCAGCTCACGCGCGACCCCAACGCGGCGGACTTCCGCTTGCAGGAATTGGACCTGTTGCCGGGGCTGACCATCGACCGGCTGTCCGACCGCCGCAACCTCCTGGCCAGACTTGACGACAAGCGGCGCGACCTGGCGGCGACCGCGACCGCCCAGGATCGTTCGGCCCGATTCGACAATGCTTTCACGCTCCTGACCGAAGGAGCCCGCTTCCGCGAAGCCTTCAATCTCGACGCCGAGCCGGCCGCGTCGCGCGACCATTATGGCCGCCATGCGTTCGGACAGTCGCTGCTCCTGGCGCGGCGGCTCGTCGAGGCGGGCATGCCCGTCGTACAGGCCAACATGGGCTCGATGAACAACTGGGACACGCACGGCTCGAACTTTGCCCAGCTCAAAGATCGCTTGCTGCCCCCGTTTGACCAGGGACTCGCCGCGCTGTTGGAAGACTTGAAAGCACGAGGTCTGTTGGACGAGACGCTGGTGGTCGTGACGGGCGAATTCGGCCGCACGCCGCAAATCAACCCAGCCGCGGGGCGCGACCACTGGTCGGGTGTGTTTAGCGCCGTGTTTGCCGGGGCCGGCGTTTGCGGGGGGCAAGTGATCGGCGCCAGCGACGCCCAGGCCGCGTGGCCCGCCACGCGCGGGTGGTATCCCGCGGACCTAGGCGCCACGGTTTATAGCGCCCTGGGCATTGCGCCAGAAAGCCAAATCATCGACCGCCTCGGCCGACCTCACCGCTTGAACGGGGGCGAAGTCATCTCTCCACTCTACGGGTGACAGGAGGACTCTTGATCCGGTTGATGCTCTCGGCTGCGTTTTTTTTGACGTCGCTTACGGCGGCTGGGGCCACCGATCAGACGAAGCCGAACGTGATCATCGTCATGACCGACGACCAAGGACTCGGCGACTTCTCGTTCACAGGCAACCCGGTGCTGAAGACGCCGAACTTCGACGCCTTCGCCGGGGAAGCGGTGCGGTTCACCGACTTTCACGTTTGCCCGATGTGCAGCCCCACCCGCGGGCAACTGCTCACCGGACTGACAGCCCTGCGGAACGGGGCGACATCGGTCACCGCGGGCCGCACGTTCCTCCGGCCCGGCATACCGACACTGGCCGACGTGTTCGGAAAGGCCGGCTATAAGACCGGCCTGTTCGGGAAATGGCACCTCGGCGACTCCTACCCGCACCGGCCCATTGATAAGGGGTTCCACGAGTGCGTGTACCACCTCGGCTGGGGACAACTGCTCTCCACCCCCGAGTTCGACTGGCCGCTCATCGACGGGCGGTACTTCCACAACGGGACCGAGAAACGGTATCAGGGCCACTGCACCGACTTCTGGTTCGACTCCGCCATGGCATGGATGAAGGAGCGGAAGCGGGAGGATGAGCCGTTTCTCTGCTACCTGCCGACCAACGCCGCTCACGCCCCGCACATCGACCTGGAGGAGTACGCCAAGCCGTACCTGGGGAAAGGGCCGGCCGAGTTCTTCGGCATGATCGCGCACCTCGACAAGCGGTTCGGCGACCTGGAGAAGTTCCTCGTCGACCAGAAGCTGAAGGACGACACCATCGTCATCTTCATGACCGACAACGGCGGTACCGCCGGGGTGAACGTATTCAACGCCGGGCTGCGAGGGCGCAAGACCGCCTACTACGACGGTGGGCACCGCGTCCCGTGTTGGATTCGCTGGCCGAACGGGAAGTTCGGCAAGCCACGTAACGTCAGCACGCCGGCGCAGAACATCGACCTGCTCCCGACGTTGTGCGATCTGTGCGGCGTCGCCCAGCGGAAGTGGGCCGCCAGCGACGACCTTTACCGCGGCGCCAGTCTCGCCGGGCTGCTGCGGGAGACGCGGAAGGAATTGCCGGATCGCAAGCTCGTCGTGCAGTATGGACAGATCATCAAGAAACTCGACTCGTGTATCATCTGGGGCAAATGGCGGCTGGTGAAGGGCGAGGAACTGTACGACGTCGAGGCCGACCGCGGACAGAAGACCAACGTGGCGGACAAGCACCCCGACGTGATGAAGGTCATGCGCGACCACTACGAGACGTGGTGGCAAGGACTGGAGCCGACGCTCAACGAGTTCGTGCCGATCAGCATCGGTGCCCAGCGGCAGCCGGTCGTGGAGATCACCAGCGGTGACTGGGAAGGCATGTACGCCGACAACAGCGGATACGTCCGCGAGGCGGTCGGCGGCCCGACTGGCGGACACTGGCACATCCAGGTCGAAGAGGCCGGGGAGTACGAGTTCACGCTGCGGCGGTGGCCGAAACAGACGCAGGCGGCCTTGGGCGACAAGTACGAACCGTCCGCGAAATCCCCCGCCACCGAGCCGAACCTCACGACCGTCGGGTTCCCGACGATCGCCGCCGCGACGATCGCCATCGCCGGGGTGAAGGCCTCGACCAGGGCCGACCCGAAGGCGACCGGCGCCACACTCACTGCAACGGTTTCCGCCGGACGCGCGAAATTCAAGGCGTGGTTCGCCGACGCCGACGGGAACGACCTGTGCGGGGCTTTCTTCGTCACCATCGCGCGGAAGAAGTAATCGGTATCATGCACCCGCCTCAGGGAGTCAGCCAGTCGTCAAGCCGTAGGCCGCGGATCTTCTGAAAATCAGCCGTATTGTTTGTCACGAGCGTCAAATTGTGGATCAAGGCAACGGATGCAATCATCAGATCCGCGACAGGAACCGTGATTCCTTGCTGCAACAGGCCACCTTGCAATTTGCCGAACTGCTCCGCACATGCCGCATCAAAATCCAGCACCGTCACCTCCTGAAGCAAATCAGCGATGAGGGCCAGCAACTTGGGCGGGTTGGGATGCTTATAGGCTCCGGCATACAACTCCACCAAGACCACCGCTGAGATGGTGATTCCGCCACCGTACTGGAAGAAGCGGTGGGCCAGCCCAGCCGGATGCCGCATGTGTGCCGAACAGATGTTCGTATCCAGAACGTGCGTCATTCAAGCTCCCCCTGGGGGCGACGTTCAACTTTGCGGGCTTGATGAATTTCCTCCATGATCGCATCCCAATGCGGATCGTCGGCTAACGCCCCCGCGGTGCGAAGTATACCTTCGCCCCATTTCCCCGCCGGTTGAACTAGCTTCACCTGGACCTCAACCTCCTGGCCTTCGGCCACTCCGAGGTTATGATCGAGTTCAATGGTCTTGCCGTGGACCCGCCCGTGCAGAGTCTTAGTCGTCATGGATCCTCCCATACCTTGTTTCGGTTCATTCTGTACCGGGGTGGGCACTCGCACAAGCGATTCGGGCGTTGCTGGGGTAGGGAGCGATTGCTTGACGCACGGACGAGAGTTCGGTAGCCTTCAAGTTATGGTGATCCTGCACCACAGTCCAGTGCGTTCGGACCCTGCCGTAATGCGGGGCACACTCGTCTTCCGCGCAAGTCGCGTACCGGCGCAGACATTGCTCGACTACCTCGACGACGGATACACACTCGACGAATTCCTGGAGATGTTCCCCTCCGTAGACCGTGAAGACGCCGCGGAGTTCCTACGCCTCGCGCGGGGTGAAGCCGATGCGGATCGTGCTTGATGAGAATTTGCCGCGCGCGCTCATTGGTTTCTTTGTTTCCAACCATCAGGTGACGACCGTCCAAGAACTCGGCGTGGCGGGCATCGCCAATGGTGCGCTGCTCGCGCTACTGGAAGGCAACTACGACGTTTTTGTTACCGCCGACAAAAACTTACGATATCAACAGAACCTGGGGGGTCGGCGCTTGGCCATCGTGGAGCTACCGACGAATCGACTCCCGGTGCTGGAAGCCATGAAATCCGAGATCGTCGCCGCCGTAACTTCCGCCAGTCCGGGAACCTATAGGCCGGCGGCGGTGGCCACGCCGCCGTGAGCGGAGAAAGGCGAGAATGAGAAAGAAGACATCCATCATCTTGCGATAAACTGGGCTGGCTGGGCAGGCATGAATCCATCGCCACAACCGACGGCCGCCGACGCGGCGGCGTGCCGGTGACGATGGGCTGACGATTTGCTGACGATGGGCTGACGATTCCACCGACACGATGGGGAAGCGATCTTTTCCGGCGCAAGCCTTTTGCCTGCAACCGGTTGCGGCTGTCAGCCGGATGCCGCGTGACGATTGTGACGATTGTGACGATGTTTTCGGCAACTTTGTTTTCTAACTTGTACCTGGCGGCCCTGGGAAAACGCATCCTGTGGATCCTCGACGATGTGCCGCCGGACGCGTAAGAAAGGGTGAGGGAATGGCCGACGTCTCGGCGGGGCCAGAAGCAGATCCCGTTGTTTTCTCGCTCTGTAAGCCGTGAGTTGGGGTCCGCCTCCGCCGCGGTTGTCCCTGTGGGGCGACAATTGGGAGCCGCCACTGGCGGGACAGCAGTGAATCGTGGTTCCGGGGAGAACGCGCGCAGTCTGCCGTCACACTATACTGCACGCGGCCAAGAATGAGACATTTTGTCACGAGAAGGTGGTGGCTGGTGGGAGAGCGTAAGCGATGCCCCGGCTACATTGCGACCGGGGCATCGCTTAGGCTCTGCCCCAGCCACCGTGAACGTCTCATTCTCGGCCGCGTGCAGTATATATAAGCTACTTCTTCTTTTTCGCCGACTTCTTCTTGGCCTTCTTGTAGAATCCGGCAGCCCGCTTGACGGTCGGCTTGCAGGGTGGTCGAATAACTGGCGGAAAGTTAGCCGCGTAACGGATTCCCAGCATGTCCCTCACTGGTGGCGCCACATGCGATCATCCCTTCTCCTCGCTTGTCTTCTGACGGCCCCGGCGGCTCAAGCCGCGGAGCCGCCGCGCAAGCCGAACATCTTGCTGATCTACGCCGACGACCAATCGTACAAAACGGTCGGCTGCTACCCTGAGTCATGGCCGTGGGTGAAGACCCCGCACATCGACGCGCTGGCGAAATCGGGCGTGCGGTTCCACGGCGCCTACCTGGGCGGGTGGTGTATGCCGTCCCGCGCTTCGATCCTGACCGGCCACCAGCCGCACGGCATCCAGTCGATGCGGATGGAAGGGCAATACCCAGGCAGCACCTACGACCCGAAGCAGTGCCCGTTCTGGCCGGCACTGTTCCGCGAGAACGGCTACCACACGGCCCAGATCGGCAAATGGCACACCGGATCCGACGCCGGGTTTGGCCGCGACTGGGATTACCAGATCGTGTGGAACCGGCCAAAGCACCCGGAGAATGCCTGGGCGTATTACGAGAAGCAACTGCTCGCGTTCAACGGCGAGGAAAAGTGGCAGGACGGCTATCCGTCGGACAACGACACGAAATGGGCCGTCGAGTACGTCAAAGGCGCGCCGCGGGACAAAAGCAAACCGTGGTTTCTGTGGGTGTGCTACGGTAGCATCCACGGCCCGTCGAAGCCCGCGGCGCGGCACAAGGGCATGTACCGCGATGCGAAAGTCCCTGAGCCAGCCGACCTCCTCGGCCCCTGGCCCGGCAAACCCGACTACCTGAAGAACACGCTCGCCTGGCGGAAGACCGCCGACGGGAACGTCGTCGCCGGCATGACCGACGAGAAGGTGGGCGACGAGGCCGGTGCCAAGGGGACCGGGTTCGCGGACTGGGTGCGACAGGTGAACGAGTGCGTGCCGGCCCTCGACGAGGGCGTCGGCGAGTTGATCGCCGCCCTGAAAGAGAGCGGGCAACTGGAGAACACGCTGGTGATCTACACCGCGGACCAGGGTTTCGCAATGGGTGAGCACGGGCTGCGGATGAAGATCGCCCCGTACGACGTCAGCTACCGCTCGCCGCTGATTGTCTCGATGCCCGGCACGGTCGCCGCCGGAAAGGCATGCCAGCAGACGCCGAACGCCCCGGACCTGGTCGCCACCATCTTCGCGCTCGCCGGGGTGAAACCGCCGGACGGACTGCACGGCCGCGACCTCAGCCCGCTGTTGAAGAACCCCGCCGCCGAGTGGCCGCACCCATGCCTGTACGAGCACACCGGCCACGACTTCGGCGACGACGTGGCGAAGTTGATGCGCGACAATCCGAAGGGGGCCATCTACGCGAAGGTGCCATGGTACACGGCTGTCGTCCACGACGGATGGAAGTACATTCGCTACCTCAAGCCCGGCGTGCCCGAGGAACTCTACGACCTCGCTTCCGATCCGGACGAGTTGAAGAACCAAATCGACGCGCCCAAGCACGCGGAACGACGGGCGCGCCTCCGCGAAGCGCTCGTCGCGGAGTTGAAGCGAACCGCCGCTCCCACCGGGATGCTACCGTGACCGTGTTCAGGCCGGTGATCGTCGTTGCGAACCGACCGCCGTACACGTTCGATTTTTATCTCAAAAAGGTCGTCCCTGAAATCGCGGCTGAAGATCCGGATGATCCAGACGGGGCCAAGCCCAAATAGAATTCCGCTGATTCGGGGCGAACGAAAGATTGAAAGGAGGCGCTGGATGAACGTAAGCCTGGCGACGTGCGCATTGTTCGCGGTGATCGGGGCGGAACCGGACGCCGTCGGCGCCGCGCCGGAGAAGCCGGCCTACCCCAACGGCCAGGCGCCGTGGCTCAAACTCTATGAGCGGACTGCGGCGCAATACGAGATTTACCGCGATCCCGAATCCGAGCAGCGATTGGAATTGAAACACCAGTCCGTCTACAAATGGACCCACGCTGCTCAAACCGGGGGACAACACGGCGCGGTGTATGTCTGGACCTATCACGGTTGCGTCGAAGCCGTGGGCTGCTTCTTCATGTCCCGCCAATCAGACGGGAGTCGTTCGCTGTCGCACGAACTGCACAGTTTGTCGCCCGTGAAGTTGAGCGCGGTACGCGGTGGCCCCAGCCGGTGGTCACCCAAGGCGGGTACGCAACGGCGGCTGCTCGACGATGCGCCCGAGCCAGCGGCGGCGCCCGCAGCCAGACTAGCGCAAATGCGCGCGATCGCGCGCGACTTTTCCGGGACCAGCACCACGCCCGAAGGCGACCGGCGCCAGTTGCGATTGTTGCCCCAGCCGTTCTACCGTGACGACAGCGCGGACGCGGACGTGATTGACGGGGCACTGTTCGCCTATGTCTGTGCCGTCGGGACCGATCCGGAGTTATTCATGCTCGTCGAGGCCCTCCGCACCGACGCGGGTCCGCGATGGCACTATGCGTTGGCTCGCTTCTCGCATTGCAAGCTGATCGCCAGCTACAAGGAAAAGCAGGTTTGGCAAGCGGTTCGCGGCGGCGACGACACCTTCAGCCACAACGCCGACCACACCTACCACCTTCAATTTGAGCGCGTCGTCACGGATCCCGATGCGACGAAGACCGAAGGTGAAGAGGACGAGAAGCCATGAATGACCCGATTTGCCGGTGGCGAGGATGCGGCTGCGGCACAAGCCGTCATGGAGGGCATTCCGGCCTCGGCCGGGCAGTCTCGCTGGATCGTCGCCAGGAGCGACCACATCGCCCAAAGCAGCCCCAGGATGAACCAGGTGGGTACGCTCCAGGCGAGCGTCAAGTCACCCAACGTCATGCCAGTCAACCCCTTGGTCGTCAAAGGACCGCAGACGAGCAAGGCCGCCAGCAGCGCCAGGCGCGCGCGCGTCGTTCGTTCGACCAGTTGCCGGGCAAATAGAAAGCAGGGCAATAACAAGACGACAAAATGGGCCTTGCCGGTCATCGGGCTCAACAAGAGTTGGAGACAAACGACGATCGCCGCTTCGACGCCCGTTCGCACTTGATTCCAATTCGCGGGAGCGGGCGAGGGGGCGGCGGCGGGCGCGAGGGGGCGCCACGGGCTGCCGCACCGCCATACGGAATAGGCCGTTAAAACGGCGGCGGTCGCGTAGGTCAGCCATCGCATCGGCAGGGCGGCGCCGGGTGGCAACTCCACGCCGTGGATTAGGGCCGTCGAAACCGGCAAGCCGAAGCGAAATAAATGGTCGAATAGGCCGGCCAACGACTGGTTTTGCAGCGGGTCGGTCAGCCAGCCACCGGGCGCGACACGCGCGGGCGCGAGCAGATAAACCTGGGCCCAGGCAACCCAGTGAAGTCCGCCGTCGGAGCGGGGAAAGAACAGATCGGGGAGCAGATTGATTCCCACCGCCACGGCCACCACCAGCAGCGCCGCTTGGGGCTTTCCTCGCCATAGCAAATAGGGGGCAAACAGCAAGGGGACGCATTTCATGCTCGCCGAGACACCGATCAGTACGGCCCCCAGCCGCTGGCGGCCGTTCTGGCCGGCGCGGCAACCGGCCAAGAGCAGGGCTGCGATGACCATGTCGAACTGCTGGTGCTCCAGCGGCGCCACGAACCATCGCCCGCCGAGCAGCAGGCCGATCCAGAAGACACTCTGCCAGCGCGGCGGCAGGCGCCACAGCGGCGGTCCGCCGGCCAGCCCCCAGGCGCACGTCACCACCGCCACCGCCGCGACGACGTTGACCAGATACCAGGCCGCCAAGGAGACGCTCGCCGACAGGTGGCATAGCGGCGTGGCCAACATCGCCATGGCCGGCGGATACGTGTAGTTCGAGGGAAAATCTTGCAGCGGCTCGCCACGTTGCATTCGCCGGGCCGCGAGAACGAACACATCGTACCACTCGCTCTGCTCCCCCTTCGCCACAAACGCCGCGGCGTAGGCCAGAAAAAACCCGGCCAACGCCAGCGGAATTCGATTCCGCCAGCACCAATCTCCAGGGGCCGAACGTGGCTTCCCGTTCGGCTCTGGCGCGGCCAGGCAACTCGTCGGGTTGGCCCGTTGGCGGGGGGGCTGGTTCATCGATATGGCGCATCTACAGCTGGGAAGGTGCCTTGGTCTACTTATATCGACCCTTGGTCTTAGCAACTTGCGGATATTTTGACGGCGGCGCCGGTTTTGCCGAGCCCGGATTATTCATGGTCCAGGGGAACGAGCGCAGACGGCCGTCACACGAACCCGCGGCGCAAGCTCACCGGGTCCGCGGAGCGGCCCACGAATCAGGAAGGATCATTTTACGAAAAAAGCACGCACGTTGCGCAGCAACGGACGTGCGAAAGAAAACTGCAGCGAAGCGAAAAAAAACGACTTCCGAATACCCCATGACGTCTGAGCGAGCCGCGTAAGCGGCATCCAATTACCGCGCCCCCTTCGCCTTACCCCACGCTCTTTTGGATCGCTTTGGGAGGGGTTTCGGAATCGTTTTTTTTCGCGACGCGCCGATGCTCAGAGGGCGATTAATCTTCTAATCTTCGTAACCTGGCCGGCGCGCCGCGGCGCGCTCGTGCTCGCGTTCCAGCGCGCGGTTCAATGAGGAGATCGTCACGTACCCGGCGACGGCGTCGGCGCGCCCGAGCTCGTCAATCGCGCTGTCGGCGCCCAAGACACTAGCGCCTCCTCGTACGCGACCTCAACGATCTCGCGCCATGATTCCAGCGTGATCGACGCGCCGGCAACTCCCTGCGCCGCGGCGAGAACAGCATCCGAAACGGAAACGGTACGGTTGCGAACGGCAACGCGGCCGAGCGCGGCGCGGCCACGAAAAAACTGGCAAAACCGTACCTTTACCCGACGAAAGCTTCGTGGCGAGTGGCACGACGGCGCGGTGCGTGGGAGGAAGTCTTGACCGTCTAAAGCCGGGCAATCCGCCGAGACGGATTTCCTTGTCGGTACAGGTACGGTTTTGCCAGTTTTTTCGTGCGCAGTTTCGGCTGCGCCGAAGCCGCGTTTTTTGCGCGCATGTGCGCGTGTCCCTGCCGTGTCGAACGCCCAGTTCCTCTGCACGGTACGGCGCTCGAACGCTACGGGCGTGCAAAAGACAACGGGAGCGCAGCGACGAGGCTCGCCCGGCTCAGGAAATGGCCGCCTTGGCGACGAGTTCGGCGATGTCAAGGCTGCTGATGATCCCGATCGGCCGGTCGTTCTCGACCACCACGATGCGATGCACATGGTGCCGCACCATCTCCGCCGCCAACTCGACCACCGGCGTGTCGGGCGAACAGGTCAATACCTGGGCCCGCATCGCGTCTTTGACACGGAGTTGGTCGGCCCGCTTCTGAAAGCCGTGAAACTCCTCGCGCGCCGGGTGCTTGAAGCCGTCGGCCTGACTCTCGTTCCAATCCTCCGACCCGTACACTTGCCCGTCAAGCGCGTCGAGCAATTCGCGCACGCGCACCAGGTCGCTACGGCTGACGATGCCGACCAATCGCCCTTCACTGACCACCGGCGCCCCGGAAATGTGCGATTCGATCAGCAGGTGCCGTAATTCGACGAGCGATTGATCGGGATGGGCGCAGATCAACTCTCCCCGCATGATGTCATGTGCCAGTACCTCGGCGAACGGCTGCATCGGATGATCTCCTTCGGCCGAAGCAAAGTACAAGATCGGTCCCATCGCGCCAAGTTCGGAATTCTCACGAATTCCGCTACGGCTAACGATCCGCAGCGGCCGACGCCGAGGTGTCGGACTTGCCCTGGGCGACGGCCGCGGCCGTCGTCGGCTTGACCGGCTTACCCGCTCGGATCTGTTCCCATTGCTGTTGGGCCCTGTCACGCACGGATCCCTTCGTGGGCGACGACTTGACCAGCGACAGGTACATGGCCGCCGACTTGTTCTCGCCCGCCTCCAACAGCTTCTGGGCCTTGTCGAAGCGCACTTCGTTCACCGCCGCCCAAAGCTGGGAGGCCAAGTCACGCGGATCGACCGAGGCCGGAATGGCGGCGATTTGCTCGCCGCTGGGGCGTACCAGCACCATCGTTGGCGTCGTGCGCTCGGCCAAGTTGTATTCCGATACGTTGGCCAGGTTCGAGAGCGCCGGCAACTCGTTGATCGGCAACGGGAGGACGAGGCAGCTTTTCGCCGGCCGGGCCGCCGCCGAACTGGACAACCTGCCGAGAAGCGCCTCGGTCGCTGCGTCATAGGCCGGATGGTCGGCATTTCCCTTGAACAGCACCAACAGCACGGGCCGCCCGTCCTTACGGGCCTTTTCCAGGCCGGCGGCCGCCGTCATCGCGCCGCTACGGTCTTGGGCCACCTTCTGGTTGGCCAGCTTCTCGAACACATATTCGTAAACGTAGTGGATCGGCGCCAGTGGGTTTTCGGCCAGGAGCTGATGGACGCGATCGTTGGCCTGGGCCGTATGCGCCTGCTGCACCAGCGTGAGCGCTTTGCCTGCCGGGTGCGGCGCCATTTGTTCCGAGGGCGACATCTGTTGGAAGAGTTGCTCGGACCATTGGGCCTCGCTCAAGAGCTTGTCGGCCTTCACCGGCCCGACCACGGCGTTGACGACGAGACCCTTGGGGGTCAGGAAATAACTGGCGACGTTGCCGCCGTTCTTCTGCACTTTGCCATCGACCTTGGTCACCGTGAAGTCGCCGATTTGCTGATAGGCCGCGATGCAATGTTCGTTCAAATAATCACCGACACGCTTGTCCGACAGGGCGCCCGCCCTGAATGCCTGGGCGTTGTTTCACGTGAATTCCTGGCGCGCGAAATTGCCGGAGACCTGGATCAGGAAGACCAGCTTGTGCTCCTTTTCGGCGAGCTTGCCGGCTTCGTCGGGCGTGGCGACCCAATGCACGGCGGTGCCCAAGGTCGGCAGTCCGGAGATCGCCGCGCAAATGTTGCCCGCCTTGGCTTGGTCGTCGCCGCCGACCGGCGGCAAGGCCGGCACGTCGGCGACGTTCTTGGTGGTCGGGGAAGGCGAGGCCGACGACTGCGGAGCGGGAGCGGCGGGCGTCGTCGAACTGGCTTGCGTGGCGGGGGGCACGGCGGGGCGCGACTTCGATTGATAAGGCACCCGCGCCGAAGCCACGGCCGGCGCCAAGGCCGCCAGGCCCAGCACCACGAATCGTTTCGCCCACCGCCGCCACAGGGTATTCGATTGCACTGTCATCATCCACACTCCTCTCGCAAGGCAAATCCGATCCGGGTAATTTTGGCTCAGCTACTTTTACCGCGCCGTTGGCGGAAGGTAAAGCGAAATTCGTGCCAACTGCCCCGTGGGCGTTCATCATCACGTCTGTATCGGCTTGGAACGCAACGAGTTACGGCTCGGCACTCGGCCAAAAAGGCGAATCGCGCGCAGCGTGAGTTGGGCCTATGTGTCGTCGGATTGACGGCGCGGGCAATCGTCTTGAATCATGTACGCTTCCGCCGGGATGAACCTTAAAACGGAACGTCCGGGTCACTCCTCGCGCGTTCACGGTCAATGATCGAACGTGGCGTTCGTCCGTGACATTCGAGATCGAGACTATCGAGCCAAGCGTCGCGGACGCTTTCCAAACGCGGGACTTCCGTCGTGAGGAAGTCGCCCACCATCAGTGAATCAGGCCGGTGCCCGGTTGAACATGAACCCAGTGCATGAACCGGAGATTGCCAGCCGCGAAGCGGCGACAGAGTCTAGCCTGAGGCGTAAGCCGGCGTAAGCCCCAGGAAACGCGAGCGCTTCCCCGTCGTAAAGCCCCGAAGGGGCGGCACCGGAGGCGGCGCAACGCTCTCTGTCGCCCCTGCGGGGCTGGACGACATCGAATTTGGGCGTCGTTCCTGGGGCTTACGCCGGCTTACGCCCCTACGCGGCCGAGGCGGCGCGCGTATGCGAAAGATCGTCTCAGGGTACACGTCGAATTGGCTCCAACCCCTCCGGGCCGACGCCGACGTCGGCCCGGTCCTTGAGATCGCCGCCGTCGTCCTTGAGGTTGTTGCCGACCGCGTACACGAGCCAGCCGCGCTCGGTCTTCTTGAACCGCAATGGCCGGCCGTCGTAGGGATCGGTGGTCCACTCGACGGGCAATCCCAGGGCAGCCAGCTCGGGACGTTCGTCGCCGGTCCGCTCGACATACGCAAGCAGGGCGGCCAGCACGCGCAGGCACTGCACGCCGGCGCGGACGCGATCCTCGGCGTCGCGCAGGGCTTGCGTGGCCGGAGCGACGAGGGCCGTCAACGCGCCCACGCCGGCTGATTTGAGCTTGCGCTTCGCCAAGCGCGGCGCCACCTGGTAGCGAGGCGCGGCGGCCAACTCCAACTGGCCGGATAGAAGTTCGAGATAATCGCACTCGTCGTCCTTGAACCACCACCCGGCAACTGCTGAGTCGTAAAAGTACTGGAAGTAGTCGATACCGAAGGCGCGTTCCGACTTCAGCGCCCAGAGAATGGGCTTCGGATCGAGGTGCTTTGCCAACTCCCGATCAAGCTCTTGCCGCAGTTCGGTTGAAATCGGTTCGTCGGCGAGTAATTGGGCCGTCATATGAACGGCCCTCCCGCGCAGCGCGATCGCCACGAGCCGGCCCACGATCAATGGCTCACGATCAAAATGCGGGATGAGCCGCCAAAGCAGCAGGTCATTGCGCAGGGCCGCCTCGGATTGCCCCTCGTGCCGCAGCAAGTCGCTCCGCCACTGCAACCATCGCGCGACTTGCCGTATGGCTTGCGGTCGCAGCAGGTATCGCTCCTGAAAGTCAGCCGGCGGTAAAGTGTAATCGTATTGTGGATCGTAATCGGAACTCGACGCGGCCTGTTCGATCAACGGTAGGACGTTCGGATAGGCGTCCAAGGCCCCTCGAATGATCGCGGCGCCTGAATCGGTCAAGCGATCGTCACGATAATGACCGCTCGACTCAACGTCGAGCGGCAGGAATTCCTTACCGAGGGCTTGCAGGTCGTTCTCCGCGCGGCGTAAGAACACGGCGGCATTGTTTTCGGGCGGAATCGGTGCGCGGGCCAGGTCGGCCAGTCCCAGCGGGTCGCCCGCCTCGCGAATCGGCGTCAGGAGGGCTTCCAGCCGCGCGCCCGCGCGCCAACTCGCCAACGCGACGTAGATGCCAAGGCAGGCGATGGTTGCGACGATGCCGAGAACGCCCCAAATCAACCACTTTTTCAAGCGTTTCATGCTCTCCATCCTCTCATTGATCGACCGATACGCCGCGGATCGCTCGAAGCTCGTCTTGCGGCCACGCTGGGGGCGGCCACGCTGCGGGCGGCGAGGCTTCAGGCGGCCAGGCTGCGAGCGACGCAGTGCGGCGCGGCAACATACTCGCCAAGTAATCGTGGAACCGTTCGGCCGAGGCATCATCGGTCAGAAAGGCCACCGTCTCAGTCAACTCGCCAACACCGGCCCGTTCAGTGCCGTGGTGCCGAAGCCGCGCCAGCCGCCGTTCTTCATTCATGCCGACTCCCACGTTCAACCCAATGGCCAAGAGCACCAGCGCGGCAACGCCCCAGGCCGCCCACGACGTCATGCTCCGATGGCTGACCCCGGTCAGCTCGTTCGCAACCGCGTCGAGCACCACGCGGCGCAGTTCCGGCGGAGCGCCGCCAGGCATTGCTTGCGCCAATAGGCGAGGCACTTCGTCGTCTGGTTTGAAGTTCATGACCACTCCTTCGCCAAAAAGCCTCGCAACCGCCCGATCGCCGTTCGGTAACGGGTCGCCGCCGTGCCTTGCGGCAACCCGGTCACCTCGGCGATTTCGCGGAACGTGAGCTCGGAATAATGTTTGAGTTCGATGATCTCGCGCAGCTCCTCGCTGAGCCTCGCCATTGCCCCCGCGACCGATTCGGCCGCCTCACGGGCCGCGTGGTCGTCGGGCGCCGCGACGAACAGCTCATCCGCCGTCGCCGTCAGAAGACCTTCTTCACGTACCCTGCGGCCGGCCGCGCGGTGCGCCTCGTTGCGGGCCACGGCAAATGCATAGGCCACCGGGTTCTCGACGCCGGCAAACCGCCGGCGCGAGCGAGCCAGGCGAACAAAGGTGTCTTGCAGTACGTCGCCCGCGGCGTCCGACGAACGCAGCCGGACGATCAGGTAATGGTACAGCCGGTCGGCGCAATCGTCGTAAAGCTCGGCAAACGCCGCCGGCTCACCCCGTGCAAGCCGTTTCGCCAATGCCTCCATCGTGTCTCCGCGCAGCCGCCCGTATAAGGTAAAGACCCGCGGCGGAGGCGAGTTTATTGCGCGAATTCGTCCGTGTCGTAACGGAACTCTCAAGAGTTCCGGCCGTCGCGTTGCTCCACACCCCCGAATTCTCGCGAATCCGGCTACGCCTTGCGCCTCGGAATTCTCACGAATTCCGCTACGACCTCATTCTTCATCCTTCCTTCCTTCCGCCGCTTGCTCGATCTGTTGCCGCGCCCATACCTGGTCATCGGCACTCAGGGCAGGCTGGCACGGCGCGTCATAACGCAATCGTCCGCGATACCGGCTGGCCAGGTAGGTCTGTGTTAGGACCGCTTGCACATCGAGCCGAACGTCGGGGTCGCCTCCCGCCAGAGGAACCCCCACGCGAGGAAGCCGGTCGCGAAGCCGCCTCGCGTACAGCTCAAAACGCTTGCGTTTGGCCTCGGCGCGTTTCACGCTCACGAGATAGTCGTAGCTGTGGCGTGCGCGAGCCTCATGTTCCGGCACGGCCAGCACATGATGTCCGCCACGGAGCAGATCGATTTCGATCAGGTGCGTCGTGCTTCCGAGGATCTCCTGCTGCTTTTTCAAGTACAATTCCCGCCCGTCGCCAGGGTACTTGTTGGCCGGGCTGAGCACTTCGATGATGGCAACGACGCTCTGCCCCGTCTCCAAGTCGAGGATGTTCACGTACGATTCGTGGACCTCCAGTTCCGAAACCTCGACGATGGTCGGTTCGTCGACGTCGAGTGGACCTTCGACGTAAACCCGCTCCTCGACCGCGGCAACGTAACGAGGCGGCAACACAGACTGGAGATGGTCGCTGATGTAGACGATGAAGCGGGCGTGAAAACCTGTCCAAAGGTGTGGGTTCTCGAGGTACGGGTCCATACCGGGGAAAATCGGGCTCAAATCCTGCGACATCTGCGCGAACTCCATCGCTGGGGTAGTGAGTTAGTACAATTCCAGTATACCCGGTGACGATGGCACGGGCCCAATGAGGCATTCACGGTGGCTGGGGCAGAGCGTCAGCGATGCCCCGGTCGCTATCTTGCCGGGGCATCGCTTACGCTCTGCCACCAGCCACCACGTTCGCGTGGCAAAATGTCTCCGTGTCGGCCGCGTGAAGGCCGCGGAGCGGCCGAGGACACGTTCCCACGCGGAGCGTGCGAACGAGAATGCCACGAGAATGCCCGCCGCGACGGTTGTGGCGCCTTTTCCGCGCGCACCGGCCTTTCCGTCGCGGGCGTACAACCGCCGTCGCCTCGGATTCCGGCGAATTCGCCCATGTCCGAAAGCCGACAATATGAGTGCCCCTTTCCCTGTCGCCCTAATGGCTTTTACCGCGAAAGTCCGTTATGCTTATCACTAAGACTTGGCGGACCGATTTCCACGCTGCTGAATTCGACCTTGGCCCTTCGCGGGCCGTAGCGCGACCGCTCCCGACCGCCATGGACTTCCACTGCTACCAGACCGACGGCTTCTACGACGAGATCTTCGAGTCGGACGGCAAGCCCAGGCCGCACGGCGAGCTGTTGGTCCGCCGCCTGGCCGCGCTTTCCGACGGCGAATTGCAACGCCGCCAGAAGGCGGCCGACCTCGCCTTGCTGAACATGGGGATCACGTTCAACGTCTACGGGCACGAGGCGGGCACCGAAAAAATCTGGCCCTTCGACATCCTGCCACGGATCGTGGAAGGTCGCGAATGGAGCACCATCGAGCGAGGTCTCAAGCAGCGCATCCGGGCGCTGAACTTGTTCATCGACGACATCTACCACGAGCGGCGGATCGTGCGCGAAGGGATCGTGCCCGACTGGCTGATCGACTCGGGCAAGTGCCTCCGCGGTCCCTGCGCCGGCCTCAACCCGCCACATGGCATCTGGTGTCATATCACCGGCACCGACCTGGTCCGCGACACCAACGGCCAGATCTACGTGCTCGAAGACAATCTCCGTTGCCCGTCGGGCGTTTCCTACGTCCTGGAAAACCGCGAGGTGATGAAGCGGACGTTCCCGCAGGTCTTCGACGGATTGCCGATCCTGCCGGTCGAGGAGTACCCCGAGCAACTGCTGAAGATGCTGCAGTACATCGCGCCCGCCGGGGTCCGCGACGCCAATGTCGTGGTCTTGACGCCGGGCATTTACAACTCCGCCTATTTCGAGCACTGCTTCCTGGCCCAGCAGATGGGAGTCGAACTGGTTCAGGGTTCCGATCTGATCGTGGTCGACGGCTACGTTCAGATGCGGACCACGCGGGGGCTGGAGCGCGTCGACGTGATCTATCGCCGGATCGACGACGACTTCCTCGATCCGCGGACGTTTCGCCCCGACTCGTGCCTGGGGGTGCCGGGCTTGATCGAGGTCTACCGGGCCGGTCGCGTGGCGTTGGCCAACGCGCCGGGCACCGGCATCGCCGACGACAAGGCCGTCTACGCCTTCGTGCCGCAAATCATCCGCTACTACCTGGGCGAAGACATCATCCTGCCCAACGTGCCCACCTACGTCTGCGGCGACGAGGCGCAGTGCGAGTACGTGCTGGCCAACATGGATCAGTTGGTGATCAAGCCCACGAACGAGTCGGGGGGCTACGGCATCCTGCTCGGCCCGCGGGCGCCGCGCGAGGAACACGCGCGTTACCGCGAGCTGATCTTGGCCAAGCCACGCGAGTACGTCGCGCAGCCGATGCTCGCCCTGTCGCGCGTGCCGACGATCGCCGGCGATCATCTGGAGGGCCGGCACGTCGACCTGCGGCCGTACATCCTCTACGGCGAGGAGATCTACGTTCTGCCCGGCGGCCTCACGCGGGTGGCGCTCAAGCCAGGCTCGCTGGTCGTCAATTCGTCGCAAGGCGGCGGCAGCAAAGACACCTGGGTGCTCCGGCAGGGATACCAGCCGGAAAGCAACTCGACGGGAACGCCCGCGCAACGACAGGAGCAGACTCAATGCTAAGCCGGGTCGCGGAGTCGATCTACTGGATGAACCGCTACGTCGAACGCGCGGAGAACGTGGCCCGGTTCATCGACGTGAACCTCAACCTGTCGATCGACCTGGGCACCGGGCTGGGCGAGCAGTGGGCGCCCCTGGTCTACATCACCGGCGACCAGGAGCGCTTCATCGAGCGCCACGGCGCGCCTGAAAAACGGCAGGTGATCGAGTTCCTGACGTTCGACGCCGACAACCCCAACTCGATCCTCTCCTGCCTGCGCAGCGCGCGCGAAAACGCGCGCACCGTGCGCGAGATGATTTCGTCGGCGATGTGGGAGGAGCTGAACAAGTTCTACCTCATGGTCCGCTCGGCCGCCGACGGGCGCGGCGCTTTGGAGCCGGGCTTCGAATTCTTCGAGGAGATCAAGCTCGCCAGCCACCTGCTCTACGGCATCACCGACGCCACGATGTCGCACGGCGAGGCTTGGCACTTCGGCCGCCTGGCGCGGCTCGTCGAGCGGGCCGACAAGACCTCGCGCATGCTCGACGTCAAGTATTTCCTCTTGTTGCCGGCCGTCTCGGAGGTGGGCACGCCGCTGGATACGATCCAATGGTCGGCGCTCTTGAAATCGGCCAGCGCCCTGGAGATGTACCGCAAGCGGCACGGCCGGATCACGCCCACCCAGGTGGCCGATTTTCTGATGCTCGACCGCGAGTTTCCCCGCTCGATGCACTTCGCGCTGCTCAAGGCCGAGGAGTCGCTGTTGGCGATCACCGGCAGCCCCGGCGGCACCTTCCGCAGCTCGGCCGAGCAGCGATTGGGACGGGTGCGGGCCGAACTGGATTACACCCACATCGACGAGATCATCGCCGGCGGCCTGCACGAGTTCATCGATCGCTTCCAGGTCAAGCTCAACCAGGTCGGCGATGCGATTTCGGAGACGTTCTTCGCCCCGCGGGAACGCCCCGAGATCTCGCCGGCGGGGGCCAGGTGATTGCCCCGGCGGGCGGCCAAGGACAAAAAGGACGTCAGGGACATCAAGGACGAAGGACACCCATGACCAATGACTAATGACCAATGACCAATGACTAATCCATGATCCGCGTCGCCCTGAACCACAAAACCGTCTACCACTACGACCGGCCGGTGACGATCTTCCCGCAGGTCGTGCGGCTGCGTCCGGCGCCGCACTGCCGCACGCCGGTCACGAGCTACTCCCTTACGGTCGAGCCGCGCCCCCACTTCCTCAATTGGCAGCAAGATACGCAGGCCAACTACCTGGCACGGCTGGTGTTCCCCAAGCCGGCAGGCGAATTGTCGATCGAGGTCGATCTGGTGGCCGAGTTGACGGTGATCAACCCGTTCGACTTCTTCCTCGAGCCCGCCGTCGAGAAGTACCCGTTCGTCTACGACCTCGCGCTGGCGGCGGAGTTGAAACCGTTCCTCGCCGTCGAGCCCGCCGGTTCGCGCATGCGGGCCTACCTCGACTCGATCGACCGCGGATGCCAGGAAACGAACGACTTCCTGGTGGCGCTGAACCAGCGTTTGCAGCGCGACGTGCGTTACCTGATTCGCATGGACCCCGGCGTGCAGACCTGCGAGCAAACGCTTTCGTCGGCCAGCGGCTCGTGCCGCGACTCGGCCTGGCTGTTGGCGCAGATCCTCCGCAACCTGGGCCTGGCCGCGCGGTTCGTGTCGGGCTACCTGATTCAGCTTACGGCCGACGTCAAATCGCTCGACGGGCCCAGTGGGCCCGAACGCGACTTCACCGACCTGCACGCTTGGACCGAGGTCTTCCTGCCCGGCGCCGGCTGGATCGGACTCGACCCGACCTCGGGACTGTTCGCCGGCGAGGGGCACATTCCGCTGGCTTGCACCGCCGAACCGTCGAGCGCCGCCCCGCTGAGTGGCTCGGTCGGGCCGTGCGAGTCGAAGTTCAGTTTCTCGATGTCGGTCCAGCGCATCCACGAAGACCCACGGGTCACCCATCCCTACCGCGACGACGAGTGGCAAGCGATCGAAAGACTGGGATACCGCATCGACGCCGAGTTGGACGCCGGCGATGTGCGCCTGACGATGGGGGGCGAGCCGACGTTCGTCTCGGTCGACGACATGGACGGCCTGGAATGGAACTTCGACGCGCTAGGGCCGACCAAGCGGCTCTTGGCCGGAAACTTGTTGGAACGGATCGAACGCCGCTTCGCGCCAGGCGCCCTGTTGCACTATGGACAGGGAAAATGGTATCCCGGCGAGCCGCTGCCGCGCTGGGCGCTGAGTTGCTTTTGGCGAAAGGACGGTGTGCCGATGTGGCACAACCGCGACTTGCTGGCGAACCAACATACCCGTGGCGGTCATGGGCGTGCCGAGGCCGCGGCATTCGTCTTCGCCCTGGCCGACCGGCTGGGCGTTTCGCGCGAACGGGCCGTGCCGGCCTACGAGGATGTGTGGCACTACCTTCGGCAAGAGCGCGCGCTGCCGCTGAACGTCGATCCGTTCGACGCCCGGCTCGACGATCCGCGTGAGCGTGCCCGGCTGGCGAGAATCTTCGAGCAAGGACTCGCCGAAGTGGTCGGCTACGCGCTGCCGTTGCGGCCCGGCGATCCGGCTTCCGTTCCGCGCTGGCTCAGTGGACAATGGCCCTTCCGATCGGAACGGATGTACCTCATACCCGGCGACTCCCCGCTGGGACTTCGCCTGCCGCTCGATTCGCTCCCCTGGTCGGCGCCCGAGGACCGCGAATTGGCGCAAGGCTTGGATCCGTTCGAGCCGCGAGGTTCCCTGCCGGATGATGAGCCGCGGCGATCGTCTCAACAGAGGCGGAATGAACAGGGGGCTGACGCCCCCCGCTCGCCATCGGAGGCCCTGATGGAGATGGCGCCGTTGACCGAGGCGGCGCCGGAACTGGTCCAATCGGCCCGGCACTTGATTCGCACGGCGATCTGCGTCGAGCCGCGCCAGGGGCGGCTGCACGTCTTCATGCCGCCGCTGCGGCGCCTCGAAGAGTACATCGAGCTGGTCGCCGCGGTCGAACGGACCGCGGCCGAACTGTCGCTGCCGGTCGTCGTCGAGGGGTATCCACCACCGCACGACCATCGGCTGAACCACATCAAGGTGACGCCCGATCCCGGCGTGATCGAAGTCAACGTCCATCCGGCCCGCGGTTGGGACGAACTGGTCAAGAACACGACGGTGCTCTACGACGAGGCGCGGCACGCGCGGCTGGGCACCGAAAAGTTCATGCTCGACGGAAAGCATTCCGGCACGGGGGGCGGCAATCACGTCGTCCTCGGCGGCCCGACGCCGGCGGACAGCCCCTTCCTGCGGCGCCCCGACCTGTTGCGCAGCCTGCTGGCCTATTGGAACAATCACCCGGCGTTGTCGTACTTGTTCTCCGGCACGTTCATCGGGCCGACGAGCCAGGCGCCGCGGATCGACGAGGGGCGGCACGAGAGCCTGTACGAACTGGAAATCGCCTTTCAGCAGATTCCCGAATCGGGCGGTTGCCCTCCCTGGCTGGTCGATCGCGTGTTCCGGCACCTGCTGACCGACCTGACCGGTAACACGCACCGCGCCGAGTTCTGCATCGACAAGCTCTTTTCGCCCGACTCGGCGGCGGGCCGGCTGGGGCTGGTCGAGTTGCGCGCTTTCGAGATGCCGCCGCACGCGCGCATGAGCCTCACGCAGCAATTGTTGTTGCGGGCCCTGGTCGCCTGGTTCTGGAAGCAGCCCTACCGGCGGGAGCTCGTCCGCTGGGGGACGTGCTTGCACGACCGCTTTCTCCTGCCGCACTTCGTGTCGCGGGACATCCGCGACGTGATCGACGACCTGCGCGCCACCGGCTACGCGTTCCGGCCCGAATGGTTCGACGCCCAATTCGAGTTTCGCTTTCCCTTCCATGGCGCGGCGACGTACTCCGGCGTGCGCATCGAGCTGCGCTCGGCGATCGAGCCTTGGAACGTGCTGGGCGAGGAGCCTGGGCCGGGCGGCACGGCGCGCTACGTCGATTCGTCGGTCGAGCGGCTGCAGGTCAAGATCGAGGGGATGACGGATCCGCGGCACCTGGTCGGGTGCAACGGCCGCCGCGTCCCCTTGCACGCGACGGGCACGGCCGGCGAGTTCGTGGCCGGCGTGCGCTACCGCGCCTGGCAGCCACCGACCTGCCTGCACCCCACGATCGCGGTCCACACGCCCTTGGTGTTCGACCTCTACGACAGTTGGGCCGGCCGTTCGATGGGTGGTTGCGCCTGGCACGTCGCGCACCCTGGCGGGCGCCATTACGACGGTTTTCCCGTGAACGCCAACGAGGCCGAATCGCGCCGCGCCGCGCGGTTCTTCAGGCACGGCCACACGCCCGGCCCCACCGCGCCGCCCAGCGAGGAACTGAACCCGCAGTTCCCGCTCACGCTGGACCTGCGGAGGAATTCTTGACGCGGCCTATCGCCGCAACCAACAATCATGTGCCGTCGATCTTTTCGTTCTGGCTCAGCAAGATCCGCTCGGCGCGGTACGCGACCTCGGGGTCGGCGCTGCTGAGCACGGTCTTCAAGACGGGCACGGCCAGACGGCCCAGTTCGGCCAGCCGCTTCTCGGCCTTCTCGCGCTGGGCGTAATCGTCGGCCCCCAACTCGGCCACCAGACGTCGCACTTCGTCCTTGATGCGCGGGTCGATGTTGCGGACCACCATCCACGCCACCCGCACCGTTTTCCTCGGAGCGGGATAGGCCACCAGCGGCAGCCGCTCCTCGATCACGGCGGCCGGCAGACGATAGACGATCACCATTTCGTTGACCTCGAAGATCGACTTGGCGGCCATCGACATGAAGAACTCGACCTCCTTGGCGGTCAAGCCGCTCGTGAGCAATCCCTCGGCGAACGACTCCTTGATCGCGGCCAACTCGGCGGAGTCATCGGCCATCGGAGCCGACATCACCAGATCGAGGCCCGGCTCCTCCGGCGCGGGTGGGGCGGGCTTCGCGTCAGGTTTCTCGGCGGCGGGCTTCGCGTCAGGTTTCTTTTCCTGGGGCGCTTTCACGGCGGGGGCCGGCGGGGCAACGGGGGCCGCGCCGGGGACGGCGCGCTGGCCCGCGGGGGCCGGCGGTGGCGCGGGAGGCTGGCCGGGCATGGGGGTGGGCGGCTGAGGCTTGCCCGCCGGTAGCGCCGCCAGGTGGCCGATCCGCCGCTTGTCGCCATCCGGCACCACGATGTAAACATCCGTCATGGGCACGGTGGTCAGGTTCGTCACCTGATAAACGTCCGGGCCGCCGGCCAGCTTGACCGCGGCCGTGTACTTGAGCTCGCAATCGTAGGTCAAGAAGCGTTCGCTCCGCGACGAGTGGCTGACGTGCAAACCGTCGAGTTGGCGGGCCTGGTTGAACCAGTGCTTTTGATCGACGTTGGCCGGCTTTGCCGTCTCGACCGGCTCGGCCGTGGTGGCCAGCTCGATCCAGCGGAGCCGACCGCTTTTGGATTGGGCGGCCGGCCAGTGACCCAGGAAGCGGCCGTTTTGCACGCGGAGATCGAGTTCCAGATCCTTGACGGGCTGGCCGTGGAACACCATCAGGCTCAAGGGCGAGAGCCGGCCGGGCTGGCCCGTGCGACTACGTTCGGTTTCAACCACCCCCGGCATGGCGCTGGGGTAGTGCTGCAAATGGTTCGCCTGCTCCAAGGTGGGGTCCAGCCCCCACAGCGACATCTCGTGGATCTCGTAGTCGGCCTCGTCGTCGTCCGCGCCCCGCGCCCACGATGCGGATGCCAGCGCGATGAGCGAGCAGAGACCGAGCGAGCGGAGACCGAGCGAGCGGAGACCGAGCGAGCGGAGGCGAGCGGCGACGCGAGGTAAGTCGGTGCGTGGCATGGTGACCTCGTTTTCGCTTGGGTCTCGGTTTCCGTGAAACGGCACAGCCGTTGTCCTACACATCTTCCAAGAGGCCGCGGGCTTGCCCCCGACCCACTACGCGGGTGAAACTCCCACGTTAGCATGGAAGGGCGATGCTTGTCAAATTTGCCGTGTTTTTCAGTGGTTTTCGTCGTTCTGGACAACACGGGAACCGCGTAGCTTTCGCCGAGCCAGCGGCCGAGATCGATAAGGCGGCAACGGTCGCAGCAAAAGGGGGCAGACGCCGAGTCCTCCGACTCAAAGCGTTTGTCGCGGATGGGGCGACGGATTCCGGCCATGATCGACGCGCCGCTGGTGGTGGGGGCTTACGCCCTCGTTGTTCTACACATCTTTTGCCACAACCCCTCTCGGCGAAAAGTTTCTTCGGCAACCTGGGAGCCGGCGGCGGCTTGGTGGAATCCGCCCTAACGCCGTGCCGGCAGGGCACCGGCCTCCACATAGCGGATATTGACCACCCCCAGCAAATTCCCCACGCGCGTGCCGCCGCGCTCGCTCAGGTCTTCTTCACGGACGTCGCCAAAACCGGTGCCCACGCCGCCGCGCTCGGCGCCGGCCGGCGCGTAAAAAGCGGCGGTGATCAACCCGATGCCCTCGGTGAACTTGCGGCGGGCGGCCAACGAGGCCACGGCGTCGACCACTTTGAACTCGCGCAGCTTGCCGCGGTTGCTCGTCTCGGTGACGAAGCCGCGAACCGCGTTCACCACGCTGCGCCCGGGGTCGAGCACCCAATGCCGCGCCGCGTCCAGGTTCACCCGCGCCGCCACCTGGTAGCTGAGCACGCCCTTGGCCGTCGTCGCCTTTTCCGGCAACGTGTTCAAACCATCGACCAGAAGCCTCATCAGCACCATCCGGCCGCTACGATTCACCAGCCTCACCTCATACACCTCGCCCACCCGAACCGGAACGAAAAAATCGTTGCCGCGAAAAAAGCCTTGGCGTTCCTTGCCGGCGATCATGATCTTCACGCGGAACGGAAAGTTCGGGTCGAGCAAAGGGTGCGGGCCCTTGGCCAGCCGGTCGAGTTTTTCCACCACCTGGTCGGAAACCGACATCATCCCCGACGGCCCGTTCTCGGGAACGTCGATTCGATACACCGCCTGCGTGACGGCGGCGCTGCCGCCCAGCATGGCCCATTGCGATTCGTCGATCCGGGCCACTCCCGCCAGGGAGACGACCGCGTCGCCGGTTTCGGTGTGGATCAATTTGCACTGCAAGCGCACGACGCTCCTTGCGCGCCCGTTCAGCGTGCCCACCACGATCGCGGGCATGCCCCCCGCCTGCCCCGACAAACGGCCCAAGGCGGGGGACGAGCCCAAGTCGGCGGTGCTGAAGTTGCGGGTTTTCAAGGCCGCTTGCAGATGGCGGCGGTCGACGACGCTGAAGCGCCTCGCCGCCAGCTCGGTCAACTGGCGTTCCAGCTCGTCGCCGCAATACCTGCCCAGTCCGCCAAAACTCGCCCCCAGCAACTCGCCGAGCGGGCTGTCGTTGGTGAACTCCAGCACCCCGACCCGCGTGAACTGCCGGTCGGCCAAGGCGTCGGCCAATTGCTCCGCCATGTCGGCCAACACGATCTTCAAAGGTTGCGGCTTCAGTCTCGCGACGACTGGCACGCCCACGCGGTCGGGGTGAACGATGCGGACCGGCTCTTGCGACATGGGGAACCGCGCGTCGGCCGTTCGCACGACGCCGGCGTGTACGTACTTGAACAGTTCATCGACGTCGACCGCCCCGTCGCCGTCGCCGTCGGCATGGCCCTTGAGGCCGTCGTTCAACCAGTAGCTGAAGAGCGATTGTTTCTTGTCGTCCCAGATCTGGCTTTGCTGGTCGGCCGACGAGCTGGCCAGCGTCAGCACGTCGCTGAGGTCCTCGAACGATCGTCCGAGCTCGCCGGCCGAGACGCCTGACGGGTCGGCCGGGCCTTTTTCCGATCCGGCGTGGCAAGCGTCGAGAACCAGCAATTTGAACTTCGCCGGGCACTGGGCGATGGTCTGGTGAAACCATTCGATGGGGATACCCGTCGCCGCGGGGTTGTCGGGGTCGCAGTCCAAGGGCGCGAGATAAAGCTTTCCGTCGGCGTCGCGAAAGCCGTGGCCGCTGAAGTAGACCAGCACCTGGTCGTTCGCCGCGGGCTTTCGCAACCACGCCGGCAGTTCCGACAGAATGCTGGCGCGCAGCGGCTGCCACCGCGCGTTGGTCGCATGGTCGGTCATTCGCAGGATGCGGACGGGCGAGAAACCCCCGTAATCCTTGAGCGTGGCCGCGAGCTGATCGACGTCATTGGCGGTGAACCGCAACGGGCTGGCCCGATGGTATTTTTCCACGCCGATCAACAGCGCCCACTGGTTGCCGGGCTTGGCGTCGCCGCCGCCGGCTTCCTCATCGAAATCGGCGGCCGGACAAACCGCCGCGGGATGCGTAGGGTCGGCGCCGCCCACCACCGCGGCGATCAAGAACGGGGCGAAGCGAGCGGTCAGCGCTTGGGGCCGGCGCCGGGCGAACCGGCCAATTTCGGTGTGTCGCATGGTTCAATTCCTTCCAACGCGAGCGGCGAGAAAAAACGTGTAGCGGAATTCGTAAGAATTCCGAGGCGTGAGACGTGGCGGCGGTCGGAGCTCTCACGAGTTCCGCTACATGGGTCACTCAGGGCGCCAACACCACCGGCAAGAGCGCGCCGTCGGTGATCGTGGGCTCTTGGTCCACCCCCGCGTTGCCTTCCCGCAACAATTGTCTCATCCTCTTCCGGCTGTCGTCGAACGCCGCCTGGACCGTGAGCGGGCGCGGCGCGTCGGGCCGTGTCATCGCTTCGGTCAAACAGTAAGTAAACCACATCGTCTTGTTCTGGATGCCCTCGAACAGGCTCTGCTCGTCCGACGCGCAGGAAGTCAGTATGATCGTGTTGAGCTGCGAAATGTCCTTCACGCGCGGGGCCTCGTCGCCGAAGTACCCGATTCCTTTATCCTGTACCAGGCCGCCGCTGTGGCAGGTGTCGAAGATCAGCACCAATTGGCGGCCACTGAGTTCTTGCAGCCAGCGGGCGAGCGTGTCGTCCAAGATGCTCGACTCGCGATACCGCCGCTGACGCTCCGCGAACGGCAGCTTCTCGTTCCCGGCGTTGAGGTCGTACGGCGCCAGCGATTCGTCTTTGCCGTCCAATTCGGAGGGGTCGGTGGTGTCGAATTGGCCGGCGTGCCCGGAGAAATAGAGGAACACCGTGTCGCCCGGCCGCGAAACGCTGGGAAGCCAGCGCGTGACAAGCTTCCGCAATTGCGCCTTGGTGGCTTGCTCGTCGAGCGCGAGCTTCGTCTTGGCGGGGTCGAGCCCGCCGCGCCGCAGCATCAACTCGCGCATCACCTCCGCCGAATGGGCCAACTCGACGTGCGTGGGAGCAAACTCCGGGTGCAGGTACTTGCCGATGCCGATGAAAAGACCGACCCGCGCCGGCTTCGAGGGGGGCGCGGCCGCCGCCTTGGCTTCGGTGCGGATCAACACGCGGTGCTCCGTCCAAGTCGTCGGATCTTGGCGCAAGCGGTCGCGCAGCGTGTCGAGCAGCGCCGGCGAAACGGCCGGCGCCTTGCCGGGCGGACCTTGCTGGCGCCGCGGGTTGGTAGCCGGGCCTTGCTGGCGCCGCGGGTTAGTGTCCGCGCCTTGCTTGCGCTGCGGGTTGGTGTCCGGGCCTTGCTGGCGCCACGGGTTGGTGTCCGGGCCTTGCTGGCGCCACGGGTTGGGGCTTCGCCCCCTGCACCCCCTTGACAGAGATCAGAGTTTCAGAGTTCAAGACGACTGGGCCGCAAGAACTAACGCGCACGAACTACCCGAAAACCGATGTAGTTGTAACGGTGCGCGGGCTCGTCGGCGAAGCGGCAGGCGGAACGACAGTAGACAGGGATGACGCGCCAGCCACCGCCCCGAATCACGCGGAAGGAGCCGGCGGCTGGCCCCTGCGGATCGTCCGATGGCGAATTCTCGTAATAATTGGCCCCGTACCAATCGGCGCACCATTCCATGGCGTTCCCCGTCATGTCGTACAGTCCGAACGCATTAGCCCGGAACCGACCGCCGGGGGCTGTGAAAGCGTACCCATCTTTGCTTTTCACGACATCGGGCCACCAAGTGAGCTTCTGCTTGAGCGTTCCGTCGGGCACGTTGCCGATCTTCACCAGCCCTTCCGGATCGTCACCGTTGTAAAACCGCGTGGTCGTGCCCGCCCGGCAGGCGTACTCCCACTCGGCTTCCGTCGGCAGTCGGTACTCCTCCCCCTCCTGCTTGCTCAGCCACTGACAAAACGCCGTCGCGTCATTCCACGTCACATTCACGACCGGGTGCTTTTGCGTCTGGGCGCTGAAACCCCAATCCCAGGGCGTGAAGGCGCGCCGTTGCTCGGGCATATCGCCCGTAAACCCCCAGCCGCCTTTGCCGTCGCGCTCGCACTCGCAGCGGTATTTCGCCGCATGATAGAACTTGAGGAACTCGCCCAGAGTCACCTCGTTTACGCCCATGAAAAACGGCTTCGTGATCCGCACCCGGTGCTCGGGATGCTCGTCGTCATTGTTGCCCGCATATTCAAACGCCTGCTTGAGTTCAGCCTCCGTCTCGTCGCTGCCCATCGTGAATTCGCCGGCTGGAATCAGCGTCAGCTTCATGCCGATCGAATTCCTGATCGTCTCGTAGGGCGACCTCCCCAGGCCCTCACCTTGGCGCGGGGGCCTTCCCAGGTCGTCTTTGGCGGTCGCTCGGCGCAGCCCGCCCAGGTCGAAGGCCAACGCGTCGGTGGCCAGGTCGCCCTGCAATTTGGGCGTCTGAACACCGTTGAACTGCCGGGCGACGTAGCGATTGGTGCGCAGTCCGGCGAACTGCGAAAGTTCGCCCAACGTCACCAGGCCGTCGCGGTTGTCGTCGGCGCCGCCGTGCAGCCCTTCGATCAGGAAGTGCATGAACACGCCATGCCCGAACTCCTTTTCTTCCATCGAAGCCTGCCCCGGAGCGCAACTGTTCAAGATCACGATCCCTTGTGGCGGGTGCTCCAGGTCGGCCGCGAAGCGCGTCGTGACGTCGGCGCCGCCGGCGCCCCGGCGGCCCGCCAGACGTGGATCGTCGCGGCAAGCGTCGACCAGCATCAGCTTCAGCGACGCCGGGCACTTGCGCAGCCGCTCGTACACTGCGTCGAGACTCACCAGCGTCTCGACGTCGTCGAGCACGGCGTCGCTGGGGCAAAGGTAGCTCTTGCCTTCCACATGCACGCCATGCCCGCTGAAGGCGATCAGCAGCAGGTCGTCGCGCTCGGCCAGTTGCATGAGCAGGTCCAACTGCCGCTCGATGTTGCCCTTCGAGGGTCGGTACTTGCTCTGCGCCGAGCCGTCCTCGACCAGAAAGACGCCGTCTTGCTCGAAGCCCCGCGCCAGCAATTCGCCTTGGAGCGCGCGCACGTCGGCGCCGGCGTATTTGAGGTCTTCGAGCTCGGCGTAATCGTCGACGCCGATCAGCAGCGCCCAGCGCTGGGTGGGATCCTCCCCGGCCCGCGCGGGCAAAGCCATGACGAGCGGCAAAAGAAGCGGCCATGCGCCGAGCGGCGCCAAGAAGGGTTTCATTTCGCGTCCTCCGATCAGGGACCAACGCCAAACGCAAGCCTCATTGTGCCGCGGCCGGCGGCGAAATGCAAGAGGCGGAAATCGTAGCCGTCACGCTCCGCGTGATGAAAGCACATCACGCGGAGCGTGATGACTACGGTGGCGTTATCGGACGACAGACCGGAAGGGTCAGCACAGTGTAGCGTGGGGCTTACGCCCTCGTAGTTCTCCAAGAGGCCAGGGGCTTGTCCCCTGGAGATTCACGCTCGCATCTACACACGCAGGCCCCCTGATTACCTGTCTTTCCGCGTGTCGCCCCGCAGGCCGCCTTCGGCGGCCTGCGGGGCGACACGAACGGTGGGGGTGCGGCCGCATGCGATTTAGAAACCAACGTGAAACTCCAGGGGGCAAGCCCCTGGCCTCTTACGAAGAGACCGGGATTGCCCGCCGCTTCGGCTCGAAGACGTGAAAGTGACGGTAGCGGCCGGGAGCGTAGCTGCCATCCAGCAGATCGTGCTGCAACAACAGCGGTCGCCGAAGGCGACCACTCCGTGTGCCGCAACCTTGATACCGGAGGGCGGACCCGAAGGGTCGGCAGAGCGTAGCCTGGGGCTGACACCTCGTTGTTCTACACATCTTCCAAGAGGCCACGGGCTTGCCCCGTGGAGTTTCACGCTCGTATCTACACACGCAGGCTCCCCGGATTACCTGCCTTTCCCCGTGTCGCCCCGCAGGCCGCCTTCGGCGGCCTGCGGGGCGACACGGACGGTGTGGACGCGGCCGCATTCGTTTTAGAAACCAACGTGAAACTCCAGGGGGCAAGCCGGGCAAGCCCCTGGCATCTTACGAAGAGACCGGGATTGCCCAACACTCCCGTTTCACTCATCCGCAATCAAAAGATGGGTAGAACAACGAGGGCTTACGCCCCAGGCTACACTAACCTCCCTTGCACGTTCCTCCTTCCTCCTTTCTACTCGAACATCTCGGCGAACTCCCTGCGGTAGACGGCCGGATCATCCGGAAAGACCGCGGCCAACGCGCCGCGGTCGCCGGCGCCGTGCTGGAAGCGACGCTTCTCGAAAACCGGCATGGTCATGTTCGTGATCGCCTCGACGCCGCGGCGCACGACCTCGCCTTTGAGCGCGTAGAGCCGGTCGTGCCGCCAGTCGGTCAATTCGATGAAGGGAATTCCCTCGGCGACCGCGATCACGTTGGGCAACGCATAGGGACTGAAACCGCGGAACCCAAACCGCCGCGCCGGGGCGTACGAGCGCACGTGACCGCGGCTTTGCCCGCCCGAATAGGTCAGCGAATGCTTGATCGCGTCGACGCCCCAGCCCTCCTGGTAGAGCATCAGGTTGTTCAGCACGCTCCGGATCGTCAATTCGGGGTTTTCCTCGATCGGGTAATCCTTCAGGTTCTCGTCGCCGCCGTCGCCGTCGGCCAGATACTTCCAATCGGGATACAGCCGGCGGATGCCGCGGCAGAGCGCCAGGGCCATGGCGGCCGATTGAACGTCGAGCGGCTTGTAGTCCTCGATGGCGCCGATCGCTTCGGCGCGGTCGAGGTCCGACGCGGCGATACGAATCGGCTCCAGGAACAGACCCAGGTCGAGCGTATCGAGAAACTCGGCCGATTGTCGCACGTCGGCGCCACCGCCTTCGATCGACAAGGTGAACGCCTTGAGCCGCGCCGGCGACCAGCCGCCTTCGAGCAGCAAGTGGTAGAGCACGAGGAACAGGGATCCCGAGTCGATGCCGCCCGAGAACAGAACGCCGATCGGCTCCAACGGATCGATCGCCGCCAGCCAGTGCCGGCACTCCTCGGCCAGGGCGCCGATGTAGGCCCGGCCGATCTCGTCGAGATCGGGCCGAAGCTGGTTGCGACGCGGCTCGAAGAAACGGCGGTAGGTGGGGTTGGGGTCGGGGCAGCCGACCAGGGCGATCTCGAGCAGGTGATGGGCGGGCACCATCCGCGTGTAGGAAGGATGGAACTGGCCGTCCAAACCTTCGCTTTCGAGGAAGGCGCGGATCTGGTCGATCCGCTCGGCCACCACCAGGCAGGGACCTTCGGCCCGTTTGGCGATGAAGTATCGCATCGGGCGGCCGATCGAGCGGGCCATGCGGATGATCCGCCCGTTGCGATGGACGAGCGCGAACTGCCCGTCGATGGCACGGACCCGCTCGACGTCGCCACTGCCGACGCGCTCGATCGCCTCGTCGAGCGACATGTTGAAGAGGATGTTGGCGGAAGGGTCGCTTAGATCGACGAGGCGTTCGATTGGGGCGTTGACGCGCATAGGATTTCGCTCCTGGCAAGGGCTTGCCGGCCGGGCCGCGCCGCGGCGCTCGCGGCCAAGGGCGCGATCGCGGCGGCCAATCGCTCGATCGCTTCCGGCGGCAATTCGGGATAACAAGGAAGATAAATGACTTTTGTCATCGTATCCCGCGCGACGCGCGGGTCAAGCTCCGGGCGATCATCGGGCGGGTCGACGACCACCAGGCTTTGGCCTTGGGTCGCGTCGAAGCCCGCGCGGGCCAGCGCGGC
>DATKSN010000081.1:0-6566 GCA_035531595.1 Pirellulales bacterium | reverse complement strand
TTCCCAGTGAGAAGTGGATCGAGCACAAAATCCTACTTCTCGCCGAAAGGCGCCCTTTAAATCAATACCAACTCCCTGCGATTCTTCGGATAAACTACGCCAAAACCGCTAGATTCACGCGCGCCAGCGAGACTGCACCCACTCGGGGCCGCTCCGCCAATGCGCGCATGCGGCAGTCGGGGTGGATATGAACCCCACGGCTTGGGTCGATCAAGGGACCATCTTAGAAGGCCAACGGGTGAACTTGCAAGCAAATTATGGTTCATCCAGCGGAAGTTGATCGACACAAGTCAGTATCAAAGACAGTGGAATGAGCACCGAAGGTGCGGTTATCCACGGAATGAGCACCGAAGATGCGGTTAACCGCGGCAACTTCACGGCTTTGCTGCCTGAATCATCAGCTCGGATGAGAGCATCCTTATTGCGGTGCGGCCACGGGCTCGCGCAAGCGGTCCTGGGCGAAAACGATGTTGCGCCGTACGGCGGCCTCGATGTGCGAGGGGAGCGGCTTGGCGAGTAGGGCGTTACAGGCCTCGATGCTTTCCCGGTATTGTCCTACCCAATATGCGGAAATACTGTGTTCAAAGAGCAGCAGGTGGTCGAATACGTCGGCCAGCACGAACAGGCCCGCCGGCTTAGCGGGTTTCGACAGGGCCTGTTTGCTGAGGGCATACGACGCCTGGTGCAAGCTCCGCTGGTTGAGCCAGCGGCAGGCCTCGTGTACCGGCTCCCAGCGATGGGGGCAGCGTTGCCAAGCTTCGATCAGGAGTAACAGGCCATCGCCATCCGTCAGCCGCAGTACCCCCAGCCGGTAGAGCGAATAAAAGACCTCACCGGAGTAGCCGGCCAGCTTCGAGCGATGGCGATACCGGTCGAGCGCCTTTTGCCGCCAAACGCCGGCTTGTGGATCGTTGGGCCGGGTCGCGGCCAGGTCGTCGTAGGTGCGCGCCAGGTAAAACACACTGCGCGTGTTGTCCGGATCGTCGACCAATTCGCGCTCGAGGGCTTCGGCGTCCCATTCCCAGCGCGGTTGGGTGCCCGGCGGGCGGCCGCCGCCGTCGGCGTGCTCGGTGATCACCAGGGTATCGAGCGGCAGCGTATCGAGGGGCAGGGACGGCACGGCGCCGTCGCGGGTCAAAAACTCGTGCGTCACGCCTTCGTAGCGCCACGGCAAGGCCGCGCGCACCAGGAGCATGTTCCACCATTCGAGCCTTCCGTTGCGAAGCTGCAGCGTATAGGCGTCGGCGGTCAGCTCCGGCAGCTTGCCCGCCACGGTCTGGTCGGCGTCCAAGAGCAGTAGGTGGTCGGCCACCGGCGCGGCCAGGCGGAGCAGTTCCGTGCGGTTGTGGGCAAAGTTCTTCCACGGCCGCTGGTGCAGATGGATCGGCACGGGATAGTCGATGGCGCGGACCACCGCGACCGTGTCGTCGGTCGAGCCGGTGTCGACGATCACCACGGCATCGATGGTGCCGCGGAGCGAGTCGAGGCAGCGGCGAATGACCAAAGACTCGTTCTTGACGATCAGGCATGCGGCAACGGTCATTGGGATCTCCTTTTCAGGGTTTCAATTCCTCCTCATCGACCTCGACTTTGGCGCCCTCAGGCGGGATGACTACGGAGTTGCTCGTTTTCTTCCTCCAAGAAGCGCCGCTTGGCGGCGAACAGTTCGGCCAGACGCTGGCGCAGACGATGAGCCACCAAGGCGTGCCGATTCAGGTGCAAAAGAACGATGTGAAATCGTCCGGTCTCGGTCAACGGCTCCAGCATGCCTGTCGGCTCATTGAGACGAATGTGTTGGGCCAGAAGGTCGTGAAGGGGATGTAGGACGAGGCGTCCATCGGCGAGGTCTGCGTCCCCCACGTCGATTTCTCCCACGCAGCAATAACCGCACCGCAGGCCGTAACGTAGTCGTATGGATTCGTGTTTGGGGTGCGCCAAGGCCGTCACCCCCACGCTTGCGACGACTGCCGAGTCTGCTCGCCGAGCACGGTTTCCAGGGCCGCAATTTCCGACTCAATTTGGCGGCGTCGACCCTCCAGCGTTGAGCGATCGGCCTCAAGGGACGCGACCGCCTCACGTGCTTCTCGCAATTCCTCTCGGTCCCCAAGCGACTCTTCCCGTTCCAATTGGCGGCGAACTATCTCGTGAAATACGTACTCCTCCGCTTTCAAGTGTTCCCTGCGCGCGACGCGCAGGTGAAGCGGCCACCATCTCCGGTACGTCGTCTGATCCACCATCGTGCCTTGTTCCCTCCTCTCGCCCGTCCTCTATTTTAACTTACTCTCGTGAAGTTGACTATGTCGTCGGTGAGGAGCGGTGAGGAGGTGAGGTGAGGTGCGGCCCGGAGGGTGGGCACCTCACTAATAGAAGGAGTGTATTTCAGCGTCCCAGCGTCCACAAGCTAATGGGGGGTAGATAAAGCCAGTTCGCTGGCAGCCGGATTTCTTCCGCTGCCCGAGTTCGCGCGCCGGGCCCCTGGCGTATTTCGTGGCGCGGGCCTCCTTCGGCGGATTTCGCTTTCCGCTCAACGGCGCGAAGCCCGCCACGCGTTACGCGCCTTGCTTGCGCCGCCGGTTCGTGTCGAAGCAGCCCGCTCGCAGTATACCTGACCTTACGCTCCGCATGAGGGTTCATCTCGCTCCAGCGAGATGCCGCGAGCCGGCAACAAGGCCGGCTTCGGCCGCGGCCAAGCGTTCGACGACGTCCTGCACCTCACCGTCTGCTCGCTCGCCTGAATACCGCTTTAACTACAAGAAAGCCCGCCCGAACCGATTTGCAACCCGCCTGGCGTCCGGAAGTACGGTACGGGTACTCGCCGGCAACTTAGAGGCTATCCGAAAACTAGGGAAAGCGGTCGCGCACTGTCGTGGGACGGCCTTCCCAGGCCGTCCGTAGCGGAAGACGGCCTGGGAAGGCCGTCCCACGGGGAGTTTTCGGATAGCCTCTCAGCCTCAGCCTTGATCGACATCGATGACCTGATTGCCGCCAAGAAGCTGGTCGGCCAGATGGGCAGCATCGAAAAGGTCAAGGAGGCACTCGTTGCCTTGGCCCGCTTGAGTTGACATGACCGGACTTGGCCTGGTAAATACGCTGGCGGCGGCGGTGCCGTGGTGGTTTGAAGACCCTTCTGGCCGCGAAGAGTGAGGGATCGCCTCGATCGTGTCCGGGTATGGGCCCCCCGGACAGCAGCACGGTAATGTTTGAATGTCACTGGTCGGGTGGGGTGATGACACGTCACGAGGTCCGTCGGCGGGTTGGAAGTTGGCAACGGTTGGCCGAGTATGAAACGATGTTGTCGCGGATCGCAGTGCTGCGCTCGTCGCGCTGGAAATCGCGCCGGATCGCGGCGCAATTGACCGAGGAGGGATTCCAAAGTCCAAGCGGAAGGGCGATCACCGCCATCAATGTTCGGCAGTTGCTGTCCCGGAATTCGCGTCGTGACACAAGACCCCAACGTCCCAAGTGAAATGTGTTTCGCAGACGCGATGAGCGGTTGGCGCTTCCGGCAAACGCGCGCCCCGCGCGATACCGCCGCCGACGAGTTGCAAGTGTTTGCCATAGCCGAGATAATAAGCCCAGTAAACCAACCAACCTTCAGCCCGACGTGACGCGACGTGCTAGGCAGCAGGTCGATGCCGTCGCCGAAACTACAGGGCAAACGTTCACCCGCCCCCCCAGCAGGCAACCTAATGTCAATCCATCTTGCCAAAAAGTGTGACAACGGAGGCAGTGAGACCAAGCCATCGGGTTGGTGCGCCGGCACTTCGGCCGACGGCAGCCCCGGATCAAGCCTGACTTGAATGAGCAACGCATTCAACCTGGAAAACTCGGCAGTCATGTCATCACTTGACCGTTTCGACTATGAATTGCCACGCGACCTGATCGCCCAGCGTCCCTTGCCGCGGCGTTCCGACGCCCGCTTGATGGTCGTCGATCGGGCCGACGGCTCGCTGACCCACCGCTCGGTTCGCGACCTGCCGGAACTGTTGCGCGCCGGCGACTGCCTGGTGATCAACGACACGCGCGTGCTGCCTGCCCGGCTCATTGGCCGGCGGAGCCAAACCGGGGGCCGTTGGGAGGGGCTATTTCTCTCGACCGACAGCGAGGGGCACTGGCGGCTGTTGAGCAAGGCCCGTGGCAAGCTCGGCCCCGGCGAGCCGATCACACTTGCGAACCGGCTGGGCGACGACGACGTGACGTTGCGGCTGATCGAGAAGTTGCCGGGCGGCGTCTGGATCGCGCACCCGGAGTCGAACGAGCCGGCGTTCGAGCTGCTCGACCGCGTGGGACGAGTGCCGCTACCGCACTACATTCGCGGCGGCGAAATGACCGAGGACGATCGTCAGCAGTACCAGACGGTCTATGCCCGTCATCCGGGGTCGGTGGCCGCGCCCACCGCCGGACTGCACTTCACCGACGACCTCTTGGCCCGGTTGGTCGACCGGGGGATCACGCCCGTGCGTTTGACGCTGCACGCCGGCCTCGATACGTTCCGCCCCATTGGCACCGCGACCCTGGCCGAGCACAAGATGCACAAGGAACGAGGACAGATCGGCCACGCGGCCGCCGAGCAGGTCAACCGCGCGCGCGCGGCGGGCGGGCGCGTGGTGGCCGTCGGCACGACGACCGTGCGGCTGCTGGAGACCGCCGGGGCGTCGGGCGAGCTTTTGCCCTGGTCGGGCGAAACCGATTTGTTCATCCGCCCGCCCTACCAGTTCAAAATGGTCGACGCGCTCATGACCAATTTCCATTTGCCGCGGACTTCGCTGTTGGTGCTGGTCCGCACGTTTGGCGGCGAGGAACTGCTGATGCGAGCTTATGCCGCCGCGATCGAAGAAAAATACCGGTTTTACAGCTATGGCGACGCGATGCTGATCGTTTAGGATGGACACCGACCACCAAGACAAGGCGCGCAAGAGAACAACGCGGGGCAAACAGGGGGCTAACGCCCCCCGCTCGCCTTGCGGCGATCGGCTCGGATGTCCACGCCTAACGCCTAACGCCTCAACAAACAGGGGGCTGACGCCCCCCGCTCGCCTTTCCTATGACATCGCAACCCCCGAACGACCCTCATGAGTTCCGCTACGCGGTAAACTATGAATTGGTGCTGGGGTTGCTGGTGCTGCTGTGCCTGGCGTTCGATGTTCAAGCGGCGCCCTTGATGTGGGTGTTTGAAGAAGGATGGTGGGGCGGCGGTGGTTACGTCGCGGCAGGGATTGTGCTGGCGCAGCCGGCGCTGTTGGCCCTTTGGGCCGTCTTGGGGCCGCGGCGGGCGGCGATCCAATGGCCCCGCGCGATGCTCCTTTTGATCTTGATCTGGTGGGCCGACACGCTGGGCGCCAGAAGTGGTTGGCGCCCGGCGCCCCCGGCGCCTGACAGGAACGTGTGGATGGGCGCCGTTGATGCGACGGCGCTGGACCGCCCGATTGACTTGGAGAACATGTGTCTGGTGGCGGGAGTATTCTTTGGTCTGTTCCTGCTCGTGCAGCTTCCGCTGCTGGTCGCTCGCCACGTTTGGAGTTGGCGCGTGTCGCGGCCCGCGGGATCGTCGCGGTACGCCCGCGGCCAATTCAGCCTCCGGCGCGTCTTTGCTTGGACCACGCTGGTGGCCGTGTTGCTGGCGGCCAGTCGTTACCTGCTACGGCATCAAACGTGGTCGTTTTCCGACCTCCCGCGTTGGCGCGAGGCGGCTTTCGAGATTAGCTATGTAACGCGGGCTTTATCACCGGTCCTGCTGCCCGCGATTCCCTTGGCGGGGTTGGTGCTCGGCCAGCGGCGGCGGGGCGTCTTCTTGCTGGCCGCCGTCGTTGGCGCCGTCGGCGGCGCCTTCGCCAGCGTGGCCCTCATCGCCGAGGAGAATGCCTCGGTTCGATTGCAAAATGGCTGCTTCGAGGAGCTCGGCTTCTGCGGCGCCACGCTTGCCGCGTTGTGCGTCGTCCGGGGCCTCGGGTTCCGGCTGGCGCCGTTTGGCAGGTGCTCTTGAGTACTTCAGCTTCTATTCCCTGGAACTCGAGGGTTTCACGGGGAGCGGGCACTCGGTGGAGGATTGTCTGTACCAGGCCCGGTGGGATACGGGGGAGTCGGCCGGAGAGGGAACCGGTCGATTCTTCGGGCGGGGGATTGCTTGCGGGGGTTCGTTCCGCTAGACTCGATGCGTGGGCCGCGAATCCGCCCGCTGCCACGATTGACCCTCACCGCGAGAACTACGACGGTCCCCGCAAGAACCACAACGACCATTTGAATCACGCGAAAGCGTCAAGTTCGGGTTCCGTGAAAACCGCCAGCACGATCCCAGGTGCGAATGAACAACAGACGCAGTGTTTGGCCACGCCCCGAAAGGGGCGCGGGCCGGGCGCGCGGCAAGTTCTGTTCTGGCCCCCTGGCCCAGGCTGGGGAAGTGGCCTCGGATCGGCGCTCCTTTTTTGTTCAACGATCCGCTTAATTACTGGTTTTTCAAGATTCGGCTTTCTAGTGTTCGGAGCAACAGACGCCGTTTTTTTTCGAGCGGCTTTGCCGCATGATGGCGTGGCGCTGTTTTGCGGCTGCTTGGCTTGGTGGAGGAGTAG
>DATKSN010000080.1:0-12060 GCA_035531595.1 Pirellulales bacterium | reverse complement strand
TCGCACGGCGACCATCCGTTGGTAAGCGGCGCGGCCGTTCAACTTGGGCATCACCACGTCCATGAGTACCAGAGCGATCGCGTCGGCGTGCCGCTCGAACATGCGCACCGCCTGTTCGCCGTCCGCGGCGGTGAGCGTCTGGTATCCGGCGTCGCGCAGCGCCCGAACCGTCAGGGTTTGAACGACCCATTCGTCCTCGGCCACCAGGATCGTTTCCGTTCCGCGGCGGGTTTTCTGAAACGTCGACGCGACGCTCGTCGTCGGCTCGTCGTTGACGTTCGGCAGATAGACCTTGAACGTCGAGCCCTCGCCGACCGTGCTCTCGACCTGCAGGCGTCCGTTGTGCTGTTGGACGATGCCGTACGCCATCGCCAGGCCCAAACCCGTCCCCTTGCCGACTTCCTTCGTCGTGAAGAAAGGCTCGAAGATGCGGCGTTGAACCTCCGGAGTCATTCCGCAGCCGGTATCGCGCAGCGACACGACGGTATACGATCCGGGCTTCAAATCAAGCTCCGGACCAGAACCGTCGGCGGCAAGGGTGACCTGGCCGGTCTGCAAAAGTAGCCGACCGCCCGTCGGCATGGCGTCCCGGGCATTGACGCAAAGATTCAGCAGCACTTGTTGGAATTGACCGGCGTCGGCCAACACGCGACCCACCTCGTTGGCCGTGCGGACTTCCAATTCGATGGACTCGCCCAGGATGGGACGCAACATCTTGACCAGGTCTCCAACCACCACGTTGGGATCGACGACGGTTCGATCGAGTGGCTGACGCCGGCTGAACCCGAGCAGTTGTCTCGTCAAGAGGGTGGCGCGGTCGGCCGCGTTGATGACCTGTTCCAGATCCTGATAGCGCCGCTCTCCGGCCGGAAGGTCGCGCATGGCGAACTTGGTGTACCCGCAGATCGCCTGGAGCAGGTTGTTGAACTCGTGCGCAATTCCGCCAGCCAGAGCGCCGACGCTTTCCAGTCGTTGTGCCTGGAAGAAATGGGCGTCCAGCCGCCGTTTTTCCGTGATGTCCGTGTCGATGACCAGCAGTGCTTTGGGCGCGCCACATTCGTGGCGCACCAAGGGTCGACATTGCGAGTAAAGCCCGGAGCACAGCCCCCGTGCTTTGGGCGTGCCACATTCGTGGCGCACCAAGGTCCAGCGGCTCTCTACGATAACTTCCCGTCCGTCTTTGGCCAGGTTACGCAGTTCGCCGCTCCACTCACCCTGCGCGAGCACCGCCTGGCGCGCCGCGTCGCGTTCGGGCGCCGCTCCCTGGAACAGCAATTCTCGGGTCGTCCGCCCGGCCGCCTCGGCCGCGGTCCAGCCATAGACCCGCTCGGCGCCCTGGTTCCAGAATTCGATTCGATCGTCATGGTCGAGCACGAAAACCGCATTGGTCGCCTTGTCCAGCAGCGCCGCCTGCGTGCGAATCCGCTCTTCGGCCGCGACCAACTGCCGTTCCGTGCGGACTTGTTTCAACACCCGACCGACCGCCTCGGGGAGGTAGTCCAGGTAACGATTCGACTTGGTGATGAAATCGCGCACGCCTGACCGCAGCGCCTCGATCACGGTCGCTTCCTGGCTGAATCCCGTCACCATGATCACGGGCAACTCGTATCCGGCTTGCTTGAGCTGCATGTGGTATACCAGCCCCGTCATCTTGCCCGAGAGCCGGTAGTCGAGCACGACGAGCTCGACGTCCCCTGCGGCGATGATCCGCGTCGCCGCTTCGGTCGTCCTCGCGACGGAGACCAGGTAGCCGGCGCGTTCAAGGCACTTTCGATGTAGCGTGGCCGTGGCCGGATCGTCGTCCACGACCAGAATGCCGCCCGCCGGGCCGTCGATAATAGGGCTACCGTTGTCGATCATCGTTCAGGCCGCCTCGTTAGGGATCTTGACGACTTGGAGGAATAATCCTAATCGTCGCAACGCTTCGACAAACCCCTCGTAGTCGACGGGCTTCGTGATGTAAACCCCGCAGCCGAGCGCATAGCAGCGCTCGATCTCGCGCGGGTCGTCCGTCGTGGTGAGCATGACCACGGGGATTTTCGCGTTACACTCCACGGCCTTGATCCGGCGCAGGACCTCGACGCCGTCCATTCGGGGCATATTGATGTCGAGCAACATCAACAAGGGGCCGCTCGGCTTGCGGCCGGCAAACGCGCCTTGGCGCTCGATGAAATCCAGGGCTTCCTGGCCGTCCTTGACGCGCCGGATATCGTTCACGATGCCGGCCCGCTTCAGATTGCGTTCGACCAGGCTGGCGTGCCCATCATCATCTTCGGCCAACAACACGGTCATAGGTTCGTTGCGCATGTTTCCAGCACCTCCTTTGTTTCCAGAATCGTTCCCGTTCCAAACGGCTCGTCAGCGGATCGCTCGACCGGGGCCTGCCGCAACTGGATGAAGAACGTGCTCCCCTTCTCTTCCGACGACTCAACCCATATCTTGCCACGGTGACGTTCGACGATCCGGCGCACGATGGCCAAGCCCATCCCCTCGCCCTCGGCGACTTCGGGATGGACGCGCTTGAACGCCTGGAAAATTTTCTCGTGGTACGCCGGAGCGATTCCCAGCCCGTTGTCCCGGACGTGGAAGGTCAGCGTGTCGCTGTTGGAAAGAGGACCGGCATCGCCCGCGACGCCGACCTCGATTCGGCCGCGCCGCCGCGGATCGAGGTATTTCAGCGAGTTCCCGATCAGGTTGGCGAAGACGAGTTCGACCGCGGTCGGGTCGCCCCAGACGGCGGGCAAGTCCTCAACCCAAAGGGCCGCGCCGCGCTCGGCGATCGTGCCCCTCATCGAATCCAGCACGCGAGCCAGCGTGGTATTCAAGTCGACGGCCTGGAACTGGTACTCGACGCGCCCGGCGCGGGACAGCCGCAACAAGGCGTCGATGATGTTGCCCAGGCGGGCGACGGCCTGCCGGATGTACCGGATCGATTCGACCACGTCGCCGTTCAATAATGCCAACCCACGAGTCCGCGTATTGTCGGGAACGCCGGCCCCGTCGAAAAGTTCGCGCAACTCGCCGCTCGCCGTGTGGAGCTCCTGGCTGAACCCTTCCAGGTTCACCAGCGGCGAGCGCAAATCGTGCGACACGCTGTAGACGAACATTTCGTTCTCTTGGTTCTGCTGGCCCAGGTCGCGGTTGGCCGCGGCAAGTTCGGCCGTGCGCCCCTCGACGCGCCGCTCCAGCTCATCGTTGAGACGATTGAGCCTCTCGGTGGCTTCACGCTGGGCAGTCAAAGAGCGAGTCAATTCGCCGGCCATCTCATGGAAGGTGCGGTCCAAATGGCCGATTTCGTCGCCGCCGGAAATCGGCTGGGACAACTCCGCGCCGGACGCCAATCGCCTGGCGTTTTCGGTCAGAATCGCCAGCCGTCGGCTGATCCCACGGTGGAAGATCGAGGCCAGCGCGAGGGTCACGAGACAGGCCGCGCCGGAGGCGAGAAACAACAACGGCCACACGAGTCGGCGCGTGCCGTTGAGCGCCTCGGTCCGGACGTCGTCCAAGCGGATTTCCTCGGCCAAGAAAGCCGCCATGTCCTGCCGCAACTCGTCCATCAGCCGCTTCGCATCGTTGCCGCGGATGGCCGCATTGGCTTCCGCTTCGGCGCCTCGCTCGATCCGCTGGGCGTTGGCGCGCTGAAACGCCATCAATCGGATGGATCCGGCTTCGATCAGTTCGGCCCGAATGAGTTGCGGTGGGTTGTCTCGAACGAGATGCTTCAATTGCCCCAGCAAAAGAGGTACTTCCTGGGCCGCGCGATCGTAGTCTTCAAGAAACGCCGGGTTACTTGCCGCGATGGAACCGCGAATACCGCTCTCCGCCTCCGCGAGGGCGCGGAGCACGCACTGGGTCTTTTCCAGCACTTCCTTGGAGTGCAGGGACCAGACGTGGGCCTCGTCCGTCGACCATTGGATCTCGACCGCGCCCAAGATGAACGCGAGCTGCATCAGCAGCGGGATCGAGATGAGAATCAGGCCCTTTTTGAACAGACTGAACTTCATCGTCATGGTTCTGAATCGAGTCCGATTTCGCACGATCCGGCCGACACGAGCCGGCCGTTGGATCGTCCAGTACGAACGATCACACGATAAAATCTTGGCCACGGAGTTTGGGCGAGCGGAGGTTGGCGCCGGCTCTTGAACGATTTATTGCTGGAAACGTGGGGACTTTGCGGATTCTGCGGACGATGTGGCCGACGATCCGCTCCAGGTGTGGACAAGCGTGCATTCAGTGAATGCCGCGAAGTCAGCGCCAATTGACACCAGCACCGCGAATGAGTCAACTAGGCGTCATGCGCATCGCCGTTCTCGGTTCGCCGGACAGTTGGTATCTCAACGACCTCCGCCGGGCGGCGGCCGAGAGGCACGAAATCACGCAGGTCACGTTCCGCGATCTGGTTTCGACGCTCACCCGCTCGGAAACGGCGGTCTCAAGCGGTCCCTGCCGGCTGTCGGACGTCGACGCCGTGCTGGTACGGACCATGCCGCCAGGTTCGTTGGAACAGGTGGTGTTCCGTATGGACGCCTTGGCCCGTTTGGAAGCGGCGGGCAAGCTGGTGCTCAATCCGGCTAGGGCCGTCGAGGCGGCGGTCGACAAGTACCTGGCGAGCGCCAAATTGGCGGCGGCCGGCTTGACGATTCCCCGCACCGTCGTCTGCCAGACCGCCGACGACGCGATGGCCGGCTTCGCCGAATTGGGTGGCGACGTGGTACTCAAGCCGCTGTTCGGGGCCGAAGGTCGAGGCATCACCCGTTTGAACGACGAGGCCCTGGCCTTGCGAGCGTTCACAATGCTGGAACAACTCGGCGCCGTACTCTACCTGCAAGAGTTCGTCGAGCACGAAGGCTGCGACCTACGGTTGCTGGTGATTGGTCCGCGGGTGCTTGGCATGCGGCGTTGCAATCCGCTCGATTGGCGCACCAACGTCAGCCGCGGCGCCAAGGCCGAGCCGCTGGAGGTCACGCCGCACCTGGCCGAACTAGCCCGGCGGGCCGCCGAGGCCGTCGGCGCGCCCTTGGCCGGCGTCGATTTGCTGCCGGCCCGCAACGGCGAACTGTACGCCATCGAAGTCAACGCCGTGCCGGGCTGGAAGGCGCTCGCCCGAGCGCTCGACGTCGATGTGGCGCGAAGGGTGCTCGAATACGTGGAAACTTTGTCGGGGGGGACCAGCGCGGCGCCGGCCAACCCTTGTTGATTTCCGAAGCGGTCGATCGCCGATACGCGACATAATTCATGGGTGGGCCGGCGGGCGGCGCCTGCTGCGTATGCCAGTCCCGACCTGTCTGGCGGCCAACCCGGATTATTCATGGTCCCGTAGCTGGCTTCGCAAGAAGTCAGGCCGTGGACGCGAGTTACGCCAGAATTCTTGCGAATTCTGCTACAGCACAGTGCGCGAGTTCCTCCCGGGACCAAGAATAATCCGGGCCAACGGGTGCGGCGTGGTATGTTGTGTTGGCAACGGCCCGCCTCAACGCTATACTGCACGGCGACAGCCAACATGAGCACTTTCGAGGAATTCTTTCGCCAACGCCAAACCGCGGGCGGCTTTTCGACCGAGGACACGCTGGCCGCGTTCTTGCCCCTCGTGCGGCAGACGATCGCCGCGCACGCGGCCGGCGACGTCGCGCCGTTGGCCGGCCTGGCCGAGGTGCATGTCGACGACGGTCGGCTCTGGTTTGAAGAAGCTCACGTCACGGCGGCGACGAACAACCTGGCCGTCGTCCGCAAGTTTGAACAGCCGGCGGTTCGGGCCGTCGAAATCCTGACCGAAAGCCGCCGCACGACCGACCTGGACGAGGGGCGAGAGCAAATCGTCGATCTGCGGATTGGCCGCAGGGGCGAGGAGTTGACACGACCGGTGTACCTGCCGGGTTACGTCGGCTGGGAACACGAGATCGGCCACCACGACCCTCTGACCGATGTCTTCAGCCTGGGGCTGGTGCTGGCCAGCCTGGCGTGCGGGCTCGACTTGAACGTGCCCGAAGAACTGGAATCGTTCGTCGCCCACCGCGGCAACCTGTTCGAGCTGAATCGCACACTGCACCCCGTCCTTGCCCGCGCCGTCGCGCGGATGACCGAACTCGACCGCCATCGCCGGCCGCAGGATCTGGAGGCCCTGCTGCGAAGCCTGGAAAATTACCGCGATCAGGCCGTCGATTGGGCGTTCGACCCCTTGCTGGCCGAGGGCTTCAGTCGCCGCGATCTCAAGGGGAAGCGGCAACTCGTGCTCGCGCGGCTGCAAGATCGGCTGTTCGAGATCTCGCGCCAGAACCGCTTGTTGCACTTCCGCGCGACGGCCCACTCGGTACACCTGACACAGGCCTCCGTGCCCCTCTCGTTCGACGTGCGGAGCATCCGGACCGACCAGATCCTGACTTGGGGCGAATCGTTCGAGCGCCAGATGTCCGCCGGCGAACCGGTGTCGCTGAACAAATACCTGAATTTCGCCGAAGCGGTCTACCTGCCCAGCGCCCTCGACCAGATTCGACTCGAGGCGCGTCGCGACCAGACCGAGTTCGGCTTCGCCCAGTTGCGCCTGGCCGTCTGCTTCCTGCGCTGGACCAACCTCAAGGAATCGCCGCCGGAGCGGTTCGATTCGCCGCTGGTGCTGTTACCCGTCGAACTGACGCTGAAGAAAGGCGTCCGCGACACGTTCTGGTTGCAAGCCGCCACGAGCGAGGCCGAGGTCAACCCGGTCGTGCGGCACCAGTTCAAACAACTCTACGACGTCGAACTGCCCGAGACGATCGACCTGGCCGTGACGAACGTCAAGGCGTTCTACGAATTCCTGGCCGCCAAGGCGCATGCCAGCGAGCCGGCGGTGAGCGTGCAGTTGATCGAGCGGCCCCGCATCCACGTGATCCACGAAAAAGCGCGGCGGCGGCTCGATCTCTACCGTCGCCGGCGGCGCCTGGCCGGACGCGGCGTGCGGAGTTTTCTGGATCTCGACTACAGCTACGACCCGAACAACTACCATCCGCTGGGACTGCGGATCTTCTCCGAGAAGATTCGTCCTCCCAGCACATGGCTGCGGACGATCATCGAGGGCGTGGCCCGTCAGCGGCGCCACGCCGTGCCGGAACCGCAAGCCGCGCCGCCGCTGGAACCCGCTCCCGCCGTCGCCGCCGAGGCGATCGAACAGGAGCGGACGCTGTTCACGATCGAGGGCGAGCCGGAGGCGAACCCCTATAGCTGGGAATTCGATCTGTGCGGCGTGACCCTGGGGAACTTCAAGTACCGCAAAATGTCGCTGGTCCGCGACTACGCGGCCTTGCTGGAAAGCGACGCGCCGAACGCCGCTTTCGACGCCATTTTTTCGCTCGCGCCGCGCGACGTCGGCGGCGACGCGGTCGAAACGCCCCCCTTGGACGACCGCTTTCACGTCGTCTCGTGCGACCCGACACAGGCCGGCGCCATCGCCGAGGCGCGCAGCGGACGCAGTTACGTCGTGCAGGGACCGCCCGGCACCGGCAAGTCGCAAACCATCACCAACCTGATCGCCGATTACGTCGCCCGCGGCCTCCGCGTGCTGTTCGTCTGCGAGAAGCGGGCGGCGATCGACGTGGTCTATCTTCGCCTCCGCCAGCAAGGGCTCGACGAGCTCTGCTCGCTGATTCACGACTCGCAGGCCGACAAGAAGGCCTTCGTGATGGATCTCAAGCGGACCTACGAGGCATTCCTGGCATCGGCCGGCAAACGCGGCAAGGATTGCGAGAAAACACGCGAAAGCGTGCTCCAATCGCTGCGGCAAGAGCTGGGGCCGCTGGAACAATTCAGCCAGGCGATGCAGTCGCCGCCCGAGCGGGCCCGCGTGCCGCTGCGTTCGCTTTTGCACCGGCTGGTGGCGCTCGACCGCAGGCTGCCGCCGTTGTCGCCGATGGAGCGGGAGCGAATGCCGTTCTACGCGGTCTGGAACGCCAACGGACCCCAGATCGAACGGCTCGCCGGCGCTCTGGCGGAGATCCAGCAAGACGCCGTTCTGGCGCGCCATCCGCTACGGCACTTGAGCGCGGGCTTGTTGCGCGCCGAGCGCCCGATCGAGCGCGTCGCCGAGGGGTTGCGAAAGGCCGAGGCCGGGCTGGCCAAGCTCGAAGCCGCCTTGCGCCGCGGCGGATTACCGTCCGAGGCAATCGACACGCTCGACAAGGCGCGGCAATTGGTGGAGTACGCCGTTTCGGTCGAGCCGCTGGCACAAGGCAAGCAGACCTCGCTGCTCGACGCGCGGAGCGACGCGTCGAAACGTCTGGCCAAACGGATCAAGCAGTACCGCGCGGCCGAAAAAGAGCTCACGCAAGCCCGCCAGGCGGCCAAGGGGTGGGTCAAAAAACTGCCGGCCGCCGACGTGCCGCCGGCCCTGGCCCAGGCGCGGCATCTGGAGCAATCGTCATTCCCCTTCTTGAAGGCTTCCTGGTGGCGGCTACGGGCCATCATCGGAACGTCGTACGATTTCCGCTGGCATGTGGTCCGCCCCTCATGGCGACAATTGCTGGAGTTGCTCGCGGCCCAGTACGACGCCGAGGCATTGCTCGACGACGCGGCGGGGCGCGCCCGCGATGAGTTTTCGTTCGAGGGCGATCCGCGCGAACTCTTCGCTTTGGTCGAGCGGCTGCGCGGCGAGTCGGGCGAGGTCGCCCCGGCCGTCGCGCCGTTGCGCGACCGGTTGCTCAAAGCCGGCGCCGACGACGCGGCGGTCGCCGCGCTCGTGGCAATCCGGCCGCTGATCGACGGCTTCGAGCGCGAGCTGGCCGCCTTCTTCGACGGCGGCCGCGACCTTTCGTTCGACGAACTGCGGCGCGGGCTGGCGGCCATGGGCGAGGCGCTCGACGATTTGCCCGACTTCATGCACTGCCTGGCGGCCCTGGCCGAACTGCCCCCCGCGCTGGCCTCGGCGCTGCGCGATCTCCCCTACGACCTGCCGCGGCTCGAAGCCGCCTCGGCCGAGCGCAGCCTCGACGACGCCTTTCGATCCGACCGGAGCACGGCGCGGTTCACCGACGCGATCCGGCGCCGGCACGTCAAGGGGCTCGACGATTTGTGGGGCCAGTGGCAGGAGACGAACGCCGCCACCGTTCGCGACCGTGTGCGGCGCGTGTTCCTGGAGCACGTCGGCACGGCCTCCGTCTCGGCCACGCAACTGGGCGCCGACGAGAAGGAGTTCAAGAAGCTCTACAACACCGGCCGGCGCGAGCTGGAGCACGAGTTCGGCAAGAGCATCCGCTTCAAGTCGATCCGCGACCTCGTGGGCGGATCGTCCGGCATGGTGATCCGCGATCTCAAGCCGGTCTGGCTGATGAGCCCCCTGAGCGTCTCCGACACGCTTCCGTTGGACACCTCCTGGTTCGACGTGGTGATCTTCGACGAGGCGAGCCAGATCACGGTCGAGGAGGCGGTGCCGGCCATCTTCCGCGCCGCCCAGGCGATTGTGGTGGGCGACGAGATGCAGCTCCCGCCCACCGATTTCTTCTCCGTGCGCCGCGACGACGGCGACGAGCGGTTGCTGATCGAGGAAGGCGATGAAGTGGTCGCGTACGATCTCGACAGCGGCAGTTTCCTGAACCACGCCGCGCGAAACCTTTCTTCGCGGATGCTTGGCTGGCACTACCGCAGCCGGAGCGAATCGTTGATCAGCTTCTCGAACCGGGCCTTTTACCAGGGCCGCTTGTTGACGGTGCCCGAGGAGCGGCTTCCCGTCGCGGGCGGCGCCGAGCTCCGCGCCGCCGCGGCCGGCGATGCCCGGCGGCACGCCGACGCGCTGTTGCAGCGGCCGATCAGCTTTCACTTCATGGAGCACGGCGTTTACCACCAGCGGCGCAACGCGGCCGAGGCCGAATACATCGCCCACATGGTGCGCGAGTTGCTGGCGCGAGAGGCCGGTTTGAGCCTGGGAGTGATCGCCTTTTCCGAGGCGCAGCAGGATGAAATCACGACCGCTCTGAGCCGGCTGGCCCAGGACGACGCCGACTTTCGCGGCCGGCTCGAGGCCGAGTACGAGCGCGACGACGACGGCCAGTTCGTCGGCCTGCTGGTGAAGAACCTGGAGAACATCCAGGGGGACGAACGCGACGTCGTGATCCTTAGCGTGTGCTACGGACACGGGCCGGACGGCCGGATGCTGATGAACTTCGGCCCGATCAACAAGAGCGGCGGCGAGAAGCGGCTCAACGTCGCCTTTTCACGGGCAAAGCACCACATGGCGCTGGTCGCCTCGATCGGCGCGACCGACGTCACCAACGACTACAACGACGGCGCCAACTGCCTGAAGAACTATCTCCGTTACGCGGCGGCCGTCTCGATGGGCGACATGGCGACGGCCGCGCGGGTGCTCGGCGACCTGTCGGGCACGCACGCTGACCAACGAGCGCGCGACGAATCCAGCGAGGACGCCGTCGTAGCCCAACTCGCCGCGGCGCTGCGCGCGGGGGGTTGGCAGGTGGCGTTCGACGTCGGGCAATCGCATTTTCGCTGCGACCTGGCCGTCTTCCATCCGGGCGACCGCGCCTACGCCCTGGGCATCCTGGTCGACACCGACGCTTATTATCGCCAGCGCGACGTATTGGAACGCGAGTTGATGAAGCCCAAGCTATTGGCGGCCTTTGGCTGGCGGGTGGCCCACGTCTTGACGAAGGATTGGCACCACGACCGCGATGCGGTGTTGGCGCGGCTTGAACTTCGGCTGCGCGGCGCCGCCGAGGAGTAGGCGATTTCGGATTACGGATTCGAAGACGCCTGGCGAGCGGGGGGCGTCAGCCCCCTGTTGACTCCGCCGGTAAGGCGAGCGGGGGGGATCCAATGGCCGGATTACACGGCCAAGCCCGTGGCGACGGAGAAGCAAAAGGACAAATGAGCCATGAGCGACCGCTTTGGCGATGGGTATTAGACGACCATCACTTGCCCAGGGGTTTGGGGGTGCGGACGGGAAACGCTGATCTTTACGTCACAGCCCAGCACATTGAGGAAGCGGATGCCTGCCAGCTTCACGGTATACACGGCCCGATAGGTGTCACCGGCGTGATCCTCCACGATCTCAAGGACGCCGGCGCCGCCGAAGCCGTGCAGCGGTTCGGCACGGTTTGCGACCCCGCCATCGGTTCCGGTGCGTTCCCGGTCGGCATGATGACCGAGATCGTCCGCGCCCGCATCGCGCTGACTCCCTATTTCAACGACGTGGCGGAACGAACCGCCTACCACTTCAAACGCCACGCCATTCAGAACTCGCTTTACGGCGTGGATATTGACGCGGGCGCGGTCGAGATCGCCAAGCTGCGCCTTTGGCTGTCGCTTGTCGTTGATGAGGAAGATGTGAAGCAGATCAAACCGCTGCCAAACCTCGACTACAAGGTGGTCGTCGGTAACTCCCTGATGGGGGTCGAGAAGGACCTTTTTAACAACGAGCTGTTCACACGGCTGGAAGAACTGAAGCCCAAGTTCTTCGATGAATCCTACCGCGATAAGAAGGCTGAATACAAAGAGAACATCGAAGACCTGATCCACCAACTGACCAACGGCAAGGAAACGTTCGACTTCGAGATTTACTTCTCGGAGGTGTTCCACGCAAAGAGTGGATTCGATGTCGTTATCGCGAATCCGCCGTATGTTTCCGTCGAGAAGTTTGCGAGAACCGCTTTGCAGGCTGACTGGAAGCGCAACTTCAAAACCTACGCATCTCGGGGCGACATCTACTGCCTCTTCTTTGAACAGGGACTTGCTCCGCGACGGCGCAATCCTCACGTTCATCAGCTCCAACAAATTCCAGCGCGCAGGATACGGCAGGAGCTTGCGCCAACTTCTCGCATCCCAGCGGATTCATACCCTAATTGACTTCTGCGAGCTGCCCGTCTTTGCCGCCGCGACTGATCCCATGATCGTCATTGTGGCGAAAGACGCGGCAACCGCGGCCGTCGAATTTGCCGTCCTGGTGGGGTGCAGTCTCGCTGGCGCGCGTGAATCTAGCGGTTTTGGCGTAGTTTATCCGAAGAATCGCAGGGAGTTGGTATTGATTTAAAGGGCGCCTTTCGGCGAGAAGTAGGATTTTGTGCTCGATCCACTTCTCACTGGGAA
>DATKSN010000079.1:0-10935 GCA_035531595.1 Pirellulales bacterium | reverse complement strand
TTCATGGCCAAGTACTTCTCTCAACAACTGCTTTATCGCCTGCGCAACGAAATCCCGGTCGACGAGTTGTTCGCCTCGCTCAACTGGCCGAACAAGCGACGGGAGGGCCGGTTCTGCTTTCTCTGCCCCCGCTGCCGCGAGTTCCTGACCGCCACCAATCCGCGCACCAATCTCGGCCGCTGTTTTCACTGCCAGACTAACTTCAACCCGATCGACTTAGTCATGCACATTCAGGAATGCGACTTCGTCGCCGCGGTTCACTTCCTCGAAGGGCGACTCGCGCGCGCCCAAGCTTGACGCCTCAGACGCCGCCAGCGAGTTGGGCACGGAAGCCCAACTCCATTTCGAGGCCGAACCCGCCGTCCATCCCGACCGCAAGATGGGCACCCTTCGCAAACCTGGCAGTCTCGCCTAAAATGAGAATCCCAGTCTCAAATAATGTGGGACGTAGCACGTAAACTAACCGCAGCACGCGTCTCTTGCGAACCAGCCAAAATGCCGAGATTCCCAGGTCTTCCAACTCGATGGGTTGATTTATTGGCTGAGTTGGTGCGCGACCAGACAACACGAAAAGTCGAGCCGCAACCCCTGATGGCAATGGGAGTTGGAATGCATGAATTTCAGGCCACGCGTGGGAAAACGCCGTGAATCGCGCGGTTCCATAAAAGGTGCTAGTGTATACTAGCGAGGTCGATCCTGGAGGTCTGGGTTGTGTGCGAGTTCTCGGAAAGTGCAGTTCCATACTTACGGGCGGCTAATTAAGGCTTATCTGGGCGCGGAGCATCGCCGCGCACGCGCTCGATGATCGGCTTCAGCCGCGGCACCTTGCGTTCGACCAGGCCGAGTAGCCGCGCGAAGACCGGGATGTCGGGGGCCAGCGTTATCATGCCCCAGATGATCAACGGCCAGCCAGGCAGGACGGGCAGGATCACGAGCAGCACGCCAATGGCCAGCGACGACCAACCGATCGCATGCCGGACGATCCACGCCATCGGATGACGAGGGCGGTCGGAAGTCGTCTCGACGTGCTCGGCCGTCTCGTCGGCCGGCGGGTCGTTACGTTCCCGTGATACAGGCATGCCAGCACCCAATTCGCCCAGCCCCCACTTTCTCGTGACAAAATGCCTCATTGTCGGCCGCGTGAAGTATAACCACTGACGCCGCCCCGCTCCTAGCCAACCTGCCACCTCCTCGCCATAATATCGGGTTTCCCCACACCGGAACCGGGAACCTCCGCCATGGACGACAAGCTTCGCTATCATGGGATCACCTTCGACGACGTCCTGCTCGAACCTCGCTACAGCGAGGTCGTGCCCGCCGAGTGCGACGTATCGACCCAGTTGACCCGGCGAATCAGGCTCAACATCCCCTTGCTCAGTTCGCCGATGGACACGGTGACCGAAAGCAACATGGCCATCGCCCTGGCCCAGGAAGGCGGTCTGGGGGTGATGCATAAGAACATGTCGATCGAAGCCCAAACCGACGAGGTCGACAAAGTCAAACGCAGCGCCAACGGCATCATCTTCGACCCCGTAACGCTCCCGCCCGACGCGACCCTCAGCCGGGCACGCGAAATCATGGCCCAGCACAACGTCTCCGGGTTGCCCATCACGTTAGCCGGCGGAAAACTCGCCGGCATTCTCACCCGCCGCGACCTGCGGTTCTTGGAAAAAACCGACCTCCCGATCGCGGAGGTCATGACACGCGAGCATCTGGTGACGGCTACGGGGAATGTGTCGCTTGAGGAAGCTGAGAAGATCTTGATGGTAAATAAGGTCGAGAAACTTTTGCTGGTTGACGAAAATAACAAACTGACCGGCCTGATCACGATCAAGGACATTGATAAGATGCGGCGGTTTCCCAATGCCTGTAAAGACAGGCAAGGGAGGTTGCGAGTGGGTGCGGCGGTCGGTATCCATGAGTACGAGCGGGTTGAAAGCCTGCTCGCCAAAGGGGTCGATGTGCTGGTGGTCGATAGCGCCCACGGTCATTCGGCCAACGTGATGGAAACGGTCAAACAAATCAAGAAACGCTGGGATATTGAGGTGGTAGCAGGCAACGTGGCAACCCAGGAAGGATGCGCCGACCTGATCAAGTCGGGAGCCGACGCCGTGAAAGTGGGCATCGGCCCGGGCTCGATCTGCACCACGCGGGTCATTTCGGGGGTCGGAGTACCGCAGGTTACGGCCATTCACCAGGCCGCCAAGGCGGCCGCCGCCAGTTCCACGCCGATCATCGCCGACGGGGGCATTCGATATTCGGGAGATGTGACCAAGGCCATCGCCGCGGGGGCCTCATGCGTGATGATCGGCGGCCTGTTCGCCGGCATGCTCGAAAGCCCCGGCGAACAGATTCTCTACCAGGGGCGGACCTACAAACTTTATCGGGGCATGGGCTCCATGGGAGCGATGGTCAAAGGGTCGAGCGAACGCTACCGCCAGCGCGGCGGCGAACGCGGAACCGACAAGTTAGTGCCCGAAGGAGTCGAAGGACGAGTGCCCTTTCGAGGGCCCTTGAGTACGTTCGTGTACCAGCTCGTGGGCGGATTGCGAGCTGGCATGGGATATTGCGGCACGCGCAATATCGATGAGTTGCGCAATGAAGCGCGCTTCATCCAAGTATCACCGGCCAGCGTGCGGGAGAGCCACCCTCATGACATTGCCATTACGCAGGAAGCACCGAACTACAGTGCGGAGCACTCGCTGGGCGACGCCCCGTAAGGGGCCGAAGGCCGGCGGGACGCGCGGCGCCGCCGCGCGTCTTGCGCTGGTCGTTCTTAGCGGAGCGGCCCTGCTCGCGCCGTCCGCGGCGCGGGCCGACGCCCACATGCCGCAATGGTCCAAAGCCCGCAAAGACCGCCAGGCGGTTCTCGCCGTCCAGGGCGATGAGGACTCGCCGTCGAACCAGCTCAAGTGGCGGAAGCCCCATGCAGCCGCGGGTTCGCCGTCGAGCATGGCGCGGCGCGCCGTCGGCGGCGACGAACCGGATGAACCGTCGATAGTCGTGCTCACCAAGGCCACCGAGCCCGTCAAGCAGGAGCGCGTCGAAAACCCATTCCTCGACGACGAGCCAACCGATGAACCAGCACCGAAGCTGCGGCTGTTGGCCGTCGACGACGACGAGGGCGAGTTGGTGCCGATCGCGGTCGACGACGAGCCGGAAACCGACGATCCGTCCGAAGATCTGCCCGCGCTGCCGAAGCGCCGCCCGCTACAGCCGACGGACATTGACGCCGGCGAGAGCCGCGGCGCATCCATCGGCGATGATTACGCGATGGGACCGACGGAGCCGGAACCTCGCTGTCCCACCGTGAAAGACTTGAGGCCGATCGGGGAGATCACCAACGATATCGCGCCGGAGCCGGGCAGGTTTCCGCAGGAATGCCCCTTGGCGGGCGACCCCTACAAACAACGGAACTTCGCGGCGACCAACTACACCTGGAAAGCTTCGGCCTTGTGCCACAAGCCGCTTTACTTCGAACAGCCGCAGATGGAACGCTACGGCCATACCTTCGGACCGGTCGTGCAACCGATATTCAGCGGCGTCCACTTCTTCGTGAGTGTGCTCGCATTGCCCTACAAGATGGGCGTCGAGCCGCCTTTGGAATGCATCTATGCCCTGGGTTATTATCGTCCTGGCAGTTGTGCTCCGCGGACGGTGGGACCGATCCCGATCAGTGCTCGTGGCGCCTTGTCGCAACTGGGTGTGAGCACGGGCCTGACGTATCTGTTCCCGTAGGGTAGGCACCGCCCACAACGGCCCGTCAGACGCGAGGCGAAATTCGATCGCTCATGGCCGCGTGCGGAGCGTGCCGCGCGTGGCCAGCCTCGCGCAGCCGGCTCGATTGCCGCAACGCCTCGCGAGTCGCCTGAAGCACGCCGTCGGTGATCTGTTCCAATTGACGTGAGTTGTCGAGCGCCTGTTGCAATTGACGCCCCAGTTCGCGTCGCACGCGCGCCGCCTCGGTCGCATGGCGCCGGCGTAGGCCAACCAGGTATCCCAGCACCGCCACGGCGGCCAGCGCCACGGTCGTGGAGATGCCCTCGATCAAGATCGCGCCGCACACGACAAGTTCGGTCATCAGGCACCCTGGAATCAAGGGTTGGAGAAACAAACTCCCCTTACGAAGATATATAGCTTGAAAAACGACGACCCGCTTCAAGGCGGGGATTGCCGGTTGGGCGGTTTGCGCCGGCGGCTTCCGAGGGTATCCTGGAGAGTGCGGCCCGCCCGACGCCCCAGATCCAGGAGTCCACGACTTGAAACTGCATACCCAACCCCGTTTGACCCGCATCGCGGCTGCACGGTACATCTGGATCTCGATTTGTCTGGCGTGGCCGTTTCTGACGGCAATGCCGGCATGGACGTTTGAACCGCCTCCCAAGACCGACCCGGCCGCGACGCCGGTCGAGCTTCCGGCCGGCTTCCACCCCAAACTGCTTTACAGCGTGCCCAAAGGCGAACAGGGTTCATGGGTCAGTATGACGTTCGACCCCAAGGGACGCATCATCGCCAGCGACCAGAGCGGGCCGTTGTATCGTCTCACCTTGCGCGACGACGAGGAACCGCTTGTCGAACGCCTCGACACTCCACTGGGTGAAGCCCACGGGCTGCTCTGCGCCTTCGACAGCCTCTATGTCGTGGTCAATGGCGGTCGGGCTCAGGGGAGCGGGCTTTATCGCCTCCGCGATACGAACGGCGACGACCAATACGACGATGTGCAATTGCTCAAGAAGTTCGACGGTGGCGGTGAGCACGGGCCGCACGGCGTCGTGCTCGGCCCGGACGGCAAACTCTACGTGATGGCCGGCAACTTCACCAAACCGCCCGAGGGCTTCTCGGCCGATTCACCGCACCGCGACTGGGCCGAGGATCTTTTGCTGCCCCGGCAGCCCGACGGCAATGGTTTTGCCACGGGCGTCATGGCGCCGGGAGGTTGGGTCGCCCGCACCGATCCAGAGGGCAAGCAGTGGGAGATCTTCTGCGGCGGTTTCCGCAATGCCTACGATCTGGCTTTCAACCCGGACGGCGAGTTGTTCACCTATGACGCCGACATGGAATGGGACATTGCCACCCCCTGGTATCGTCCGACACGCGTCAACCACTGCACCAGCGCCGCCGAGTTTGGCTGGCGCTACGGCACCGGCAAATGGCCTGCCTATTACGCCGACAGCCTGGGTGGATTCGACATCGGCCTGGGGTCGCCCACCGGCGTCGTCTTCGGCGGCGGGACGAAGTTCCCAGCCAAGTACCAACGAGCGTTTTACGCGCTGGATTGGTCCTACGGCAAGATCTACGCCATGCACTTGACGCCGCAAGGGGCGGGCTACGCGGCCACGTTTGAACCGTTCGTGGTCGGCAAACCCCTGCCCGTCACCGACGTAGCCGTGGGGCCCGACGGGGCGCTCTATTTCACCGTCGGCGGACGCGGCGCCCAATCGGCACTTTACCGCGTCAGTTATGTGGGCGATGAATCGACGGCAGCGGCGCCTCCGCTGGCCGACGCCGCCGCCGAGTCGGCCCGCGCGCTGCGCCGCCGCCTGGAGACCTACCATGGGCGCCGCGATCCGGCCGCGATCGACGCCGCTTGGCCGCACCTCGACAGCGACGACCGCGTGCTACGTTACGCGGCGCGCGTGGCGATCGAACACCAAGACCTGCCGCTGTGGCGGGACAAGGCACTCGCCGAGACTCGCACCACGGCAACCATCGCGGCGATGGTCGCTTTAGCGCGAACCGCGACGCCGGACGTTCAAGCCGCGATCCTCGAACGACTCGGCCGCTTGCCGTGGGCCGGCTTGACCGAGGAGCGGCAGCTCGACGCATTGCGCGCCTACGGCCTGGCCTTCATTCGGCTGGGAAAGCCCGACCAGCGAACCGCCGCGAAGCTCGCCGCCCGGCTCGATGAGTTCTACCCCAGCCGCATCGACGCGGTGAACCGCGAACTGTGTCAGTTGCTGGTCTATCTCGAATGGCCGGGGGCCGTTGCGAAATCGATGAAGCTGCTCTATGCCGCCCCGACGCAAGCCGAGCAGATGCACTACGTGTTCGTCTTGCGCAATGCCCGCAAGGGCTGGGATCTCGCCCTGCGCAGGGCCTATTTCAGTTGGCTCAACCTGGCCGGCGACAAGTACCAAGGCGGCGCGAGCTTCAAGGGGTTCTTGGAAAACATCCGCAAAGACGCGCTCGGAACGCTCGATGATGAGGAACTCGCCGCGCTGAAGCCCGTGCTCGACCGCGAGCAGAATGTCAAGGTGGTTGAAAACGAGCAGCCCAGGAAGTTCGTTCAGGCCTGGCAGATGGGCGACCTTGCGCCTTCGCTCGACCAAACCCGCCGCGGCCGGTCGTTCGACTCCGGCCGCGCCGCGTTCCACGCCGCCCAGTGCGCCCGCTGTCACCGTTTCCAGTCGGAGGGGGGTTCGGTCGGGCACGACCTGACCGGCGTCGGCAACCGCTTCAGCGCCGGCGAGGTCTTGGAATCGGTGCTCTTGCCCTCGAAGGTGATCTCCGACCAGTACGCCAGCAAGACCTTGGTGCTGGCCGACGGCACGAGCGTAACCGGCGCCGTCGGGCCGGCGGTGGAGGGGATCGTCAACGTGTTGCTATCCAACGGCGAGCAGGCCAGGATCGCCCAGAAAGAAATTGAAGAAATCGTCCCCAGCAAGCTTTCGATCATGCCCGATGGGCTGGTGAACATCTTGACGCGGGAGGAGATCCTCGACTTGATCGCCTACCTGCGTTCGGCCGGCAACCGCGACGACCGGGCGTTCGCGAAAGAACACTAACCCGCGGCGCAAGCTCACCGGGTCCGTTCCGGCCCACGAATGAGGAGGATCATTTTAACGAAAAAAGCACGCACGTTGCGCGGCAACGGGCGTGCAAAAGAAAACGGGAGCGAAGCGAAAAAAAAACGATCTCCGATAACCCCATGACGTGGGGTGGTTAGAAAATGACCCCTAGTAGCAAGGAGCGTAAAGCGGGGCATCGGTAAAGAATGAGGCGCACCATGCGTGATTGCATGAAGGTCATTTACACCGCGGCCAACGCGCAGCAGGCCCACTTGCTCAAGAACCTTCTTGACGAGGCGGGCATCCCGTCGGCGGTGGTCAACGACGCCTTGCAGGGCGTGGCGGGCGAGGTGCCTTTCGGCTGGGCCACGTCGGCACGGGTGCTGGTGGTCGATGATCGGGCCGCTCAGTCGCGGCGCATCGCCGAGGAATTCGATGCGACCCTCGTTGCCGCCGCCCGTCTTGCCGTCGGTGAACCGCCCCAGCGGCTCGTGGATGTTGACGATGGACCGTCGCAGCGAGAAGGTTGCCCCGATTGCGGCCGGCCACGGCTGGCGATCTGCCCGGTTTGTGAAACGGCCGGCAACGATTTTCCGGCGGCCGACCTTCGTGCCTACGATCAAGAAGACGAGGGGGCGCCGCTTTTGATCTGCCCGACATGCGACGAGCCATTCGGGCCGGGCTATTTGCGGCGCTGCGAATGGTGCGGGCACGATTTCGGCCGGGGGATCGAGCCGTCGCGGCCAGTCCGCCGGCCGCCCAGCGAGCCGATGAACGCCAGGGTGATCGCCATATTTCTCTTGATCGTCGGTTCCCTTGCCGTGCTGTTCGGCTATTTCGCGGTACTTCTGTAGTCCAGACAACCAACCCCCAAAGCGGGTAAGAGAGAGGCCGTGGTAAGCCGGCCACTCCCTCCCCGTTGTCGCAGTGGGGTCGATTCCCCACATTTACCGGCGTGAGGGTCTCCCCTAACGCCTAACAAACAGGGGGCTAACGCCCCCCGCTCGCCTCCTAACGCCTAACGCCTAACAAACCCCTAACCTCCAACCCCACACCCTCCCATGCCCATCACGCCGGAGGCCAGGTGGTAGTTGCTCGTCGAGCCGGACGGTAGGGGCTGGCTCAAGTCGGCATCGCTGACGTAATCGACGTCGACCGATTGGTGGGCGGAGGAACAAGGGCGATGGTCCGCATTTGGGAGGAAAAAGCGGGCGCGGCAGGATCCCCTCAAGCTTCCAGCTATCCCTGCCGCGCCCCAGGCGCCCGCCTCCCTCTCCTGATGCGGGCACAAGGGAACTATAGGTCAGGCGCGGGGGCAGTCAAACCGCTACTCGTTCCCACGCTCCGCGTGGGAACGGCTGCACGGACGCTGCGCGTCCCCATGCCCAGCGGCGCGGTTGGTCACGGGGCCTTACTCGGCGGAGTCTTTCCTGTCCTCCGCGAAAAGAGTCAGCGCCTCGGCCGCCTTGCGGGCCGCCTCGCGCGCCTCGGCATCACCCGGCGCGGCGACCGCCACGCGCGGCTCGCCGTCGCCGCCGAACAAGACCACCACGATCGGTTCGCCTCGGGAGTCCATCTCCCGCAGCAAATCGTCAACCGCTGCCTCTCCATCAACCGCTGCCTCTCCATCAACCGGTCCCTCGCTGAGGGTGGCAAGCGTCCCCTCCTCGGCAACCGGCACGTTCCATTTTAGGTCAGTCTGAATGGGCATTGGATCCACCTCCCGGCAGGCCGCGTCGAAGGGGTTCGTCTAGACGACCGGCGGGCGCCGACCGAACACCAGCGACACGACGAACAAAACGAGAAAAATCAAAAACGTGATCTTGGCGATTTGCATCGCGGCGCCCTCGAGACCGAAGAAGCCGAACGCGCCGGCGATCAACGCGACGATCAGAAAAGTCAAGGTCCATTGTAACATAGTGAAGTCTCCGATTTGAATTTTTGGGGAAACGATGCCCGACCCACACGAAACGGGCGAGCCACCCGACGCATTGAGCAAAAGCGGTGCCAGAACTCGTGAAATCGTAGGTTAGGCTTTCCAGCCTGACGAGCATGTATCGCTTCATGGTCGCGCCCGATCCGGTTGGATACAGTTTGGCTCGAAACGAGCCAACTTTGGAAAAAGAGCCGCCCGAAATCCCCGCGCCGCATGATGGCGAGGCTCCGTGACCGCTTTGGCATACCGTTTGCTCAAGAACCAATCTTAGAACCGCCGTCTCAAGGAGTTGACGGCGCGACGCCCTGGAAGGCCGTCCTATGTGACGGGCCGTGTGGGGCAACTTGGTCAAGGAGAAGAATCATGAACCACCATCCCGCATTCAAGCAAGGCCACGGCCCCTCTGCCCAAGGCAATTGGCCTCTTCCGAACGAAATACGCCAGCGCGCCCAGTGCATTCGCCGCCACTGGACCCACCGTGAATGCGGTTTACGGGAGCGGCTGGCGAAACGACGGCAACTGGCACTCGTCGAGCAGCTTCTCAGCTAACTGATTTGGACTTCCGACCCAACATCAGGCCAACATTTTCTTCACCACCTCGCCAGCCACGTCGGTGAGCCGGAAGTTGCGGCCCTGGAAGCGATAGGTGAGCTTGGTGTGGTCGAGACCCAAGAGGTGCAGTACCGTGGCTTGCATGTCGTGAACGTGGACGCGGTCCTCGACGGCGTAAAAGCCCAGCTCGTCGGTGGCGCCGATCGTTTGGCCGCCCTTCACTCCGCCTCCGGCCAGCCACACGCTGTAGCCGTCAATGTGGTGGTCGCGGCCCATCTGGTCGCGCGGCTCGCCCATGGGGGTGCGGCCGAACTCGCCGCCCCAGATCACAAGCGTCTCGTCCAATAGCCCGCGTTGTTTGAGATCCTTGAGCAGCGCCGCCGCCGGGCTGTCGACTTCGCGGCAGCGATCGTCCAGCGGCTGGCCCAGGTGCGTGTCGACGTTGCCGTGGTGGTCCCAGTCGGTGTGATACAACTGTACGAACCGAACGCCGCGCTCGACCAGCCGACGTGCCAGCAGGCAATTGTTGGCGAACGAGGCCTTGCCCGGCTCGGCACCATATTCGGCCAGCGTCTCGGCGCTCTCCCCGCTGAAGTCCATCAACTCAGGGGCACTGGTCTGCATGCGGTAGGCCATCTCGTAGGCCGCAATCCGAGTGGCGATTTCAGGGTCGCCCACGGCGTCGAACCGCTGGGCGTTGAGATCCTTGACGGCGCCTATGAACTCGCCCTGCCGCGCGTGGTCGAAGCCCGGCGGGCTAGCCAGATTCAAGATCGGTTCAGGTCCGAGCAAAAAGGGGACGCCTTGGTAGGTGGTCGGCAGGAAGCCGCTACCCCACAAGGGCGCCCCACCGCGCGGGCCGCGCGGGCCCGATTGCAAGACGACAAAGCCGGGCAGGTTCTGCGACTCGCTGCCGATTCCGTAGGCAACCCAGGCCCCCATGCTGGGCAGACCGAAGCGTGGCACGCCCGTGTTGGCGAAAAGTTTGGCCGGCCCGTGGTTGAACACGTCGGTGGCCATGCCGCGAACGATACATAAATCGTCGGCGACCATCGACAGCTTGGGCAACAGTTCACTGATCTCAGCGCCCGATTGTCCGTGGCGCGCGAACTTGCGCCTGGTGCCCAGCAGTTTCGCGTCGAGCTTGATGAAGGCGAACCGCTTGTTCTTGACGTACGACTCGGGCACGACCTGGCCATCGAGCGCTTGCAACTTGGGCTTGTAGTCGAACAGCTCCAGTTGGCTCGGCCCTCCCGCCATGAACAGGTAGATGACCCGTTTGGCCTTGGCCGGGAAATGCCCCGGCTTGGCGACGAGGGGGTTCGTGCCATGCGCCGCGTCGCCGGCCGAAAGCTTGCCGTCGCTTAACAGCCCGGCCAGGGCGATCGAACCAAGCCCCAGCGCGCAGTCGCCGAAGAAGTGACGGCGCGTTCGAAGGAGATCAGCGTAATCGACGTCCATGACACCAAACCTTAAACCAGGCCACGCAGAAGTAAACAAACCGCCACGATTCAATTCTATACTTCACGCGGCCGAGAATGAGACATTTTGCCACGAGAAAGCGGTGGCTGGTGGCAGAGCCTAGGCGATGCCCCGGCTAGATAGCGACCGGGGCATCGCTTAGGCTCTGCCCCAGCCACCGTGAATGTCTCATTCTCG
>DATKSN010000078.1:0-13479 GCA_035531595.1 Pirellulales bacterium | reverse complement strand
CGCCCGCGAGCGGCTGCGACCGCCGCAGTAAGAGCACGCGTCGGGGTCGGCGCGCGCCACCGCGAACCCGGCCGTCACGCCCGCCGCCCGCCGGTCGCGCCGGTCGCAAAGCGCTTACGAGATCTCGAAAAGTGCAGTGGTCTTAGAGGCCGTCAGATTGCGGGACGGTTCACGCGGACAAGTTTTCCGCTGAGATTGCCGGCTGTCGAGATTTCGGTATGAATACGTTGCGCCTGGCCGACGAAGTCTTCGTCGACGGTGCAGACGATGATGCCGCGGTGCGCCGGATATTGTTGGTGCAATCGCCGGAAGTGTTTGCGATTCAGTGTGACCACGGCCCGGGCGTCGGCGACAGCGAACTGCAAAACCTGATCGTCTGGGACGCGTTGGTCGGCCTTGCCCGTCTCCTGGATTGTGATCACGTCGTGCCCGAGCCGACGCAACTCCTCGACGACGGGCAGCGGAAAGTTTTCATTGGCGTACAGTCGCGCCACGCCCTAGGCCTCCTCGTTTTCGCGGATCTGCTTCTCGATCTCGGCTCGGTGCGCCAGGACATAGAACCACGCGTTGGTCAAATCGTCGGCTCGCAAAGTCGGGTAGCTACGCAGGATGTCCGACTCGTTCAAACCGCGGCGACGCATCTGCTCCAGCACCCAGACCGGAATCCTCGTGCGAACCACGCACGGTTCACCGCCGCAAACTCCGGGGCTGCACTCGATTCCCGGAAACGAATCGCCCCAATCGCGCGCGATCCATTGCAGCAGCCGCGCTTTCTCAGCATGCGTCAGTGACCCCAGTTCTCTTTCAAGATCTTCCAGCTTATTCGGCATGTGCGACCGCTCCAACTCAATATCACCCGCCCCCCTGATGATCCTCGCTTTGGCCATTCGCCGCAAGCCGGATCGTTCTCCATCCTCGCGAGATTCCCCGTGGTCTCGCGGTTTCGGTGAAGAGGAAGCCGTGGTCGGCGGTGACGACGTGGTAGCCGTTCAGATTGTTGACGATATGGCTGCTTCGACACGAACCCGCAGCGCAAGCGAGGCGCGTAACGACATGCCTTGCTTGCGCCGCGGGTTAGTGTACAGAACTGAGGATGTCCCACTCATGGCCGCTCGAAGTATATACTGGTGAATCTTGCCGGAATGCGGCGCCTGGGAGCGATCTATAATCGTGGACGAGGGGCCTTGATCGTAAGCTTGCCGAATGCTGTCACCCCCGGCGACTTGGAAAGCCAGGAAAGCACGGCGTTTCCGGGCTTGCTAGCAACGAATGCAGCTAGCATTCGGCAAGCTTACGATCAATGCCTGGACGAGGCATGAACGTGCGTACGCCGTCGAATCGTGGTTTGCCAATGGAAAGCGCTTTTCTCGCGATGGTTGTCGTGGCATCGCTGGCAGCCGCGCTGGTGCTGGCCCTCGACTCGATCGGCGATGAGGCGCGACAACGAAGCAGTCGGCAGTTCCAATCGCTCCTCGGCGGACTGGGCATGGGCAGCCATGCGGATCTGTCGCGTTGTCCGTGGCTGTTCGACGCCAGGTTAGCCGGCGATCAACCGCCGGCGCTCGAAGATGCGTCGAACGAACCCGATGGCTGCCCGTGGCATGCGATGTCGATTTTTCCCGCTCCAGAATCCTACCCGTCCTACCCGGACCTGGGCGAGCGGGCTCCCGACGCCGTCGACCAATGACAACCCTCCACCAGGCGAGGAATGACCACGCATGGTTTGGCTCGAAATCGGCCGCACCGGCCTGACGGCGCTGTTGCTGCACCCCTGGCGCAGCGTCGCCACCACGGCGTGCGTCGTCGCCGTATTGGCCCCCTACCTGACCGGGTTGGGCATCTCCGGCGGCCTGTCGCGCCAAGCCGAAGAATCGTTGCGCTTCGGGGCCGACTTATATGTGACCGGGCGCCAATTCGGCCGCGGCGTTCCGCTACCGCTCGACGCGGTCGAAAAGATCGCCGCGATCGCCGGCGTCGCCGAGGTCGTGCCTCGGATCGTCGGACCGATCGTCTTGGGCCGGGAACGGCACAGTGCCGTCGTCGTGGGCGTCGCGCCCGGAAAAATGTGGGACGTCTCCGACTGTATCGAGGGCCGGCTGTTTCGCGACGGCGGCGCCAACGAATTGGTCGTCGGCAGCGCGCTGGCGGCCCGCCTCAAGCTCAAGGTTGGCTCCCGCTTGCCCCCCTTCTATCGCAATCGCCGCGGGGAACGCGTCTCGGAAGTCGTCGGCATTTTCACGCCGGACGCGCCCCTCTGGCAAGCCAACTTGATTTGCGCCTCGTTCGATACGGCAGCCACGCTCTTCGACCAGCAAGGGCTGGCCACGGAGGTGCTGGTCTACTGTCGCGTCGGCGAGCGCGAGCATGTGGCCGGTTCGATCCGGCGGCAGGTCGAATGGACCGACGACGGCGGCCGGCGGCTGGGTGCGCGAGTGAACAGCCGGGACGATTTTGAATCGCTTTGGGCGAGTGCCGCGATGCACCGCGACGGCGTGTTCCACTTGCACTGCGTGCTGGCCTGCTCCGTCGCCGTGCTGGCGGTGTTCGTCACCAGCGGGTTCGGTTCGTCGGAGCGGCGGCGGGAGGTCGGCATCTTGAAGGCCATCGGCTGGCAAACCGACGAGATCCTCCTTCGCGGCACCGTCGAGAGCCTGCTCCTGACTCTCGCCGGCGCGTCGCTGAGCGTGTTGTTGGTCTGGGGTTGGCTGCGCGCGTTCAACGGCTATGGGATCGCGAGCCTGTTCCTGCCCGGCCTCGACGCGCGGCCGGGAGTCGATGTACCGTTTCGGCTCGTGCCCGTGCCGGTTCTGCTGAGCGCCATGCTCTCGTGGGTCGTGGTCACCAGCGGCAGCCTGTATGCGACCTGGCGAACCGCTACCACGGCGCCCGTCGAAGCGATGCGATGAACCAGAACCGCCCGGCAGACGGGACGCCTACACCACAATGGCGGTTCTGCTGCCAGATCCTTATCAGTATACTATACTGTGCGCGGCCCAGAATGAGACGTTTTGTCACGAGAAGGTGGTGGCTGGTGGCAGAGCGTAAGCGATGCCCCGGCTACATAGCGACCGGGGCATCGCTTAGGCTCTGCCCCAGCCACCGTGAACGTCTCATTCTCGGCCGCGTGCAGTATATCACGCGATTTTAACCTGACGCCTATTGCCGAAGCGAACATCGTGGGCAAGACTCGTAGGGTGGGCACCGCCCACCAACCGAAGTCCCGGAATTCTTGCGAATTCCGCTACACCGGAATTCTTACGAATTCCGCTACCGTGGGAAGGGTGTGAACCATGACCAAAGCCGGCCGAATTCGCCAAGTCCTCGTTTTCGCCGCGTTCATCGCCGCTCTGGTCGCCGTGGCGTTCTACGGCTACCCCAAGTTGAAGGAGTCCCTGAAGCCGCCTGAGGCCGAGGTCCACAGCCCCGGCAGCCAGTTGTACCAGTTGACGGGCCCTGAATCGCTCAAGCTGAAGCCCGAAGCGGTCGAAGCGATCGGCCTCAAGACGAAACCGGTCGAGCCGGCCTCCGCCCCGGATCCGTTGCGGCTGCCTGGATACCTGTTGATCGACCCGAACGGTCTGGTGCCGGTCCATTCCCTCTTTCCTGGCAGGGTCGACCGGATCGGTACGATCGAGGTCGTCGATTTCGACGGCACGACGAAAACGCGTCGGGTACGCTACGGCGATACAGTCAAGATGGGACAACTGTTGGCCGTGGTCTGGAGCACCGACGTCGGCCAGAAGAAAAGCGATCTGGTCGACGCCCTCTCGCGCCTGGCGCTGGACGAGAAGATCTTCGAAAAGCTCACCGATGCCGGCCCTTCGGTCGTGCCGGCGCGGCAGATCGCCGAGGCCAAACGCGCCGTCGAGGCCGACAAGATCGCGGCCAACAGCGCCCGGCGCACCCTGTTCGCCTGGAAGCTGAGGGAGGCTGAGATCGAACAGGTGGAGAAGGAGGCGTCGCAGCTCCAGCGGACGGAACACCAGAGCGCGGCCGCCAAAACCTGGTCGCAGATCGAAATCGTCGCGCCTATGGATGGCGTGATCGTCGAGAAGAGCGTGAACGACGGTGAAATCGTCGATACGAACGACGCCCTGTTCAAGGTCGCCGACCTCAGCCGGATCCAGGTGCTGGCGTACATTTTCGAGGAAGATCTGCCGCTGATCGAGCAACTGAAGCCCAGCGAGCGCGTGTGGCAAGTCGACTTGAAGAGCGACCCCGTCGACAAACCGCGATCGGGATCGTTCGAGTTGGTGGGCAGCGTGATCGACCAGACCTTGCGCACGGCGCCCATCATCGGCTGGCTCGAGAATCCCATCGTCGGCGGGGCCGGCGGCCACGACCGCCAGTTCCGGGCCAACCAATTCGTGACGGCGACGATCGCCCTGCCGCCTGACCCGGGGATGGTGTCGGTGCCGACCTCGGCTTTGATCGAGGAGGGTTCGACGGCGGCCGTGTTCGTCGAAACGGACCCGAGCGAGCATGTGGTGACGCGGCGCGTCGTCGCCGTAACGCGGCGCGGAGAAAAATCGGTCTTCATTCGCGCGCAGCCCAGCGACGAAGAGCGTCGCCAAGGAGCCCAGGCGCTCGACGTGGGCGAGCTCGTCGTGTTGTCGGGCGGCCTGGAGCTCGATTCGGAGTTGAACAATCTGAAATCCGCCGGCGCCGAGGAATAAGATGGCATACCGACTCATTCAATGGGCTTTGAACAACCCGCTGATCGTCATCCTGCTGGCGATCGGGTTGGTGGTGATCGGCGTCCATTCGTTCCGCAACGTGAACGTGGAGGCCTATCCCGACCCCGCCCCGGCGATCATCGAGGTGATCGCGCAGTACCCCGGCGCCAGCGCCGAGGAGGTTGAACGGCAGGTGAGCATCCCACTGGAAGTGGCCACGTCGGCCATGCCGATGCTCAAGTACACCCGCACCAAGTCGCTGTTCGGCCTGTCGCACATGCGCTTGCAGTTCGAGTACGGCCTCGATTTTTACAAGGCGCGGCAAGAGGTGATCAATCGCTTGCAGTTCGTGGACAATCTGCCTCCCGGCGTGCAGCCCACGCTCTCGCCGCAAAGCCCGACCGGCGAAATCCTGCGCTACACGCTGGCCAGTCCCAAGGATCCGATGGGCCGCGACCTCTACACGCTGAACGATCTCAAGGCCCTGCAAGACTGGGTGCTCGAGCGGCAGTTCCGCCGCGTGCCGCGGATCATCGACATCGTCTCCAGCGGCGGCACCGTCAAGCGTTATGAGGTCCGCCCCGACCCGGAACAACTGCTGCAGTACGGCATCAACCTGCAACAGGTGCAGGACGCCATCACCAACAACAACGGCAACCGGGGCGGAAACTACCTGACCGAAGGCGAGGGCGTGCTCAACGTCCGCGGGATCGGACTGATCGGCTTCGGTCTCGATCCGGCGCGCGCGCCGGAGGTGCTCGACGCCAAGCGGCCGATCGACGCCGCGGCGTACTTGCGCGAGCAGGAGGGGCTCCGCATGCAACGCATCCGCGAGACGGTGATCACCGCCATCAACAACGTGCCGATCCGGGTGGACAACCTGGTCGAGGGCGGGCCGCTGCGCTACGCCGACGACATCGGCGCCTCGGGGGTCAAGGTCTGGCACAAACCGCGATTGGGCCAGGTCAGCCTCAGCCGGCCCAAGAACGATGACGCGGGTCGCGAGGTCCGCGACGAACGCGGCGAGGTGGAGTGGCAGAACGAGGATGACCGAGTGTCGGGCATCGTCCTGTTGCGCAAGGGTGAAGACTCGCTGCCGGCCTTGCGCGACCTGAATGAGAAGATCGACTACCTGAACAGCCCCGACGGGCCGCTCTTGCCGGGCGTCCAGATCGAGCCCTACTACGACCGCACCGACCTGATCAACGTGACCACCGAAACCGTGCAGGAGAACCTGCTGGTGGGAATGGTGCTCGTGACCTTGATCCTGCTGATGTTCGTGAGCAACGTCCGCAGCGCCTTGATCGTGGCCATCAACATCCCCATGGCGCTCTTGTTCGCGTTTTCGGTGCTCTTCATGCGGGGCAAGTCGGCGAACTTGCTCTCGATCGGCGCCGTCGACTTCGGGATCATCGTCGATTCGTCGGTGATCATGGTCGAGAACATCTACCGGCACATCAGTTCCGGCGAGTACGCCGACCTGCCGCTCAAGGAGCGGATCTTGCGGGCCTGCCGCGAGGTGGAGCGGAGCCTGTTCTTCACCACGGCGATCATGGTCTGCGCCTTCTTGCCGTTGTTCACGATGAAGGGTCCCGAAGGCCAGATCTTCGGCCCGATGGCCGACACCTACGCCTTCGCCCTCGGCGGGGCCTTGATCCTGGCCCTGACCGTGGCGCCGGTTCTCTGCTTGATCTTCTTCAAACACTTGCAACCGGTGCCCGACAATTTTCTGGTCCGATTTCTCAAACGGCGCTACCTCTGGCAATTGGACCTTTGCCTGCGGCACCGCTGGCTGACGCTGGGCGTGATGGGGGCCTTGATCGCCGCCACCATCGGCCTCTTGCCGCTCCTGGGGCGCGAGTTCATGCCCGAATTGGAGGAGGGCAACCTCTGGATCCGCGCCACGCTGCCGATCAGCATCTCGCTCGAGGCGGCCTCCGCCAAGGCCCGGCAGGCGCGCGACGTGATGCAGAAGTATCCCGAGATCGAAACGATCGTGGCCCAGACCGGCCGGCCCGACGACGGCACCGACCCCACCGGCTTCTACAACGTCGAGTTCTTCGTGCCGCTCAAGCCGCACGGCGACTGGGAGCCCGTCAAGCTCCAGGAGGGCTGGATGCGCTGGCTGCGCGAAAAACGGCGCCGGACCAAGCTCGAACTGATCACCGAGATGAACGCCGAGTTGGCTAAGACCATCACCGGCGTGAACTGGAACTTTTCCCAGAACATCCGCGACAACGTGATGGAGGCGCTCTCGGGCGTCAAGGGCGACAACTCGGTCAAGATCATCGGTCCCGATCTGAGCCGGCTCGAATGGCTGGCCAACGAGGTGAAAGCGCGGCTGACGTCGATCCCCGGCATCACGAACGTGGGTATTTTCCGGGTGATGGGGCAACCGAACCTCGAGATCCCGGTCGATCCCAAGAAGTGCAACTACTGGGGCGTGACCGTGGACGACGTCGAAGACGTGGTGGAGGTCACGATCGGCGGGAAAGCCTTTTCGCAGATGATCGAGGGCGAGAAACGGTTCGACATCACGCTGCGCTGGCCGGAGCGGCTGCGCAGCAACGTCAACACGATTCTGAACATTCCGGTCGACGTCTCGAACAATCAGACGTCCGACAACGCGTCGTCGCGCGGCGACGCGGCCGACCAGACCTCGGCGATCGGGAACGTCGACCCCACCGGCACCAGCCTCGAGCCGCCTGATTTCACGGGCAGCCAGTTCGGGGGCGGCCAGACCAACATCGATCGCACTCCGCGGCGCCGTCTGCGCGACCTGGTGACGCCGCTCAACAAACAAGGCGTGCTCGGTCCCAACGGCCGTTTCATCCGTTCGGGCGCCTCGACCATCTACCGCGAGCAAGGCAACCGCATGATCGCCATCAAGTTCAGCGTGCGCGGGCGCGACCTGGCCGGCGCCGTGGGCGAGGCCCAGGAAAAGACCGCGGAGTTGTTCACGCATCCCTATCGTTCCGAGTGGAGCGGCGAGTTCCAGGAGATGCTCGAGGCCGAGGAGCGGCTGATGGTCATCATTCCGGTCTCGCTGAGCCTGATTTTCATCATGCTCTACCTGGCGTTCCACTCGTTCCTCGACGCGGTGGTGGTGCTCTCGAACGTGCTCGACCTTTCGATGGGCGGCCTTTGGGCGCTGTTGCTGACCGGCACGCATTTCAGCATTTCGGCCGCGGTGGGCTTCATTTCGCTGTTTGGCGTGGCGATCATGGACGGACTATTGATGATCTCTTATTTCAACCAGTTGCGCTACCACGGGCTGCCGCTCTACGACGCGGTCATGCAGGGGGCCGAGAAGCGGGTGCGGCCGGTGATGATGACCGCGCTGACGGCGATTCTGGGACTGTTGCCCGCCGCCTTGTCGACCCGCATCGGCGCCCAGACGCAGCGGCCCTTGGCCATCGTCGTCGTGGGAGGCATGATCACCACGCTCTTCCTGACTCGCTACCTGATGCCGGTGCTCTACAGCTTCTACGGAAACCGCGAGCCTTCGGCCGAGGCCGGCCAAATGGCGCATTAGGAAGCAAACCCGTTCTTGGTCCGCGAAAATGACTTCCTTGGAAATGGCAAAAGGGGGCGCGATGGAGATTAAGAGCGAGATTTTCGCCCATCCAACGGCGCTCGGTGAGGATCTGATCGCCGCGGTGACTTGCGGCGCGGTGCCGCGGATTTCCGTCCCCCCGTTCAGTCCACCGCCCATGTGAGCCACCTGAATGATCGGCGATTGGAGGATCGGCCGGTTCCCGCGTTGTACGCACCATGTGTTCCTTTCCCATTGTGCCGTGGCTTGGGCAGTTCAGGAAATCGTGGCCTTCATCCGACAAGAAGAAAAACGCGGGGTGTCTCTAGCGGCTCACGTTGAGAACGATCCGGGTCTGCAACCAATGTTGGCAACGGAGCCGAACCTGCTTCGAAGAGTCATGTGTGCGGATCCTCTTCCAACGCCCTAGAATCAACTAGGAGGGCTGATTAGCGCTTGACACAACCACGTTCGCAGGGCGACAATGCCAAAGCGGAATTCGTGAGAGTTCCGAAGGTAATGAAGTGAATCGGGACTTGCACGAGCTCCGCTACGGCTTTCCAAGTCTGAATCTCAAGCCGAGGTCGCCATGAGCCAGCCGATGCGGTGCGCGAGTTTCGTGTTCTTGTCGCTGCTTCCCGTGGGGTGCGGCTCGTCCGATCCACCCGCCGCGCCCGCTCAGGTCGCCTCCGCCCCAGCCGCCGCCGCCAACTCGGCATCGCCACCTAACGCGACGACCCCAGGCGCCCAAGCGGGCGCGGCGGGACAAGCTGCCATGCCTGGCCAGCCCGGAGCGGCTCCAGGGGCTGCCGGTGCCTCTGGCGCGGCGGGCGCAATGCCAGGCGGTGCGCCGGGTATGCCAGGTGGCGCTCCAGGTATGCCAGGCGGCGCTCCAGGTATGCCAGGCGGCGCTCCGGGTGTTCCGGGCGGCGCGCCGGGTGCTTCAGGCGGCGCTCCGGGCGCCCCAGGCGGCGCTCCGGGTGCCCCAGGCGGCGCTCCGGGTGTTCCGGGCGGCGCTCCGGCTGTTCCGGGCGGCGCTCCGGCTGTTCCGGGAAGCGCTCCAGGCGGCGCTCCGGGTGCCCCAGGAAGCGCTCCGGGCGCCCCAGGTGCTGCCGGTCAGGGCGCGGCACCGGGCGCGGGGGCAGCGGGGTCCGCCGGAAAAATTGTATCTACGGCGACAAAGGAGTCGATCGATATACCGCCCTCGGTTGGCAACCCCAATGTCAAGTCAGGCGACTTGAACGGGCTTGGCCGTTCGGTCAACGAGTGGCGCTCGAAAACCACGGAGTTGATCGGCGTCAAACGGCTTTCGGCGGACAAGCCGGTCGAAGGGGGCAACAGTTGGCTCGTTCCGCTGCTGCCCTACCTGGGACACAACGACGTCTTTCAGTTGTACGACCTGACCAAGGGCTGGCACGACGGCAAGAACTTGCTGGTGTCGGTCATCGAGATCCCAGCCTTCTTCGACCCGTCCGACACGCGCCACCACTGGCTAGGATTTCCCTTCCACGGCGATGGTCCGGCGCTGACGCACTTCGTCGGCATGTCGGGCATTGAAGAGCGTAATCAAGTCGCCGCCAAGTTGCCGCGAACCGACCCCAGGGCCGGCGTGTTCGGCTACGACCAGGTAGCGCGCGACAGTGAGATCACCGACGGCACCAGCAACACGATCATGCTGATCGGCTCCGGCACCGTGCAATCGCCTTGGGTCCAAGGGGGTGGGGCCACCATCCGAGGCGCCCGCGAACCCTACTTCGGCGAATTGACCGGCTTTGGTTCAAAATCGGTGACCGGCGGCGGAGCGCTGGTCGTGATGGCCGACGGTTCGGTACGCGCGATTTCCAAGGACATCGACCCGGCCGTGTTCCGCTCGCTCTGCACGATCCACGGCGCGGAGTCGGTCGACCAGGCGAAACTCGAATCCATGGCGCCCAAGAGACCGTAGGGTGGGCACCGCCCACCAACCCAACGCGCGCAAGAAAACACGTCAATGCAGTGAGGATAACACCATGCGACGATTGTCAATCTGTTCTTGTCTGGCGATCGCCGTGCTTTGGGCGACTCGAGCTCGTGCCGACCTGGTCGAGTACTTGGTGGGCGGCAACCGCGAGTTGACGCTGAACATCCAGGGCAAGGCGACGGTGCACCCCGGTAAGACGATGACGGTGACCACCAAGAAGTTCGGTTCGCTGCACTTCGGCCTCGACGACGTGAAAATCCACAAGGTGCCCACGCTCGAGCAACAATTCGGCAAGCAGTTGACCCAGGCCAAGTCGGACCCCGGCGCGGTGCTCCAGGCCGCCCAATGGTCGCTGCGGCACGGCATGCTCAGCGAGTTCTACGCGGCCGTCGACAAGGTGCTCGAGCTCGATCCGAAGCATGCCGAGGCCAAACGCATCAAGGCGCTCAAGGCGCAGATGGAAAAGGATCTGGGCGACTCATCGAAGCAACAAGACGAACTCAAGAAGTTCGTCAACCGGCCGCAAATGAAAATCGACACCAGCAAGCACTTCGTGCTGATGTACGATACGCCCGACAAGGCCGAGAAGGGGCGCAAGCCGCATCACAAGCAACGGATCGAACTGCTGGAGAAGGTCTACGAGAGTTTCATGCTGACGTTTTTCTCGCGTGGCGTGCCGCTGGAACTCCCCAAGGAAAAACTCAAGGTCGTGCTCTTCAATCAGCACCAGGATTATCTCGACTTCTCGGTGAGGCTCGATCCGTTCCTGATCAACGCGGCCGGTTTTTACATGCACGAGCCGAACACCAGCTTCTTCTTCGTGCAGGGTACGAACAAGATCTACGACGAGATCGCGAAAATGCTCAAGCCGATTCATGAAGCCGCCGAGGAAGCGAAAAAGAAGAAGGGCGGCAAGGACATCATCCGGCTTTCAAAAACGCTCGACGTCCTGCTCAACATCGCCAAGGAAGGCCAGGACATCGAGGTGGTCAGCCACGAGTGTACCCACCAGTTGGCGGCCAACACGGGGCTTTTCCCGCGCAATGTGCGAATTCCCCGCTGGGTCCACGAAGGGCTGGCCGCCTACTTTGAATCGCCCAGCGACGGCGCCTGGAGCGGGGTCGGAGCGGTGAACGAACAGCGGATCATGTTTTACCGGGCGTTGGAGTCCGACCGGGAACATTCGAACATCGACTTCATCGTCGGCGACCAGATCTTCGACTACGCCGGGTCGATCGGCGCGTTCTTGCACGGCTACGGCCAGGCCTGGGCGTTGACTCATTTCCTGATCGAGAAGCACCTGGACGAGTTCATCCGCTACTACAGGGAGTTGGGCGAAATGCCGCCGGACGTGCGGCTCAACCCTCAATTGCTCAACACGCTCTTTGAAAAAGTGTTCACCAACAAGGCCGCCCTCGACATCGAATGGCGCGGCTACATGCGCGGCCTCAAGACGGACATCCAGGTGATCCTCGATAAGTAGAGTATAACGCGCCGCCCGAACCCCGACCCGGGAATTGGGCGAGGCGAGTCTCCGAGAGTCAGGGCAGGCCATGCTGGCGGCGTTTACGGCGATGCGAACAACCGGCGGCGCCAACCGCGGGCAAGGCTGGCGGCTCACGCGGCCCGGCGCGTGTTGGCCGCCGCGGCCAAGCGGAGGATCTCGGCGTGCGGCAGCAGGCGAATTGTCGGCCCGGCCGGCGCCGCGCCGGGCTCTTCCAGGCAAACCAACGTCGTCGCGTGCAGCATCCGGGGCACATAGAACCAGGCTTTGGCCAGCGAGTCGCGGTCCTGGTCGGCCGAGATCACCATCAGGTCGCAGGGGCCGACCTCGTTGGCCGAGCGTGCCAAGGCCCCAAACGGGTCGCCGGGCACCAGCCGAACCTTGGCGCCGGTGGCGCGCAGTTGCCGATGGATCAACTTCAGCGGAAGTCCCGCCCCGTCGGCGGGCGAACGCATTTCAAACAGGTCGATCCCCGTGTAGGAAACCGTGCCCGTGTGAGAAACCGCGCCTGCCGCGTCGCTTCGATCGATCGCCTCGAGCATTCGCATCGTGCGGCGGCCCGGGCCGATTCCCAGTTCCAGAATTTTTCGGACGCGGTGCTTGCGAATCAAGCGATAGATGATGCGATCGGAGGCAGGCTGGGAAAAATACGCGAGATATGCCCGCCTGAAAAGGCGTATCAACGATCCCATGACGATCCTCGTGCCAGACGGACAAGGCCCACCGACCTATTAACTTCGGCAGGCCACCGCGACGGAATCTAATGGAAATCGTGGGCATTATGGCGCATCGCTTACCCGGTTTGCCGCGGGGGCAGTTTCTGGCGGAGTCCATCGAGCACGTCCGCCTCGCCATAGCACGGATTATTCATGGTCCCGTAGCTGGCTTCGCAAGAAGTCAGGCCAGGGACGCGAGTTACGCTAAAATTCTTGCGAATTCTGCTACAGCACAGTGCGCGAGTTCCTCCCCGGACCATGAATAATCCGGGATAGCACGCCTCGATCGAGCGCCCGGCATGGCCGGCGAGCAGATCGGTGGACGAGGGAAGGACACGTCGAACGGCGCGCATAATCCCCCTGCCGAAACGAGGACGACCTCGGAACCGCTGCGCAATCTCCCGTTTTGTCGTAGATCCAAAAACGGTATCGACCGATCATGGCAATCCAACTCGACATCACGCCGCTCCAAGGCCAAGCATCCTTCCCTCCCAGGTTGCCGAACGCGACCAGCGACCCCGCCCGCACGCCGCGGTCCCGGCGCGCGCTTGTCGCGACGGGCGCGGTCTCCCTGCCGTTTCATGGAAACTCGGCAGCCACGCCGCGGGGCGCGATGGCGCCGCGGGCGACGGAATCGCGCGAGGTAACGCTCCGCGAAGAAAACCGAATCCGAAACCCCTCCCCGCTGATCCAGGCGTACCGAGCCCATATCGCTCGGCGCCCGGCAATTGTTCCAGTTCCTTCGGGCGAAGCGCGCGTCGCTGTTCATCGACGAACTCGTCAAGCTCCTCGGCCCGAGCGGGCGCCCGGCACCCCGACGCAAATCGCCCCCGAACCCTGAACCCTGAACCCCGAACCCTTTACTTTTTCCTTTGAACCTACTTTCTCCTTTCTCCTTTCTCCTACGAACCCACCACTCACCTCTCATCCCTCTCACCAAGCAAGGCTCCCAACCATGTTCTGGCTCAATCACGAAAAACGGAAAGCGAAACGAAAAGTACGCGCGGCACGGCGCGCGGGATTTGAATCCCTCGAAGCGCGGCTTTACCTGACCGGCAGTCCAACCGTTCAGAACCAAGCTTATTCGC
>DATKSN010000077.1:0-8078 GCA_035531595.1 Pirellulales bacterium | reverse complement strand
AGCAACGAATGTGCAAAAAACAAAACGGCGGCGAAGCGAAAAAAGAACGACTTCCGAATACCCCATGACGTCTGAGCGAGCCGCGAAAGCGGCATCCAATTGCCGCGCCACCCTTCGCCTTACCCCACGCTCTTTTGGATCGCTTTGGGAGGGGTTTCGGAATCGTTTTTTTTCGCGCGGCGCCGAGGCTAGAGCGTCGTTCGCGGCTCGCGGGCCGGAACCTCGCGGCGTTCAAATGGCCAATAACCGGGGGCGCTCCCACGCTCCGAAAAAACTGGCAAAACCGTACCTTTACCCGACGAAAGCCGCCGCGCGGAGGGTGCGACTGCGCGAAACGTGCGAGAAAGTCTTAACGTATCCAAAGCCGGGCAATCCGCCGAGACGGATTTCCTGGTCGGTACAGGTACGGTTTTGCCAGTTTTTTCTTGGGCATTTTCGGCTGCGCCGAAACCGCCGTGCCGCCCCGCGTTTGCGGCGAGTCGGCGGCGGAATGCCTGTTCGCAGTACATCCGGCACAATCGTCAAGGGCGCCTCGGATTTCGCCGCGGCGCCTTTCGTGCCGCCGTTGTGGCGCGGAGCGAGTTGCATTTGCTCGGCTCTGACACAGACTTGAGCATGCGAGTGTCGCGGATTGCCGACTGGGATCAACCGTCCACCCTGGCGAGCCAATGGAACGTCTTGGCGCGAGGGGTGCCGTTCCGTAGCTGGGACTGGATGGCCACCTGGTGGCGGCACTACGGCGGCCCACGTCCGCGCGGCGCGGCGCGGCGGGAATGGTTCGTATTGGGCGTCCATGACGCGGCCGGCACGCTGGCCGGCCTGGCTCCCTGGTATCGCCAAACGGGCGCGGGGCGCTCGCGCACGGTGCGGTTTCTCGGTTCGGGCCATGCGTGCGGCGATTACCTTTCCGTGCTTTGCCGGCCTGGCTGCGAGACGGAAGTGGCCGTGGCGCTGGCCGATTGGTTGAGCGAACATCGCGGGCCGCGCGCCGGCGACCCACATGCCTGGGACCGCTTGGAGATGACCGGCGTCGACGCGGGCGACAAGACGGTGAACATCCTGGTCGCGCGGCTCGCCGAGCGCGGGTCGTTGGTCCACCGGCGTCCGGCGCCCTGTTGCTGGCGATTGCCGTTGCCGGCCGATTGGGAAGATTATCTGGCACGGCTCTCCAAGTCGCACCGCAAGCAGCTCCGCCGCTTGCAACGGCGGCTTTTCGACACCGGCCGGGCCGTGCTGCGGCAAGTCGCCGACGAGGCCGACCTGGCACGCGCCCTGGCGATTCTGACCGACCTCAACGAGCGCCGCCGCGGCGGCCTGGGCGAAGCGAGCTGTTTTGCCCAGCCAGGCTTCGCGGAGTTTCATCGCGAGGCCACCGCGCACCTGTTGCGCGCGGGCAGTCTGCGGCTTTCGTGGTTGGAACTGGACGGACGGCCCATCGCCGCCGAGTACCAACTCGCCGGTGACGGTGTGGTGTACGCTTACCAGTCGGGGATCGAGCCGGAGGCCTTGGCCGACGAGCCGGGCCGGCTGGCGACGATGGCCACGATCCGCGCGGCGATCGACGGCGGCTACCGGGCATACGATTTGTTGCGCGGCGACGAGGCTTACAAGGCCCATTGGCGCGCCGAGCCGCGTCCGAGCCTCGACTTGCGCGTGTTGCCTGGCACACGCGCCGACCGATGGCGCCGCGGCGCGTGGCGGGTCGGCGACCAGGCGCGCGCCTGGCTCAAGAACGGTTGGAGGTTGGCCCGGGCGTAAGAGGTTACAGGTTACAGGTTACAGAACGCGGGCTAAAGCCCACGCTACGTAGGGTGGGACGGGTGGGACCAGATCGACCCGATCGCGCAGCGATCGCAGGCCCACCATTTTCCTTCCGACTTCCGACTTCCGACTCCTGTCATCCCATGTTGCTCACCCACACTGCCGTTGACCCACTTCGCGTCGAACCGCTGACGTCGTCAATCGCGTTGGCCGACCTGGCCGGGCCGTGGAACGCGCTGGCCGGCGACGTGACGTTCCGACGTTGGGAGTGGCTCGAAGCCTGGTGGCGCCATTATCGCCGCCCCGGAATGGACCTGTTCGTGCTGGCCGTCCGCGACGCCGACGGAGAATGGGTCGGATTGGCTCCCTGGTACATCGACCGCTCGATCCGAGCGGGGCGAGTCGTCCGGTTTCTCGGTTCGGGCGAGGTCTGCTCCGATTACCTCTCGCTGCTCACCGCGCCCGGCCGCGGCGCGGCGGTCGCGCGGCGGGTCGCCCATTGGTTGGCCGAGGAGGGCGCCGGCGATTGGGATCTCATCGAACTGGACGGTGCGGCGGCCAACGACGAAACGCTCGGCTCATTGGCCGACTCGCTAACGGCCCAAGGGCACACCCCGCATCGCCGCGAGCGGCCCGGCACATGGCGGGTGGAGCTGCCCGGCGGTTGGGCGGCCTACACCAGACGGCTCTCCAAGTCGCGAAAAGGTGGGGTACGGACGCTGGAGATTCGCTACTTCGATACGGGCCGCGCCGTTCGCAAATCGGTCGAGAGCGAAGAGGAACTTCCTCGCGGCCTGGCGGTTTTGCGCGACTTGCACCAGCGCCGCCGCGCCAGCCTGGGCGATCGGGGCTGTTTCGCGTCGCCGCGTTTCGACGGCTTCCTGACCGAAGTCGCTCGGCGGTTTCTCGCGTTGGGCGAATTGCGGCTGCACTGGGTTGAGTTGGACGGCCGGCCCGTCGCCGCGCAGATCGACTTCGTCTCTGGGGATACCTACTACAATTACCAATCAGGCATCGCGCCCGACGCGATGGCCGACAAGCCCGGCTGGCTGATCCAGATGGCCTCGCTCAAGGACGCGATCGACGAGGGCCTGCCGGCTTACGACTTCCTGCGCGGGGACGAGCCGTACAAGGCCTCATGGCGCGCCGAACGTCATGCCCTGATGGAACTACGGATCGTCGGCCGCCGTCCGGCGGCGCGACTCCGGCACCGCGCCTGGCTGGCGGGCGCGCGCGTCAAGCGCTGGTTGCGCGCACGTTGGGCCGCTGGGCGCCGCCCACCCTTTGTGGCGTGGGCTTTAGCCCGCGTTCATCGTGGGCGCCGCCCACCCTACGATTCGTCACGCGATTCAAAAGAGATGCAAACGCAAACCACGGTGCCATCATGAGACTCTCCTTTTCGTCGCGCTGCCTGTTGAGCGCCTACTACCACGGCACGTATCCCTACCGCCTCCGGCGAAACCGCCGCGCCGCCGCGGCGGGTCGCGCGCCGGTGATCGTGCTGTTCTACCACCGCGTCGCCGACGAGAAACCGAACGACTGGACCTGTAGCCACGCGATGTTCGCCCGGCAAATGCGCTGGCTGAAACGCCGTTGCGACATGGTTTCGCTGGCCGAGGCGCAGCGGCGCATTCGCCGCGGAAACCACCGGACCGCGGTGAGCGTCACGTTCGACGACGGTTACGCCGAAAATTGCGACCGCGCCATACCGCTGTTGCTCGCCGAGCGCATCCCTTGCACCTATTTCGTCGCCGTCGGCAACGTCTTCGAAGGACTCCCCTTCGCGCACGACGTGGCGCGAGGCGAACCGCGGCCGCCCAACACGCTCGACCAGTTGCGCGCCATGGCCGCCGCCGGGATCGAGATCGGGGCCCACACCCGCAGCCACGCCGACCTGGGCGCGATCAGCCACGTCGAGCACCTGCGCGACGAAGTCGTGGCGGCGGGCGAAGAGTTGCAAACCGCGATCGGCCATCCCGTGCGCTACTTCGCCTTTCCCTTCGGCCTGCGCGCCAACTTGAACCCGCTTGCATTTCAGGCGGCCTACGAAGCCGGCTACGACGGCGTCTGTTCCGCCTACGGCGGCTACAACTTCCCGGGCGACGACGATTTCCACTTGCAGCGGATTCACGCCGACGACGACCTGCTTCGGCTGGCGAACTGGGTGACGGTCGATCCACGCAAGCTCCGCGCGCCTCGCTACGACGGGTATCGATTGAGCCACTTGCCCGAACCCGCGGGAGCGCCCCAGGCGTGAGCACCGCCACCTCCACGACCGACAGCGCCTCCACGACCGACAGCGCCTCCACGATCGACAGCGCCGCCACGATCGACAGCGCCGCCACGACCGACCGCGCCTCCTCGACCGACCCCGCCGCCACGCCGACGCGCGGCGACACGTTGGCCGCCGGCGTGCTGATGCTGCTCGGCGTCACCGTGGCCCAGCGGCTGGTCGGCTTCGCGCGCGGCGTGCTCTTTTGCCGCTGGCTCGATCCCGATCAGCTCGGCCGGTGGGATCTTTCGTTCGGCTTCCTGATGCTCGCCGCGCCCTTGGCCGTGCTGGGGTTGCCCGGCTCGTTCGGACGCTACGTCGAATTTTACCGCCGGCGAGGTCAATTGAAGACATTTCTCGCGCGCGCCGGCGGCTGCTCGGCGCTGTTGGCGGTGGCCGCGTCGGCCGTGGTGGCGTTGGGAAACCGGTGGTTCTCGCGGCTGATCTTCGGCGGCGACGACGGCCGCGAGCTGGTCGTGCTCTTGGCCGGCGGACTGGCGCTGTGGACCGCCCATACGGTGCTGACGGCGATCTTCAACGCCTTGCGGATGACGCGCATCGTGTCGGCGATGCACTTCATCAACAGCATGGCCTTCGCGGTGCTGGGCGTGCTGTCGCTCTGGTTCTGGGAGCCGAGCGCGGCGAGCGTCGCGTGGGCCTTCGGCGGCGCGTGCCTGTTGTCGGGCGCCGCCGGCATGTTTTGGCTGCGCGGGGCGGTGCGCGACCTGCCGGCGACGTGCTTGCCGGTTCCACAGCGCGACTTCTGGGGCAAGCTGCTGCCGTTCGCCGCGTGGGTTTGGATCGCCAACGCGCTGGCCAATGTTTTCGGCCTGGCCGACCGTTACCTGATCGTCCACCACAGCGGGCTGCCGGAGTCGGCGGCGTTGGCCTTGATCGGCGATTACCATAGCTCGCGGGTCGTGCCGCTGTTGTTTCTGGGCATTGCCGAGATGCTGTCCGCGATGATCATGCCCCACCTCAGCCACGACTGGGAGGCGGGTCGGCGCGAGCAAGTCGCCCGGCGGCTGAATCGGATCATCGCGCGATTCGCCCTGGCGCTCACGTTGGCTTCGGTGGCCGTGCTCGTGATATCGCCTTGGTTGTTCGGCGTCGCTTTGGCGGGCAAGTTCGCCAACGGCCTGGCCGTTTTGCCGTGGACATTGGCCTCGTGCGTTTGGGGTTCGCTCGCGGTCGTGGCGACGAACTATCTTTGGTGCGCCGAGAAGGCGCGCCTGGCCTGCGTGGCGTTGCTGGTCGGGCTGGCGGTCAACGTGGGATTGAACCTTTGGCTGCTGCCGCAATTCGGCCTGCTCGGCGCGGTGCTGGCGACCGCGGCGGCCAACCTTGCCGTGCTGTTCATGGTTTACGCCGCGGCCCAGGCTAACGGTTTGCGAGTCGACCGCGGCGTGTGGCTGATTTCGTTGCTTCCCGCGGCATTGGTGCTGGGCCCCTGGATCGGACTGGCGGCTGTGGCCGCCGTGGCGTTACTCCATGGCGAGCGGTTGGGAATGAGACATGGTTCGGCTCCGACCCCCGTTCTGTAGGGAACGCCCTCCGTGGCGTTCCGTGAAGCTGGTGCGACGTCGTCAGCGGGACACGGAACGCCACGGAGGGCGTTCCCTACAGAACCCAAAACGAACGAACAGGCAAAACGAGCGAGAAACCCATGTCGCAGCGAAAATTCCGCCATCTCAAGCCGCCCAGCGACCGCGGACCCTTGCGGGTGATGTTCGTCATCACCTGCATGCCGGTCGGCGGCGCCGAAACGCTGCTGCTGAACCTGGTGCGCCGGCTCGACCGTTCTCGGTTCGCGCCGGAGCTTTGTTGTCTCAAGTTCTTCGGTCCTCTGGGCGAGGAATTGGCCCGTGAAGTGCCCGCCTTCACCGGTCTCCTGGCCGACAAGTACGATGTTCGAGTGTGGGGTCGCTTGACACGGCTGTTGCGCCAACGGCGGATGGACGCGGTGATTACCGTCGGCACGGGCGGCGACAAGATGTTCTGGGGCCGGCTGGCCGCATGGCGCGCCGGCGTGCCGGTGATCGCCTCGGCGTTGCACTCGACCGGCCTGCCCGACCATGTCGAATGGCTCAACCGGCGGCTCGAACCGCTCACCGACGCCTTCATTGCCGTGGCCCAGCCGCACGCCGAGTACCTCGCCCGTTGCGAGGGATGCCCGCCACGCAAGGTGCGAGTGGTTCCCAACGGCGTCGACGCCGAGCGATTTCGTCCCCTTCCGCCGCCGCCCGGCTTGCGTGAGGCGCTGGGCCTGCCCGCCGACGCGCCGGTAGCCGCCATGGTGGCCGCGTTACGGCCGGAAAAGAACCACGAGTTGTTCTTGCGTGCCGCGGCGCTGGTGCGTGCCGCGCTGCCCGCCGCCCGCTTCCTCGTGATGGGCGACGGCCTCTTGCGGACGCGGCTCGAAGCGCTGGCCGCCGAGTTGGGTCTCGCCGGCGCGGTGCATTTCCTCGGCACGCGGAGCGACGTTCCCGAACTGCTCTCATTGGTCGACGTGCTTGCGCTCAGCTCGCACATGGAGGCCAATCCGGTGTCGATTCTCGAGGGCCTGGCGTGCGAAAAGCCGGTCGTGGCCACGCGGGTCGGTTCGATTCCCGAGACGGTCCAAGACGGCGTCAACGGCTTTCTCGTGCCCCCCGGCGACGCCGAAAGCATGGCCGAGCGGTTGACCACGCTCTTGAACGACCGGGCTTTGGCCCGCCGCCTCGGCCAGGCGGGACGCCGCCTCGTGGCGGCCGATTGGTCGCTGCGGAGCATGGTCGAGGGATACCAGGATTTGATTCACGAGATTTACTGTGCGAAGGCCGCGGCGGCCCACGAAACAGACAGGGTCATTTTTACGAAAAAAGCACGCACGTTGCGCAGCAACGGGCGTGCGAAAGAAAACGGCGGCGAAGCGAAAAAAAACGACTTCCGAATACCCCATGACGTCTGAGCGAGCCGCGAAAGCGGCATCCCATTGCCGCGCCACCCTTCGCCTTACCCCACGCTCTTTTGGATCTCTTTGGGAGGGGTTTCGGAATCGTTTTTTTTTTCGCGAAGCGCCGATGCTAAGCGAGCGATTAGTCTTCGTACCCCGGACGGTCGCCCGCCGCGGCCCGTTCGCGCTCCAGCGCGCGATTCAACGACGAAATCGTCACGCACCCGGCGACGGCGTCGGCGCGCCCGAGTTCGTCAATCGCGCTGTCAGCGCCGAGGACGTTCGCGATCCATTCGCGCGCCCGAGGGTGGCCCGCGCGCGCCTGGCAGGTGGCGGCCTCGACGAGGCGCTCCCACGCGGCCGGAGTCACAACGTAGAAGACCACGGACCAATAATTTGGCTCTTCGCGAGCGCAGCTTCCGAAAAAACTGGCAAAACCGTACCTTAACCCGACGAAAGCCTCGGCGCGTGTGGCACAGATGCGCGCTGCGGGGGAAGAAGTCTTAACGCGTCTAAAGCCGGACAATCCGCCGAGACGGATTTCCTGGTCGGTACAGGTACGGTTTTGCCAGTTTTTTCTTGCGCAGTTTCGGCTGCGCCGAAGCCGCGTCTTGCGCGTTCGGGTTTCCCTTCGCGACGCAACGTACTGAACGGCAGCATACGATACGTAATTACATATGCGCACGGTTGGTCTCTGTACTGGTGGTCGCTACTTTTCGCCGAAATGTAATTCCGGGTGCTAGCAACTTTATACGGTTGGTCAGTAGCGATCAACCATCCACTGTGGCATTTCAACTTTTCGCATGTAGTTGCCGCGCAACGACTTGCGTTATGACACGTACCTGTACGGTTGGTAGCTGTTTTGGGGTGGTTTGAAAATGATCCTAGTAGCAAGGCCAGTCGTTGCGCGCCGTGCTTGCGCCGCGGGTTCGTGTCGCAGCGAGCCGCCGGGCATCTCCATCGTGCCTGGGCGCGCAAGGGTTGCCGCGTTTGTCGAGGCCCGAGGTGTTTTCCTCGGGGAACGTGCCGAAGTAGCCGACCAACTGGGCGGCGGTGTCGAAGCGATCGATGGAGACGACCTTGGCCACGATGACGGCCGCAGTGGCCGGA
>DATKSN010000076.1:0-4591 GCA_035531595.1 Pirellulales bacterium | reverse complement strand
GCCGCAAACGCGGGGCGGCACGGCGGTTTCGGCGCAGCCGAAAATGCCCAAGAAAAAACTGGCAAAACCGTACCTGTACCGACAAGGAAATCCGTCTCGGCGGATTGCCCGGCTTTGGATGCGTTAAGACTTCTTCACCCGGTGGTAGCTGAACCGCACGCGCGATCATGTCTGTTGCCTTTCGCTCCGCGAAAGGGCGTTCTTTCGCGGAGCGAAAGGCGACGTTACAGGCAACCGACCGCCCCAGCCCGCTTCTACCTCGGTTGCAGTTCCGCGGCTCGCGAAGCGTAGCGTTCGGCCTGCTGTTGGTCGCCCATCGCCCGGTGCATTGAGGCGAGATTCGAGTAGACGACCGCCAGGGCCTGCTCCGACGCGATGTCTTGCTTGACGGCCTCCTCCATCAACTTGGCGGATTGGCTGGTCAACCGCACGGCCCGTTCGCGATCGCCCGTCTGCCAATACGACACGGCGGCGGCCGCGAGCGATTCTCCCTGCCGCCCGACGTCGGCCAACGCCGAATCGGGCACCGGTCGTTCAATGAGCGGCACCGCTTTTTCGTACCATTCGACGGCTTGGCCATGCTCGTGCCGGTGTTCGGCGTGGATCAGGCCGATGCGGAAATAAAGCCGGCCGAGAAGGTAGGCGTCGCCCGGCGCCTCGTCGCGCCCGACGCGTCCTTCGTCAAGATACGACACCGCCAACCGTCCATATTCGAGGGCCGAATCGAACTCGCGCCGCGTCTGGAAGGCTTGCAGCGCGTCGTACAAGGCCAAACCCAGTTCCCAGGCCAGGCGGCGGCGGTGCAGCGGGTCGAGAGTGGCCTCGATCCGACTCCGGCCGATCCGCAGGGCCTGCTCGGCCCAAGGCGCCGGGGCGATTTTCCCGCTCGCGCCGACCGACGCGCCCAAGGCCCGGCCGCAAAGCCGCAGGTTCCAGTCGGGGTCGAGCCCGTAGGGATCGATCGAATCCTTGGCGATCGCCTGGGCGTTGGCGAGCCACAGCCCGACCGCCTCCGGCTTGTTCTTCCAGCGGCCCCAGGCCGTGCCGTGGGCCGCGGCCAGATTGGCTTCCAGCAGCGCTTCCCGCGCCGCGCGGGCCACGGCCCTGCGTGGGTCGTTGGCCAGCGGCTCGGCCAAGCGGATCGCCTGCCGCGCGAGCTCGATACATCGCTGAAAATCTCGCGCGGGCCCGGCGGCCGACAATTCGGCCCAGCGCGACAAAGCGAGAGCTTTCACTTGGGGGAGTGGGCCGCAAAGGGCGATCGCCTGTTCGATTTCCGCCGCCGCCTCGTCAAAACGGCACGAGTCGGCCAGGATGCGGGCACGGGTCAGCTTATACTCGGGTTGCTTGGGTTCCAGCCGCAATGCCCGATCGACCGCCGCCAGCGCTTGCCGGCGCCGGCCCAGGTTCGTCAGCAGGCGTGCCCGCAACCAATGGGCCCGGCTCTGCTTGCCGTCAAGCTGAAGCGCCGTCTCAAGATCGGCCAAGGCGCGCGTGTCGTTCGTGGTCAGGCCGTTTTCGGCGCGGAGCACGAAGGACTCGGCGTCGATCTCGCCCAGCAGAATCTCGTGTACCAGTTGACCACTCAAAGCGTCGCCGAATTCGTGAGGTTTTCGAGCGTCCGGCTGCGAACTGGAACTCTCGCGAGTTCCACGACGAGGCGCGAGCCGCAGCGCCGCGCCGCGCTCGGGAAACGCGATGCCGATCGCCTTGCCGGCACCGTCGCAAAGGGTCACCGGCTCGACGGCCAGCCGTAATTGCTCGGCGACGGCGTCGGCCGGCAGGGCCTCTTCGAGTTGGACCACGATCGCCAACAGCTTCCCCTTGTGAAACTTGGCCTCGAGCCGCTTGAACGGCTCGCGCTCATAGACCTGGCGCAGGATGCCGGCTTCTTCGCCCGTCTCCGTCGGCTCACCCCATGCCTCATGGACTTCGGCGATCGTGGAAACGCCGGGCTGAACCCCGTCGAATTCGACGGGTTCAAGGCTTGGTCCTGGGTTGTCGCCGTCCGGCTCGTCGCCCATCGGTCCCAGCGCGGCCTGTTCGGCCTGTTGAGCCTGTTCGGCCTGTTGGGCCTGTTCGGCTGACGTCCCGGCGGTGGCGTCGTCCGGCTCGCGCCCGACGAGATGCGCCGGCCGCGGCAGGACGACTGCCCACGCGCCGACGATCATCGCCAGCAGCGGCGAACCGTGGCGACGCCGTTTGCAGGAATGGAGCGGGCCGGGACGTGGCGTACCCGTTCGCCAGGCGAGGCACTGCATGGCGTGTTCCTCCGTGAACGCAAGCTGGTGATAGGCGCCAGCGGCAATTATAGCCGGCCAGCGGCGTGCGCCCAGACGAAACACGGCGTGTGCCTGCTGCTTTAGGCTAACAGGATAATCCAGGCTAGGATTGCGTGTCCGGCCATGTGATTCGCCTATCTTACCGTCGTAGTCGCCTGGCCTGCATTGGCCAGAATTCGATGGATGTCTTCTTCGGAAGATAGATGGATGTCTTCTTCCGCCTCTTATGCGCCGCGAGTGGCACATTCTCGAACGAGATCCCAGGCAATCTGGACCGGCCACTCCGCGTCAGCTCCCCCCGCGTCGAGTTGAGCCAGTTTTGCCGGCGCTTCGCGCCGCGCGCGTTGCAGCGGGAGGTCAGCGAACGCAACACCGCGCACGGAAAGCAAGGCGTCATATGCGCTGAAGCGAAGTCCACGCCGCTGGGACTCATTGAGCGCCACGGCCGCGAGCTGGCGTTGAGCCTCTGGATTACCGGTCGCGGCATGCAACCCACCATAGGTACGCACCGCGCGCGCGCGCACCTCTTGGTCGGGATCCGAGACCATCAGTTGCCGGACTTTATCCGCCGCCGCCGATGCTTGGGTTCCGGTGCGTCCAATGGCCCAGAGCGCCGCGAGCCTGTGCCCGGGATCGGCGTGTTCAAGAAACGCCTGGGCAGGCCTCCAACCCGCCTCGATTGCGGCGGCGTCTGCACCGGCGTGCGTCCTAATGTACTCGCGGTCGGCGGCACGCGCCCCAAGATCCCACTCCATGAATCTGACAGCCGATTCGAGTGAGCGAAGCCAAAGTCTTGGCGCAGCGGGCGCTCGCGAATCGGCGGGCGCCCCGCAAAATCGTTGCATCAGCCGGCGATTCGTAGCCTCCGTGATCATTTCGTTGAGATCTGTGTTTTGCCAGGCCAAGCAAACGGTCCACCACGCGGTTCCACGCACTCGCGCGTCTGGGTCGTCGAGCGCCATTTGAAGGCACGTCTCGACCAATAGATTACGACTTGCGCAGTCGTCGAGCGGCAGATCTAGGATCGCGGCGACACGCAACTGCCATTCGGCGTTGGCGAGCTGCGTGACTGGGTCGATGCGCGCATGGGACGTCGTGGCGGGTGAGAGTGCGCGCAGCGCTGCGGCAAGCGCTTGGTTACTTTGGCGGTGCGCATCGCGAAGCTCAGTCAACTCGCGGATATCCGCGTTCATCCGCCGCACCGCAACGCCGACCGCCTCACCCTGAAAGTCACCGCTTGTCAGCATTACTATTGCCCGATGCTACTGAGATAGTTTATATATGCCTGCAAGATGGCAATCCGCGCATCGGCCTCCGCCGTCATCTCCTCGGCACCGTCCTCCAACGATTGGCCGAGCTCCTGCGGGAGCTCCTCAAGGCCGTCAATCTCTTCCTCGGCGGCTTGGATCTGTTGGCTTCGAAATGAGGCCGCCGCGACCAGTGTTGCCCCAGCCAACTCTGCAGCGTGCGCCTGAGCCCAAGCAAGAGCGGCTTGGAGGCCTGGACCCCACGGGTTGGGTGGATTTGGCGGGACTCCAATCACGCCGTTTGGCCCGACCGGAAAAACAACCGGAGGTCCACCCGCGCCAGGCGGCGGCCAAGCGCCACCCTGACCGGCGCCGCCCTGAGCACCGCCGCCCTGCGCACCACCCGCCTGCGCCGCAGCGGCCTGCGCCGCAGCGGCCTGACCAGCTTGTTGTGCAGCGAGCCATGCCAGCATCTCCTGCCGAAACTTTTCCTCTTGGCTACCGGGTAACGGTGGCTTCACGTCGAGGAGCCCGGTTGGGTCAACGCCGCCGGTTGCATCATTCCCCACGTACCGGCTCACGTTGGTGTCGCCGCCGCGGAAGCCGAGCGGATCCTCGCTGATCCACCGACCGACGGCCGGATCGTACCAACGGTGATCCGCGTAGTCCAGCCCCGTATTCGCGTCGGGATGGTAGCCGGCGTAGCCGGCCCAGTGGTGAATGGCGGTGTTGCTCTCGTACGTGACCAGGCCGCCCGAAGCGTAGACGATGTGGTCGACGACCAAGCTGCTGGCGTTGACGATGTCGCGGACGCCGCCCAGGTTGTCCGCCAGCGCGTACGTCGTCGTGCCGGCGCTACCCTGAATTGTCACCGCCTCCTCGCCCAGAACTTGCATCAGGGCATCGACGCCCCCGGACGATGGACCGTTGAGGAAGCGGTACGTCTCATTGCCGCCGCCGTTGAACTGCAAGACCGGCAACGCCGGCGCGTTCGGGTTCGCGGCCAGGTCGAGGGCGTACCACTCGGAGCTCGTGTAGGTGCCTCCGCCATTCGGGTCGAGC
>DATKSN010000075.1:0-15804 GCA_035531595.1 Pirellulales bacterium | reverse complement strand
GCACAGATGGGCGTTGCGGGTGAAGAAGTCTTAACGCATCCAAAGCCGGGCAATCCGCCGAGACGGATTTCCTTGTCGGTACAGGTACGGTTTTGCCAGTTTTTTCTTGGGCATTTTCGGCTGCGCCGAAACCGCCGTGCCGCCCGTGCCGCCCCGCGTTTGCGGCGAGGCATTCTTTTTTGGATCTGGCGAGTGCCAACCGCCCGCTTAGCACCCCGTACTATCGATGGTTAAAATAGGCCCCAGGCGCGCGAAGCCCGCCTGGGATTGGCTCTAAGTCAGAAAAGCGGATCGATGGGCCGCCCTTCGGCGAGCGTCATGGGCCGCCCCAGCAGGGCGTCGTACATCAGCGATTCCGGCTTCAAACCCAGGGCATGGTAGATCGTGGCGACGACGTCGGGCGGACCGACGGCCCGATCGGTGGGATAAGCGCCAATCTTGTCGGAAGCGCCGACGACCGTTCCGCCGCGGGTGCCGCCACCGGCAAAGACGACCGAAGCGCAGGATCCCCAGTGATCGCGCCCCCCCTGGTCGTTCACTTTGGGCGTGCGTCCGAACTCGCCCATCGTCACGACCAGCGTTTCGTCGAGCAAGCCGCGGCCCGCAAGGTCGTCGAGCATGGCCGAAAGCCCTTGGTCCAAGAGCGGCAACAGTTCATCCTTCAAACAGGGAAAATTCTTGGCGTGCGTGTCCCAGCCGTCGCACAACGACATGTAGTTGAAGTGGACGGCCACGAACGAGACGCCGTTTTCCACCAGCCGCCGCGCCAAGAGCAAGCTCTGGCCGAAGCGGTGCATGCCGTAACGGTCGCGCAGCGCCTCCGGTTCCTTGTCGAGCGAGAACGTCTCTTGCGTCGTCGATGAGCCGAGCAACCGCGAGGCGGAACCGCGCAGCGTCTGGTATTCGTCCGGCGGTCGCGCCTTGGGACTGTGCCCGTCGACCACCGCCAACAGCGACTGCCGGCGGGCGAAACGCTCGGCCGAAACGTCGTGTGGCAGTTGCAACGCCGGCAACGGCTGGGATGGGTCGTCGTTGATGGCGAATGGGTCGTAACGCGGGCCAAGCATCCCGGCCCGGCCGCCGCCGGCCACCGGCAGCGGCTGCATCCGCAAGCGGACTTCGGGAATCGCCACGTAGCCCGGCACGTCGGTGCTGGTATGCTTGAATTTCGCCACGACCGCCCCCATGTGCGGATGGTCGTTGCGCGACGGCGGGAGCACCGTGTTCGCATCGAGCGGCACCGCCGACACTCGCCCGGTGAGCGTGTGGTACGTCATGAACGGGTGGTCGTTGTTCGGGTACGTCAGCGAGCGGAGCACGGCCAGCTTGTCGGCCTGCCGGGCCAGGAGCGGCAGGTGCTCGCCGAAACGAATGCCCGGCACGTTGGTCGCGATCGGCTGGAATGGGCCGCGGATTTCAGCCGGCGCGTCGGGTTTCAGATCCCACATGTCGATGTGCGGTGGGCCGCCGAGCAAGTAGACCAGGATACACGACTTGGCCCTTCCGCCCGCCGCGGAATTGCCCGCCAAGACCGGCGCGGCACGGCGGGCGCCGCCGAACAGGGCCAATGTGCCGGCTTCGAGGAACAACCGCCTGGAAATGGAACCAACGGGCCGCATATCTATTGGTGTTACCCTCATTTGCCTCGCCGTGCAAGTCGCCCTGGCCTTAAAGGGCGGCGGAACGGGACCGGCGGCTGACGGTCTTGCGGATCGTTCCGACGTGGCGTATCGTCGCGTTGGATTCACCCCCCAATACCCTGATGAGGAGCCTCCCATGAAGTTTTTACGCCCCAAGCCCGCGCAAGTCGTCGCCCTGATTTTGGCCCTGGGCGGCATCACCACCATCGCCGCGTGGGCCGCCGAAAAGGCCACCAAGGAGTCGGACTTCGCCAAGACCACGATCGACGTGGGCATCGTCGTCAGCGATGCCGCGAAGGCGGCGACGTTCTACACCGAGGCGTTGGGATTCACCGAAATCGAGGGCTTCGACATACCCGCCGGGCTGGCCAAAGACTCGGGACTGGCTGACGGCCACGCCTTCCACGTCCGCGTGATGGTACTCGGCGAAGGTGAATCGGCGACAAAGATCAAACTGCTCGAGTTCAAGGGCCTGCCGAGCAAGAAGGTCGACAACACCTATATCCATTCGTCGCTCGGCCTGAGCTACCTGACGATCTGGATCAACGACACGACCGCGGTCGTCGAGCGCTGCAAGAAGCACAAGGTCAAGCTGTTGGCCAAGGGCCCGGTCGCCTTGCCCGAGGGATTTCCCGAAGGCGTCTACCTGACCGTCGTCAAAGACCCGGACGGCAACGTGATCGAACTGGTGGGACCGAAAAGACAAGTGAAGTAACGGGAAGAACCCATGTCGCCGCCCAACTGATCCCTCACGCCTGACAAACAGGGGGCTAACGCCCCCCGCTCGCCACGGGCGGCAAAGTAGTAGGCACACTTCGTGTGCCGTAACCTTCGGCGGAGGTGAATCGCGTGACTCGCCGCGATTGCTTCGCTAGACTGAACTGACACGAATCAACCTGCCGCGTCGTTTCTGAGGTCAATGTCGTTCGCCGCGGCCCGGTGAACCGCGACGTTGGGTGGCATGTTCAAGTTCCTTCCAGTGGCAATAATAGCCTTCCGATATCCGCGGACGACCGTTGACCCCGACCGCGAGCCCATTTGGCGGTTGGCAATTGGGGGGCTGATCGCTGCCCACGTACTTGCCGACCTTGTCGCCTGGCAGGTCGCAGCGGTCGTCAGCGGAACACAAGACAGGGAGCCGGCGTTGCCCGTTCTGCTCGGCTTGGCATTGGGCCAGGCCAGTTTGCTGGGATTTTTCCTCGTGTGGGGAATGTGCAATGCCTGGTGTCGCTGGCTCATCGTGCTGCCTGCGGCGTTCCTGCCTGCGACGGTCGCCGGCGATGCGCTCGGACCTCCAAGGCTGGGCGGCGCATTCGTCTTCTGCCTGGCGCCGCTGGCGACGGCCGCCCTGCTTGCAATGGCGCTACGCAGTCGCGGCTTTGGATTCGGACGAGTTGGCTGCGTCGCGCAAGCTCCGGCGACTGAACCGTTGCAATTCACCCTTCGCGCAATTTTCGCGGCGACGTCGCTGGTGGCCATTCTTCTCGGCCTGGCGAGAGTGGCGCGGGCGGCGTTAGACGTCGCCTGGACGGCGATACTTCTATTCGGCTGGCTCCCACTCAGCGGCGCGCTGGTGCTTCAGCCGTTGGTCGCACTCTGGGCAACATTAGGGCCGCGGCGCGCCGGTTTGCGTAGCACGGCGCTGCTGGCCGTGAGCCTCGTTTGTGGCCTTGGGTATCCATTCATCGCAAAAGCGGAGCCGGAACTGTACTGGATGATCGCCGGTCTGCTGTTCGTGCAAGCACTGGTTCTTGGAGCTTCGCTGTTGATCGTTCGCGGGGCGAGTTACCGCTTGGTACGGTAGCGTCGTTGAAAACCGATCGCCCTTTTCACGGGGTTTTCTGTGAAGTGTGAAGGAATTCGCCGCCGGCCGGCCCTTGCCCTCCTCCCTCCCGCCCGGCATGCTGGCGAACGAAGCCTTTTGAAAAGATTGCGAGCTTGAGTCGGAAAAGTCCATGCCTGAGCGGACCATGTTGATCGAGGGTGTTCGAGTCCCCCGTTTCCTGTACGGGACCGCTTGGAAGGAGAACGAGACGCGGCGTCTCACTGAGCTTGCCATCGAACAGGGATTTCGAGGCATCGATACGGCCAACCAGCGCCGCCATTACCACGAGGCGGCGGTGGGGCAGGCGATTTCAGCGTCAGTCGCAAGGGGGCTGATGGCTCGGGATGATCTGTTCCTGCAAACCAAGTTCACCTTCCGGCGTGGGCACGATCGTCGTCTGCCCTATGATCCCGATGCCCCTATCCCGATCCAGGTGGGCTCGCCTGCTCGGCGTCAGCAACGTCACCCTGGAACAACTTCAGCGTCTATGCCAGAAAGCACGTGTATTACCCCGCTTCGTCCAGAACCGTTGCTACGCGGTCCAAGGCTGGGACCGTCGGGTCCGGGAGTTCTGCGCCGCTCACGGACTGGTCTATCAAGGCTTTTCGTTGCTGACCGCCAACCGCGAGGCGATGGCCGGTCTAGAACTGGTGCGAATCGCAGAACGATACGATCGGACGGTCAGCCAGATCGTCTTCCGCTTCGCTCTTGATGTAGGCATGGTCCCTCTCACCGGGACCACTGACGCCGACCACATGCGGGCGGATCTCGATGTGTTCGATTTCCGTCTGGACCAAGATGATGTCGAGCGGATCGAGGTACGTACCGGCTAGCGACAAGTTGATCGCCGTGATGCGGAACTTGCGTTGGCCTCGTACGCGGTGGCCGCAGGCGGAGAGGCGTTCGATCCGGCGCGGTTGTCTCCGGGCGAGTCGATCGTCTGCAAGACCCGGCGAGCGTGCCAAGCGGCGGCGAAGAGTTAAAGCATGAAAGACAGCGGAGGAAGCAGGGGTTCCAGATTGGGGCTAGCCCCCAAACCCCCTGGATTTATCGCTTCGGCGCCAATCCCAAAGGGGATCTCACGGACCTCGTCATCGTCAATGGCGTCGAGCAGGCTCGCGACCTGCGGCGCGCCGGACGCACGAGCCGGTCGAAGTAGCGCTCCCAGATCGCCTGGGCCGCGTCCGCGTCGCCGATCTGGAGGCCCTCGATCCAATTGAAAACAACGACCTGCGCCTGCTATTTTGCGCTGGCGTGGGCGTCCGGCATTCGCTAAATTCAGGCGACCGTGGTCAACGACCGCCGGGGCGTAGCCTAAGCGATGTTGCGATCTAGCCGGGGCATCGCTTACGCTCTGCCACCAGCCACCACCACCGGGAGCCTCGGATGAGTCAGCCCGCCGCGACGAACTGGACCCACTTTTCGAGCAGCGAGACTTCCGGTCTTCCGCGCTCGACGCTCGGAATTCTCACGAATTCCGCTACGATCGCGCTGCTGTTACTGGTCGGCTCTTCGAGCGGTTGCAATCCCGCGGCGAAGCCGCCGCCGGGCATACCCGCGGCCAAGGCGGCGACGAAGCCCGCCGCAACTGACGCGGCGCGAGCCGTCGCCGAGGAAGAGTCGGTGCCGCCGCCGACGGCCGACGAAGTGCCAGCCATCAAAACCGTCGCCAAGGAAACGGAGAAGACCGTGCGAGATCGAGCGAAAAAGGAGCCCGCCGCGAAGGAGCGGGCCGCCAAGAAACGCCGCGCGACGAAGGCCAAGCCCGCGCCGGCCGGTGGCCAGGCCGCGCCGGAGTACCTGGCCGATGTGCCGCTGATTCCGCGCGAGGCGCTGTTTGGCAACCCGGATCGCGCGGCGGCCCGCATCAGCCCGGACGGTACACAGTTGGCCTATCTGGCGCCGCTCGACGGCGTGCTCAATGTCTGGGTCGGGGCGCTGGCCGAGCCTGGCCGGGCCAAAGCCGTGACCCACGACAAGGTCCGCGGCATCCGCAGCTACGACTGGGCCTATACAAGCCAGCACATTCTTTACCTGCAAGATGTCGGCGGCGACGAAGATTGGCACGTCTACGGCGTCGATCTGGCGGTCGGCGAGACCAAGGATCTGACGCCGCTGGAGAAGGTCCATGCCCGCATCGAGCTGGTCAGCCATCGTTTCCCCGAGGAGATCCTGATCGGCCTGAACGACCGCGATCCCGAACTGCACGACCTGTACCGTGTCAACCTGGTGACGGGCAAGCGCAAGCTGATCGAGAAGAACACCCAGAAGTTCTCCGACTACGTCTGCGATGACGATTACCGCGTACGGTTCGCCATGCGCTTCACGCCCGACGGCGCGAACCAGTGGTTCGCCGCCGATGGCCAGGGCGGCTGGGACGAGTTTCTCACGATCCCCGCCGACGACACGCTGACCACGAATCCGTTGGGCTTCGACAAGAGCGGCGACGTGCTGTTTTTCACCGACAGCCGCCGGCGAAACACCGCCGCGCTGGTGGCCTGGGACTTGAACACCGGCCAGCGAACCGTGTTGGCCGAGAACGAACGGGCCGACGTGGGCGAAGTACTCTCGCACCCGACCGAAAACACCGTCGAGGCGGTTTCGTTCAATTTCACCCGTAAGGAGTGGCTCGTGCTCGACGACGCGGTGGCCGCCGACCTGGAATTCCTGCGATCGGTCGCCGACGGCGAAATCGCCGTCACCAGCCGCACGCTCGACGACCGGCATTGGACCGTGGCCTATCTGCTCGACGACGGGCCGGTGAAGTATTACCACTACGACCGCGACGCCCAAGAGGCGACGTTCCTGTTCAACAACCGCGACGACCTGGAAGGGTTGCCACTGGTCAAGATGCGGCCGGAGGTCATCGCGGCCCGCGACGGTCTCCAGCTCGTCAGCTACCTGACGCTTCCACCGGGCTGCGACGCCGACGGCGACCACCGGCCCGATGAGCCCGTGCCGATAGTGCTCAACGTCCACGGTGGTCCCTGGGCGCGGGACGAATGGGGCTTCGATCCCGAGCATCAGTTGCTGGCCAACCGCGGTTACGCCGTGTTGTCAGTCAACTTCCGCGGCTCGACCGGACTGGGCAAGGAATTCACCAACGCAGGCAACAAGGAATGGGCGGGCAAGATGCACGACGACTTGGTCGACGCCGTCGAGTGGGCCGTGAAGGAGGGAATTGCCGATCGCGCGCGGGTCGCGATCATGGGTGGTTCGTATGGCGGCTACGCCACGTTGGTGGGGTTGACCTTCACGCCCGAACTGTTCGCCTGCGGCGTCGACATCGTCGGACCGTCGAACATTCAAACGCTGCTGGAGAGCATCCCGCCCTATTGGTCGCCGATGATCCAGGTCTTCAAGGACCGGGTGGGCGACTATTTGACCCTGGAGGGGAAGCGGTTCCTCGAGGAGCGGTCGCCCTTGTCGCACGTCGACCGGATCGAGCGTCCGTTGTTGATCGGACAAGGGGCGAACGACCCGCGGGTGAAACAGGCCGAGTCGGACCAGATCGTCGATCTGATGCGCAAGAAGCGGATTCCGGTAACCTATGTCCTGTATCCCGACGAAGGGCACGGTTTCGCCAGGCCCGAGAACCGGCTGTCGTTCAACGCGGTGTCCGAGGCGTTCCTGGCCCGGCACCTGGGCGGCCGTTACGAGCCGATCGGCGACGCTTTCCGCGGTTCGTCGATCACCGTGCCCGCCGGCAAAGAGGGCGTGCCAGGGTTGGAAGAGGCGCTGGAGAAGCGTGCGTCTGTGGCGGAGTGAGGGGTTGGTTCCTTGTGAACACATCTTCGGCCGCTCCGCGTCCCCGCGACGACCGCCTTTGGCGGATGGCGTTCCGTGTCCTGCCAATCGACGTCCCACGAGCTTCACGGAACGCCACGGAGGGCGTTCCCTACAGAACCCAATGCAGTGATTCTAGCCCGGATTATTCATGGTCCGGCGAGGAACTCCTCACTGTGCTGTAGCAGAATTCGCAAGAATTCTGGCGTAACGGTAGCAGAATTCGCAAGAATTCTGGCGTAACTCGCGTCCACGGCCTGACTTCTTGCGAAGCCAGCTACGGAACCATGAATAATCCGGGCTCGATAGCGACCGGGGCATCGCTTAGGCTCTGCCCCAGCCACCCGCCTTCCGCGCGTCAGTCTACGGGGCTGGCGGACAACGCCCCGAGCTTGGTACAATCGGGCCATTCGGTAAGCGCGAGACGTATGCCGGCGGCAAGCAGGAGAGGGTTCCGATGGCCAAGAGCAAGAAAAAGGTGGAAACCGTGTTCCTCGTCTGTGAGGAGACCGGCGATTACAACTACACGCTGCGGCGCAAGACGGGCGGGGAAAAGCTGAAGCTCAGCAAGTACAGCCCCCGGCTGCGCAAGCGAACGCTGCATGTGGAAAAGAAGAAATAGTTCGTAGGGTGGGCACCGCCCACCAAGTCAGTTCGTAGGGTGGGCACCGCCCACCAAGCGGGACGTGTGGGACTCGTACTCTGTCAGTCGTCCCCTGATGGATGGTAGCGGAACGACGCCGTTGGTGGGCAGTGCCCACCCTACTTATCAAGGATGAACGATGGCCAAGCAGTGGCGTATCCGCCCGCACGATTCCCAACGGATCGATCTGCTGCGGCGGAGCGTGGGTGTGCCGGCTGTGGTGGCGCGGCTGCTGGCTTGCCGCGGAATAACCGATCCGGCGGCGGCCCGTGATTTTCTTGACGCCAAACTCAGCCAATTGCGCGACCCCGCGGAGTTGCCAGGCGTCACCGACGCGGCAGAGCGGATCTCGGCGGCGATCGCGGGGCGCGAGCGGATTATCGTCTACGGCGATTACGACGTCGACGGCATGACCGCCGCCAGCCTGCTGGTGACGTGCCTCAAGCTGTTGGGGGCCGAGGCGGGCTATTACTTGCCGCACCGCATCGACGAGGGCTACGGCCTGAACCACGACGCGCTGAAGAACCTGGCGAGCCAGGGCGCCAAGCTCATCGTGACGGTCGACTGCGGCATCGGCAGCTTGGACGAAGCGCAAACGGCGCGGGCGGCCGGACTCGAACTGATCGTCACTGACCATCACGAGCCAGGTCCGGTGCTGCCCGTGGCGGCGGCGATTGTGCATCCGCGCTTGCCAGGCCACCGCTATCCGTTCGCCGGCTTGAGCGGCGCCGGCGTGGCCTTCAAACTGGCCTGGGCACTCTGCCAGCAGGCGAGCGGCGCCAAGAAGGTCGGCGAACCGATGAAGAACTACCTGCTCTCGGCGCTGGGCCTGGCCGCCTTGGGCACTGTGGCCGACATGGTCCCGCTCGTCGACGAGAACCGGGTGCTCGTGCAGCATGGCCTGTCGGCTCTGAAAGAGCGGCCGGGGTTGGGCCTGTCGGCCCTGATGCACCTGACGCAACTCGACAAGAAGCCACGCCTCGATTGCGAGGACATCGGTTTTACCTTGGCCCCGCGGCTGAACGCCGCCGGACGTCTGGGCCAGGGCCAGTTGGCCGTCGAACTATTGACCACCGCTTCGGGCGAGCGGGCCGCGGCCTTGGCTGAATACCTCAACGAATTGAATAACAGCCGGCAGAGTTTGGAACGGAGTATTTACCTTTCGGCCCATAAGCAGGCCCAGGAGCAATTCGACGTCGAGGGCGACGCCGCGCTGGTGCTCGCCCAGCGCGGCTGGCACCCCGGGGTGATTGGGATCGTCGCAGGCCGACTGGCCGAGAAGTTCCACCGGCCGGTGGTGCTCATCGCGCTCGACGAGTTGGGCGTCAAGCCGGGCGTCGGCTCGGCGCGGAGCGTTTCCGGCTTCAACCTGTACCAGGCGCTGGCCTCCTCCGGCCACCATTTGCTCAGTCATGGTGGCCACGCGGCGGCGGCGGGCTTGAAAATCGAGGAAGCGAAGCTCGACGATTTCAGGGACGACTTCCGCGAATACGTCGCCGCCACCATCACCTCCCAGCAAAAGGTGGCCGAACTATGGATCGACGCCGAGGTCAGTTTCGGCGAACTCTCGCTGGCGACCGTCGGCCAGATCGAGCGCCTGGCGCCCTTCGGCCAGGCCAACCCGCGGCCGCTGCTCTGCGCGACCGGCGTGACGCTCGCCGGGCCCCCCAAGCGGATCGGCGGCGGCGAACGGCACCTGGCGCTCAAGCTGCTGCAGCACGGCGTCGCGCTGAGGGCGGTGGCCTTTGGAGGCGGCGAATGGGCCGACGAGTTGGCGGCCGCCGCGGGCCCGCTCGCGGTCGCCTTCCGGCCGATCATCAACGAGTTCCGCGGCCGGCGAAACGTGGAAGCGCAGCTCGCCGATTGGCGCGTCGTCGCGCAGACGACAGCCGTGGGCGCCTAGCGCGAGGAGACATGATCATGCCTGCTACATGCCGGTATCAGGATAGAACGGAATCGGCTCCTGCTGCTTGGGGCGCAACGCCGGCCGAGCATGATCGATCGCCGGCAAACGCTCGAGTCGCACCTGAATAACGGCCGGCGTCTGGGCGGTCGACGTGGCGGCAGGATGCTCGCTTTGAATGCCCGGCACCGGGTACGGAAGCGGCGCTGTTGGGCTGGGCGGCGCGGCGGCGACCGAAGCGACCGGCGCCGGCGCGGCGAGCGGCGCCACGTCGCGCCGGCCGATGACCGGCACCAGGGCTGTGCCGCCGGCCAACTCCTCATAGGTCAATATCTTGGGTCGCGCGTCTTTTTTCGACGTATCGCTCACCGCGGCGGGCGGAAACTCCGCCGCGGTTGACGGCGGCGCGACGCCGTGGTTGGAACCGGCGCCGACGGCCGCAAGCATCGCACGCTTGTCGTCGGACCAGGCGCGCTCGACTTCCCGGCCCGCTGGTAAGCGCAGAACGATGGTCGCGATACCCAAGTCGTGGCCGGCAAGGACTGCCAGCGAACCCGGCGCCAGGGCGGGGTCGATCGGTTGCGGGGCGGCGCGCCACTCGGCGCCTACCCGCCGGGACCAACTCTCGGCCGGGCCGCAGGAGCCCAGTGACGCTTGCTGCCCGCTTGACAGCACGATGAGCCGTTGCGGCTTCAGATCCGCGAGCAACTCGGCAAGCAATCGGGTTTCCGGCTCGCTCTCGGGTTCACGCCCGCTGATCCAGCGGTTGTTTTCCGATACTTTCCGCCAGCGTTGTGTATGGAAATTGCGGTCGATCTCGACGCCGTGGGCGTTGGCCGCCGTTCGCCGAAAGCGGCCGTCCGGGTTGGGATCGCGGACGATCGTCAGCTTGATGCCGGCCAACCAGCTTGGGAAACGGACTAAATGGGCCGCCAGCCTTTCCGCCAATCCAACGGCCTGGGCGTCGTCGCCCGCCATCCCCCCGACGAGCAACACGTCGCACTCGCCTTGGCCGAGTTGGACAAACTCGATTGCCCGGTTCTCGACGCTACGGCCCAGCGGCTCCCAGGAAACCTGCGCGGTACACGCCGAAACGGCGCCGTGCAGCAATGCGACACCGACGGCGGCGCGAAACGTCAAACAATGCATGGCATCTTCTCCATGATCCTGTAGCGGAACTCGTGAGAGTTCCGATCCGAAATCTCACGACTTCAGCTACCCTTTGAAGTAAGAGCCTAATCCCAAAACCGCCGTTGTGGTGCAGGCGTCCCGCCTGCCCGGCGGTTTTGGGATAGGCTCTAAGGCGCGCAACCGCCCTGCAAATATACAACGCGGAAATCGAACGTCAAATCGCCGGCGCGAACCGCGCGCCGCCTGGAGCGCCTTCGCCGGTTGTAACGCCGCCCCGTTGAGTTGACGGCGAAAGTCGCCGACGGCGACCTGCCTGCCGTTGAGATTGGCACGGGAATTGGGTAGACTCGTGTCGTGAGCAGCGCCAAGAAACTCAACCTGCTGTCGCTTCCGGAAATCGAGATCGACTTGCCGCTGGCGGAGATCTACGAGTCGGTGGAGTTCAGCGCCGAGCCGGAAGAGGACGAAGCGGGATGAGAGCGGTCGGCGCCGGCGATTTCCTGAGTTGGGCCGCCCGGATGGAGCCGATCGCCCACCCCGTTTGCCTCGGCTGGATGGGCGTTGTCGGCCAGCTCCATTGGGTTGGCCGCTTCATGGATGGCTTGAACCGCCGTCTGCAGAAAGCTGCCACTGAGAAAGGCGAGCAAGCCGCCCACGACCGACGAAGAGACGCCGGCCACGATCACGCCTGCGTAACCGCTGCGCGGCCAGGAACCCAGGGCGAAGGCGATCGTGCCCAGCGAGCCGCCCAGGAGCGCGCCGAGCATCGCCAGCGCCAAGGGCGCGCGGCCCAGGCGGGCGGTCTCGCGGAGCCGAGTGGCCGGCGCGAAGCGGGGCGGAATGCACCTTGCGCCTACACCGGGGGGCTCACGCCCCCCGCTCACCACGTCGCCGTCGGGCCCGGCGCGGCGCTTGTCGCCGAACTGGCTGCCCAAGACGTTGGCCAGCACATGAGCCGACGCGAGCATCACGAACCACACGATCACCACCTGCCAAACCGGGCCCACTTTGCCCAGCACCGCGAAGAGGGCGCCGAAAGCCGCCACCCAAAGCAGCATCGCGCGCAGGCCGAACTGAAAGCGAGTCATTTCTTGATACCGTCATAATAGCGGCTCAAGGCGCGGACGCGTTGCACCTGATAAGCCACGGCGGTTCCCATCACGATCAGGCCCGCGACAAAATAGATGTAATCGTCGTGGTTGAGGGGCATGTCCTGCTTGAGCGCGGGACGCGATAGGTGATAGTGGACCACCAGCGAGACATAGGCCAGCACGGTCAAGGCCGTCATGAACCAAACCAGCCGCACCCGAAACCAAAGCCCGGCGCCGACGACCAGCAGGGGAAAGCCGATCAGAAGCGGACTGACGGGACCATCGCCGATGAACAACAGCAGGGACAGCGAGAGCACGTCGAACGCGCCCCAGGCGAAGGGGACCACCCCTTGCCAATCGGGCCGGCGCATCCATCGCTGACATACGAACGAGGCTGCCACCCAAACCAACAAGATCGCCGTGGCGCGGTAGTGGAATTCCCGATCCATCAGGTGCAAGCCCCAGTAGTTCACAGCCTCGACGGCGTAGAACGGCACGAACGCGCCGAGCCGCGAGGCAAGCGCCGGCTCGCGCCGGGCCCAGCGCCGCAATCGCTGCCAGACGCCCGCGGCGCGGGCTTCGACGAGATCTCCCTTCAAGTACCGTTCCAGGTCGTCGGCCAGCGCGGCCGCCGAGGCGTAGCGGTTGCCCGGCGCCTTTTCGAGGCACCTGAGGCAGACCGTGGCCAGCGATCGCGGCACCGACGGGTTCAACTGCCGCGGCTGAGTCGGCTCGCGCTCCAGCACCTGGATCAAGACGTCGATGGGGCTTTCACCGACGAACGGGGGCCGGCCGGTGAGCAGCTCGTAGAGCACGGCCCCCAAACTGTAGACATCGGCCAGCGGCGTCACGCCGCCCTTCCCCGCCGCTTGTTCGGGGGCCATGTAGCTGGGTGTGCCGGCCACCACCCCGGTGCCCGTCAGGCCCTCGTTGGCGTCGCGAAGTTTGGCCAGGCCGAAGTCGGTGACGTAGGGCTGGCCGTCCGCGTCGAGCAGCACGTTCGAGGGCTTCAGGTCGCGATGGATCACGCCTTGCCGGTGCAGATAATCGACGGCCTGAGCCAGGCTGACGACCAGCCGCGCCGCGGTCTGAGGATCGAGCGGCCCGCGCGCCGTGAGCGCCGAGAGGTTATCGCCTTCAATGTAGTCCATCGCCAGGTACGGTTGCCCGCCGACTTCGCCCGAATCCAAAAGCCGGACGATGTGCGAGTGCCGCAAGCCGGCCGCGGCCTTGGCCTCCGCGGCGAAACGCCGCACCTGGTCGGCCGAAGCCAACTGGCTGGCGAGGATCATCTTCAGCGCCACGGTGCGGCCGAGACTTTTTTGGCGGGCTTTGAAGACCACGCCCATCCCGCCGCGGCCCAACTCGCCCAGCAGTTCATAGTCGCCAAACCGCAAGGGGGGCGTCAGCGTGCATCCGCTCTCGGTCGACGCATTACCGTCGAACGCGAGCGTCCGCGCATCGGCGAGCGCCACGTCGGGAAGCGCCACTTCGGGAGCCGAGGACCGGGCGAACCGATCGAGCGCGTCGAGGCAGTCGAACGCCGAGGCCAGTTCGGGCTGCTGGCTCAACGCGACGTCGCGTTGCGCGGGCGCGCCGCGCTGCAAGCCGTCGAGGTACTCGGCCAGCACCTCGAACGATGCCTGCTCGTCAGCGGTGCCGTCAGGTTCGTCGTGCGTCATGTTGGCGGGCGTCAGTTGGAATCCCTTATGGTGGCGGACAGTTCCTGTCGCAGCTTCTTGATCGCCCTGGCCCACAGCATCTGCACCGCCGGGCGCGAGCGGCCCATCCGCTCGGCCACTGTTTCAAAAGGAAGCCGTTCCAGGTTGCGTAGCACGATCACCTCGCGATGGTCGGAGGAGAGCCGCTGGAGCGCCTCGGTAAGCTGCAGATCGCGGTCGCGGCAAATCAATTGCTGGCTGGGGGTAGGATCGCGCGCGGCCGGCTCGGCGGCGCCGCCTGCCTGGGAATCGTCGGCCGACTGTCGCAGCGGCACCTCGCGGCGCGCTTGTCGTTTTTGCGTGCCGCGGTAGTGGCGCACCAGATCGGCCGCATTGTTCGACAAGATGTGCCGCAACCAGGCCAGCCATTCGGCCTCGGTGCGTCCCTCGAAGCGGTCGAAATCGCGGTGCGCTTCAAGCAGCGACTGCTGCACCAGGTCGGAAGCGTCAACTTTGGCTTGCAGCCAGCTTTCGAGTTGGGCGCGGGCCAACAACCCCAAGTAGCTCCGGCACGATTGAAACAGCCGCTCGCGCGGCGCCGCGTCGCCTTGACGCGCCAGCGCCAAGAGGTCGTCGATCGTAGCATGTTCGGCGCTATCCATCATGCGGACTCGTCGGCTACCAGGAGAAAGCGGTGGCTGGTGGCAGAGCCTAAGCGATGCCCCGGCTAGAAAGCGACCTGGGCATCGCTTAGGCTCCGCCGCTTTGCCCCAGCCACCGTGAAGGTCTCATTCTCGACCGCATGAAGTATAGCGAACGCGCGGCCCGATTGCCATGCTCGCTTGACCAACCCTAGAAAAGGGTGGGCACCGCCCACAACGAACGCGGCCTGAACGTCGCCCGCCGGCACGCCGTTGGCGTGGAGCATGCGCCAACGGCGTACCGGGCAGCGGCCTCTCGGCCGCACTGTTGGCGATGACCATGATCGCGTCAACCGAAGCAGGCGACTGGAAGGCCCACGAAGTCCGGCAATTGAGCGGGAAGGCCGGTGGTGATCGGCTGCCTGCGAAGCTCCAGATTGTCACGGAGCGTTGGAATCGTGTGGCGGCCGTGCCGTACATCGTCTACGTGCCGGAGAAGGATCGGCTACTCATGCTCGTGAGTTGCGACTTCCGCATCATGCCGAAGTGCTGTTCAGCGACGATCGCGGCGCAACGTGGAGCGATCCGAAACCGGCGATTGCGGGGACCGATGGAAGGAACCAAGGTCGACCGCCCGCCTAAGGCGATTCCTCATCGCACCAGAACGAATAGAAGCGCGCGTTGCGGAGCGTGAAACGAAGACTCACCGTCCGCCCCTTGAAGCCCGCCAACCCGCCTGATTTCCAGCGCGGCGCCGCGCGAAGATGGTCACCCGCCACCGGCTCGGAAACAGCGACCGAACGGCCATCGCCGTCGAGCACCGTCACGGCAAGTTCGCCGGCGGTGGCGTCAATGTTGACGTGGAGTTTCGTCCCGACGAGCACGAACGGCTTGGTCAGCAGCGTCCCCGGTTCTTCACCCGCGTCGAGCGAGATGAAACCGTCGCGCCGCAGCACGGCCAGGCAGACGGCGCCGACGTCGCGGTCGCGGCCAAGCACCGGGACGTCTCGGCCGTTAGGGTACGCGTCGCCCTCGTGCGTGAAGTTCGCGCGGTACTTGAGGCCCGTGTAATAGAACCAGAGTTCATCCCCCCGCGCGATGGGCGTGGAGGGAGGCAGGATTTGCGTCAAATCGTAGGCCCCCGAATCGACCCGCGACGGCATCCGTTGGTCAGTGTGGTGGTGATCGCCATGATGGCTGTGTTGGCAGGAGCGAGCGATCCGACCGGAATCGCTAAATGGGCTCGGCTCAAGGAAGATCTTTTGACAAGGTTGCTCCCGCTTCCGAACGGCGTTCCCCGGAAGGATGTGTTTCGGCGAGTGCTGGCAACTTTGAAACCCCAGGCGTTTCAAGCCTGCTTTGGGAATTGGCTGCAGTCGATGCGAGACAAAGCTGCCGAGGATACTGGAATCGAAAAACCGGTGGTTGCCATCGACGGGAAGACTTTGCGGCGGAGCCACGACAAGTGCAAAGGCTTGGGTGC
>DATKSN010000074.1:0-50200 GCA_035531595.1 Pirellulales bacterium | reverse complement strand
GGCGAGGAGGCGAGGAGGCGAGGAGGCGAGGAGGCGAGGAGGCGAGGAGGCGAGGAGGCGAGGAGGCGAGGAGGCGAGGAGGCGAGGAGGCGAGGAGGCGAGGAGGCGAGGAGGCGAGGAGGCGAGGAGGCGAGGCCCGCTGCGCGGATACCGACGCGGAGTGGGGTTTATTCGACCTCGCCAACCACGACGCGTTGAATTCACCATCGCAACGCCCTCAACCGATTTGAACGGCCCTTTGAACGGTTCGACGCATACAGAAAGCTTGAAAGGATGTCCGTATCGTATCGGAGATTTCGGCGGTTGCAATGGCTGTGGATGGTAAATCTGGAAATAAATTGGCGAGAGCGAGGAACCCGATTCGCTCGGAATTCCGTATGGTGCGATCCGAATCGCCCGATTCGATCGTCTTCTTGCGGTCTTCTCGCGCGCGTTGGTGGGCGGTGCCGCGGCGCCCCACCCTACGGACAACGATGCGGTTCGCAGACACCCATCGACCCGCCGGCGGCGTCAGCCGTCGGTAGGGTGTTGAAAATTCGGTCTTGACAGGGATATTCTTTCACGAAAGTTCTGCGTGTTTGAATCGTTGCTCAACACCCTGCCGCGACACCGCCCCTTCGGGGCGGACGACATTCTTCGCGGGACAATCCTGGGGCTGGCGCCGGCTGGCGCCCCAGGCTGTACGCCCGCGCCCCTGCGGGGCGGAAAGCCCGCGCTCAAGCGGCGTTTCATGGCGTGAAGTTGGTACAACGTGTCCGCCGCGAAGCGGCGATGGCATCAAGCCTGGGGCGCCAGCCCCAGGACGTTTTTTTACGGTTTTCCGCCCCGAAGGGGCGGCGCGAACCGGCCATCGTGTTTAACCCCCCTGAACCGAACAGCCGATCGCGCGGGCGGATTACGAAGGCAAGAAACTGGCAGGAAGAAAAACATGGGGTAAAACCCGATTTTCAACACCCTATTGCCCACCTGACTGGACATGCGTATTATTGGTCATGGGCCTGTGCGTGCTCGGCCGCGGAGGCTGTCGTTGATTGACCGCCTTGTTGAGCGCACCAGCCGCTTCGCCTGCTTTGGCCGCTAACCAACAGGGCCAACAAGGCCGACAGGGCCAACAAGGCCGACAAGGCCGACAAGGCCAACAAGGCCGACAAGGCCGACAAGGCCGACAAGGCCGACAAGGCCGACAAGGCCGACAAGGCCGACAAGGCCGACAAGGCCGACAAGGCCGACAAGGCCAACAAGGCCAACAAGGCCAACAAGGCCAACAAAGTCAAACAGGGGGCTGACGCGCCCCGCTCGCCTAAGTCAACCAACAGGGCCAACAGGGCAAACAGGGGGCTGACGCCCCCCGCTCGCCTAACGTCAACCAACAAGGCCAACATGTGGTGTCTACGACGATGACACTTTTTACCGCTTCACGTCACAGGTGCGCCGCAGGTCGGCATGGCCACCAGCGGCGGCGACAAAACCATCACGACCCGCCAATGTCCGCAACCGCGATCGGCCCGCAGCCGGGCCCATCGGCGGCCAATGCAGCGATTTCGCCGAAAAATACGAACCGAATCGGCCGTTCTCGTGGGCGGCGGGCGCCAGTCCGCGCGCCCGGCGTCGCGGGTGGGGCCGATCGGGCCGCCCACCTGTCGAAATGATGCCGGATTGCCATGCGGAGGTCGTGCCTAGTTTATGGGCAGGGCCGCTCAAACCGTAGGCAGCCCGCTGCTAAAGCAATGAGCGCGATGAGCCAAGAGGCAGGAACCGCCAAACGAAAAAGCCCTCTGAAAATCCATAGAAAACAGTTTTTCGCGTCAAGGATTTCTTCCGATTTGCCAGCCGTTTCAACGGGCGGCGCCGCGGGCGGTTTTGCTGCTCATTTTCCAGGCAGCGCCGCCTCTAGCCCGGATTATTCATGGTCCGACACCAACCCGCGGCGCAAGCAAGGCCCGGGCTCGGACTTACCTTGCTTGCGCTGCGGGTTAGTGTGACAGCAGACCGGCAGACTGCGCGACGCGCACGGGGGGAACCGCTCCGCCACGCGTCGGAGTCCGCCGTCCAAGCACCTTGAGCGTGACGTGGCACGTTACCCCCCACAAGTGTGCGGGCTGGTTGTCGGCGAAACCATCCTGCGCACGTTCAACATCCTGGTCGAGTTCACCCGCGGCGACGGTTCTGATCGTCAGCGAATGATCACCGTCCGCCACGCGTCGGACGCCGCAGTCAAAGCACCTTGAGCGTGACGTGGTACGTTACCCCCCACAAGTGTGCGGACGCTGCCGCCGCGCGAAGTGACCTCGCCGCGATCCGCAGCTCGTGCCATAAGGCCAACGGCACTAACTACTTGCGACGTGCGAGCTACTATCCCCCCATTAGTGTGCGGACGCTGCTCTTGGTCGCAGGTCATTGGCGCATGCGCGCATCCACTACGCAAGTCGAATAGCGGAAACAGTTTGCGAAAGATTGATAGCCACCCCCCACTGGTGTGCGGACGCTCCGGACGCTGAATTACACTCCTTCTATCAGCACCGTCCGGTTCGGCGTTTGCCGCTGAGCTATACTGCACGCGGCCGAGAATGAGACGTTCACGGTGGCTGGGGTAGAGCCTAAGAGGCTATTATCCGGGCCTTGATCGGATCGTTGTGAATTCTGCTAGCATTCATTGCGCGATCGAGGCCGATCAAGGCAACCATGTGTGACGCTGTGACGCTTGTGACGATGAATTCGCACCTTGCGAGTGAGTTTTGAGGCATTTTGAGAGTTTCGGGTAATATGGGTCGGACTCGCCAGAAATGTGCAACGATCCGATCAAGGCCCCCTCTTTGCTGAAATCCCCGCCGGGGTTATACTTTGCGTACACGTAGGGAGGGCACCACCCATCGGAACCGTGATCCGGCGTTTATTTTGGTCGGCGGTGCCCACCCTACGTTCGCCGCAGGAGTCAACGACCAACCCTATGCTCAGAGTCAAGTTGCCCGACGGGAGCACTCGCGAATACACCGAACGGGTTCGCGCCCACGACGTGGCCGAGTCGATTTCGTCCCGACTGGCCAAGGCGTCGTTGGCCGCCGAGGTCGATGGCCGCGTGGTGGGGATGGACCACGAACTGCCCGCCGAGGGGCACGTTTCGTTGCGGCTGCTGACCCGAAAGGATCCCCTGGCGCTGGCCGTGATGCGCCATTCATGCGCCCATGTGATGGCCCGCGCGGTGATGCGGCTTTTCGACGGGGTAGAGCTTGCCTTTGGTCCGACGATCGACAACGGCTTCTACTACGACATCGGCCTCGATCGTTCGCTCACGGAAGACGATTTCGCCGCGATCGAAGCCGAGATGCGCAAAATCGTCAAGGCGGACGAACCGTTCGAGCGGCTCGTCGAGCCGCGCGACAAGGCCGTCGCCATCTGCGGCGACCTGGGCCAGCCATTGAAAGTCGAGCACATCGAGACCGGCCTGGCCGACCAACCGACGCTTTCGTTCTATCGCCAGGGTGAGTTCATCGACCTGTGTCGCGGGCCGCATGTGCCCAGCGCCGGCGCGATCGGCGAGTTCAAGTTGCTCTCGGTCGCCGGCGCCTACTGGAAAGGCGATGCGTCGCGACGGCAGTTGCAGCGGCTCTACGGCACCGCCTGGTTCACGAAGCAGGATTTGGACGACCACCTTCGCCTGGTGGAGGAGGCCAAGCGCCGCGACCACCGCGTGCTCGGTCGGCAACTGGAACTCTTCGCGACCAACAACCTGGTCGGGGCCGGGCTGGTGCTTTGGCTCCCCAAGGGGGCCATCATCCGCGGCATTCTCGAAACCTTCGTCCGCGAGGAACTGTTCAAGCGTGGCTACGATCCGGTCTATACGCCGAACATCGGCCGCGTCGAACTGTACCAGATCTCGGGCCACTACCCGTACTACGCCGACAGCCAATTCGCGCCGATTTGTCCGCACCCCCTTGCGCAATCGGTGCAGCAGCTCATTTCGCTTCACGCGGAGGACAAAATAAGCGTCGAGAAATTGATTCAGGCCTTTGAAGGTTACATGAAGGTTGAAGTGCCGGGCTCGCTGCAAGTACAGATCTCAGGTTATGACCCGTTGGATGCGAAAGGAAGGTTCGGCGCCATCAAGAAATGGCTCGATGATCAAGAGCGTTACCTGCTCAAGCCGATGAACTGCCCGCACCATGTGATGATCTACAAGTCGAAGCCCCGCAGCTATCGCGACCTGCCGGTGCGCCTGGCCGAGTTCGGCACGGTTTATCGCTACGAGCAGTCGGGAGAACTGGGCGGCATGACGCGCGTGCGAGGTTTCACGCAGGACGACGCGCACCTGTTCTGCACCGAGGACCAGGTGGAGGCCGAGTTCCGCGGCTGCCTTGAGATGACGCGGCACGTCTTGAACGTGCTGGGCCTGACCGATTACCGGGTGCGGCTGGGGTTCCGCGACCCGGCCGGCGACAAGTACGTCGGCAACGACGAGAGTTGGCGGCGCGCCGAGACCGCGCTCGAGCGGGTGTGCCGCGATATGGACCTGCCACATCTGGAGATCGAGCGGGGCGAAGCCGCGTTCTACGGTCCAAAGGCCGATTTCATCGTCAAGGATTGCCTGGGCCGCGACTGGCAACTGGGCACCGTGCAGCTCGACTACAACCTGCCCGGCGCCGAACGGTTCGCCTTGGAATACATCGGCCCGGACAACACGCCGCACCGCCCGGTGATGATCCATCGCGCTCCGTTGGGTTCGATGGAGCGGTTCATCGGCGTATTGATCGAGCATTTCGCGGGGGCCTTCCCGCTGTGGCTGGCGCCGGAACAGGCGCGGGTGCTGATCGTCAGCGAAAAGTCGGAAGCCTATGCCCGCCAGGTCGAGGCCCGTTTCAGAGAGGAGGGCTTCCGCGTGGCGGGCGATTACCGGCCCGAAAAGCTGGGGGCCAAGATTCGCGACGCCCAACTCAAGCTCGTGCCGTACATGCTGGTGGTCGGCGAGAAGGACATGGCGGCGGGCACCGTGAGCATCCGCGACCGACTCGAAGGCGACCTGGGGGCGATTCCCCTCGACGCGGCGATCGCCAAACTCAAAGCCGAGGTCGCCGCCAAGACGATCCGCCAGGCCGCAAAATTCGTCAGTGCCGGACTGGCCGCCGGCGGGAGGGAGAAGAATGAGTATTAGTACATCACTAGGGGCAGGCTTCGACGCCGCCTACCGGCAGATGGCCGGGGACGATCAGCGCGAAGCCGAAGCCCTGGAATGGGGCGAAGCCACTCTCGGAGATACTATACTTCACGCGGCCGAGAATGAGACCGTTTGCCACGAGAAAGCGGTGGCTGGTGGCAGAGCCTAAGCGATGCCCCGGCTAGATAGCGACCGGGGCATCGCTTAGGCTCCGCCCCAGCCACCGTGAATGTCTCATTCTCGACCGCGTGAAGTATAACATGTTCCGCCGGCGTGCTTGACGCGGGAGGAGCCCTACCCACCCCACAGTCCATTTTGGAGGATAGCAACGATCGAACGATCACAGAGGATCAACGAGCAAATCCGGATTACACCCGTGCGCGTCATTTCCGCCGAAGGGGAGCAACTGGGTGTGATGCCCACCGAGCAGGCCCTGTCGGCCGCCCGTGAGGCCGACCTGGACTTGGTCGAGGTCGCGCCCAACGAGCGGCCGCCGGTCTGCCGGATCATGGACTTCGGCAAGTTCAAGTACCAGCAACAGCAGAAGAAGAAGAAACACAAGACGCACCAGACGCGAATCAAGGAGATCCGCGTCCGACCCAAGACGGGCGACCACGATATCGAAGTCAAGGTCAACCATGCCCGCGAGTTCCTGCTCCACAAGGACAAGGTCGTCGTCTCGGTGGTCTTCCGCGGCAGGGAGCTGGCCCACAAGGAAGAGGGCCAACGAGTCATCCGCCAGGTGATTTCGAGCCTTGAGGACGTCGGCAAGCTCGAAGCGCCGCCCAGCGAACAAGGCAAACGCATCGTCTGTACCCTCTCGCCGAAATAAGCGAACGAACTTTTTGCCTCCGTGGCTGTTTTCCGGTACGATGGAAGGGGACACCTTCGACATCGGGAGACTTGACATGATCGACGCCTTGAAACAGAACCGCGCGGCGTGGTTGGCGGCGGGAGTGCTGCTGGGGTTGGCCGCCGGGGGCTTGCTGCCGCACTCGCCCGCCCATGCCGTGGCCACCGACCGGATGGGCGACTTCGCCATCGCCACGGGACCGCTCGACAGCGACATCGAAGCGATTTATTTTCTCGATTGCCTCACGGGCGACCTGCGCGCGGCCGTGTTGAACCTCTATACCTGGAAGTTCGGCGCGATCTTCGAGACCAACGTGATCTTCGACCTGGGCGTCGACCCGGCGAAGAACCCGCGCTACCTGCTGGTGACGGGCAACGCGCAACTCAAGAAGAATCTGGGGCCGATCACGCCCGCCGATTCGGCGGTTTACGTGGCCGAGTTGACCAGCGGGAAGATCGCCGCCTACATCGTCCCTTGGTCTCAGGCCATGAGCAATTCACGCCTGCCGCCCTCGGGCAGGCTCATGATGGTCGATACGATGAAGTTCCGCACCGCGCCGATCCGCGACGAGGATTGACGAATTCCATTCTACGCCTTGCGGATCCGCTCGCGCCCCTCGCGCACCAGCCGGGTGGCGTTGCGAGTATCGACCACCAGCGCCGAATGCCGGACGATGAAATCGTAGTCGTAGGCCGAGTGGTTGGTGGCGATCAATACGCAGTCCTGCCCTGCGAGGAACTCCGCGGACAGTTGCGAACTGTTCATGGCGGGCAGGTCGTGGTGCCGCATTTTAGGCAGGCTCGGCACATGCGGGTCGTTGTAGGTCAGGATCGCGCCCCGCGCCAAGAGCAACTCCATCAGTACGAACGACGGGCTTTCCCTGGGATCGGCGACGTCCTTCTTGTAGGCCACGCCCAACAGGCAGATTTGGCTTCCCTTGACCGCCTTGCCCGACGCATTCAAAGCGTCGGTCACGCGATCGATCACGTACTCGGGCATGCGCGTGTTGATCTCGCCCGCCAACTCGATGAAGCGGGTGGGAAGTCCGTGCTTGCGGGCGATCCAACTCAGGTAGAACGGGTCGATCGGGATGCAATGCCCGCCCAGGCCGGGACCGGGATGGAACGCCTGAAAGCCGAAAGGCTTGGTCGCCGCCGCGTCGATCACTTCCCAGACGTCGATCCCCATCCGGTCGTACAGCATCTTCAACTCGTTGACCAACGCGATGTTCACCGCGCGGTAGGTGTTTTCCAGGATCTTGCAGGCCTCGGCCACCTCGCATGAGGAAACGGGCACGACCTTGACCACCGCCTGGCTGTAGAGCAAACCGGCCAGGCGCGCGCTGGCCGGCTCGATACCCCCCACGACCTTGGGAATTCCGCCGGCGGTGAACTGGGCGTTGCCCGGATCTTCGCGCTCGGGACTGAACGCCAGGAAAAAATCGCGGCCCACCTTGAAACCCGCGGCTTCGAGAATCGGCAGCACCACGTCGCGCGTCGTGCCGGGGTAGGTGGTGCTTTCGAGCACGACCAGTTGACCGGGCCGCAACGCCGCGGCGATTTGACGCGCGGTCCCTTCGACGTGGCTCAGGTCGGGGTCGCGGCTTTCGGTCAGGGGCGTCGGAACGCAGATCAACACGCAGTCGGCTTCGGCCAGACGGCGCATGTCGGTCGTCGGCGCGAACGCGCCCTCGGCGACGCGGCGCTCGATCCAATCGTTGCCGATGTGGGCGATGTAACTCTCGCCGGCACGCAGCTTGTCGACCTTCGCGCGATCGATGTCGAAGCCCAGCGTGCGGTAGCCGGCGGCGACGAATGCCTTGATCAACGGCAGGCCGACGTAGCCCAGCCCGATCACGCCGACGATGGCCCGTTTCGCTCCAATCGCCGCCTCCAGCGCGGCCGTCGGGTCGGAGGGTGGGCTCATGCGCTCTCGATGGGGGAGTTGGTTTAAGGATCTGTAGGGAACGCGCTACCTCTCGACCTTGGGCGGATGGCAGTACGAAAGCGTCAGAAGGGCGTAGCCCGTCACGAGGTTCGCGTCGCCTTCCAGCCAACGGCCGTTGGTGTTGATCCACGAGCCGTCGGGCTGTTGCCGGCGCACCAACTCGGCGGCCAACTCCTTGCGCCACTCGTGGCTCACGCCGTCGGCGTCCTCGAAGGTCTCCTGGCCCAAGGCGTCGAGCGCTTTGGCGAACGTGTGGTAATAGTAGTAAAGCCCGTTATCGCCCATGCCCGGATTGCTGTCGAGCGAATAATGCTTCTTCAGCCAGCCGATTGCCGACTGAACGCGAGGGTCGTCCGGCCCGACTCCGGCGAAGATCATGCTCTTGAGTCCGGCGTAGGTCATCGAGCCGTAGCTCCGCAGGCCACCGTCGTCATTCTTGCCGGCCTGACTTTCACCGCCGGCGGCCACCGTGTAGTAGAAGCCGCCGTCGGGATTCAAAGCCGCGAAGGGGGACGTATTGTGTTCCGTCTCCAGGTTCTGGCAGCGCGAGACGAAGATCAGGGCCTTCTTCACGGCCTCGTCGTCCGGGCCGTTTCCGGCGGCCTTCAAGGCGTCGAGCAGGAAGTTCGTGTTCGAGAGGTCGGGCCGCTTCGATTTGCCGTAGCCGGCGCCGCCGTAATTGAAGCTCGATTCGTCGTGCCCCTCGTCGCCGTCCCACTGCAATTGCTTGATGAACTTCTCGGCGTTGGCGATCAAGGTGTCGTAGCGGCCGTCGCGGTTCGCCTCGACGAAGCAGACCAGCGCCAGGCACGTCTCGTAGTTTTGCACGACGCTGCCCTTGCCATAGATGCCGCCGTCGGGCTGAACATAGCCTTGAAGGTATTTCAGGCTTTTGGCCACGAGCGGGTCGTCGGCCGATCGGCCGTTGCGCAAGACCGCGGTGGTGACCAGGGCCGTCACGGCCGGTCCTTGTTGCTTGCTGTACGAGCCGTCGTCGAGTTGCCCCTTCTGCCGCAAGAAATCAAGGGCCTTGATCACGGCCTGCTCGACCGTCCGGCCGCCGGGTTCGGCGGATCGGCACGGCGTGGCGACGGACGACGGCCCGGCCAGCAAGCAGGCGGCGGCCAAGACGATACCTAGCGGACGACACAGTCGCAAGTCGCGGCGCATGGTCAGGTTCCTCGATATGGATGGGGGGATCGATCAGCGTTCCAAGGTTTCTCACCGAAAGCCGCATTCAGTATAGCTCTTGGCCTGCCGGAAAGGCAGTCCCTGAAAATTGGCGATCATGGTCCAACACGAACCCGCGGCGCAAGCAAGGCCCAGCGTTGAACTGACCTTGCTTAGTCATCCTCTATCCAACACGCGCACGTTGGCGAGTCACGTTCCAGCAGCCGGCGGCACTCGGTACACCAGAGTTGGCCGCACTGAAAACATCGACCGACGAGAAGTTCTTCAATCTCAGGATCGGCCTCGCAGTTCCCGACGTCCATGCTGCCGCAGTTCGGGCACTGCCCAACCAGGATGTGGTCGGCGAACTCTTCCGCCGTCTTGCTCCCCTCGAACGCCGCGAGAAGTTCTTCCATCGCGTCCGGGGGAAACTCTTTCATGAATTCCAAGACGGCCTCGATTTCTTCCTTCTTGGGCGCGGATTCGACGGCGGCCTCGCAGTACGCGCAGTGCTTGGCCTTGACACGCAGTCGCTTTCCACAGTTCCAACATCGCATGGGTATAGCCGCGATACTTGACGATGGCCCAGTTGCCGAGTGTTTGCCAGTTTATCAAACGGGCCGGCGAATTCCAACATCCGCGGCCGACGGGCGCATTAGCCGACCGTTGGCGGCGTGGCTTGCAGTTCCCACCCCTTGCGATACTCCCGAAACAGAAATCGCTCGGCCTCGGGGCAGTTGGTGGCCTTCAGGTTCTCCGCGTCCCATTCGAGCCGCCGGCCGGCGCGATAGGCGACGTTCCCAAGCAACACCGCCTCGGTCAACGCGCCGGAGTCATCGAAGTTGCAGGTGGTCGGGCTGCCGGTCTTACAGGCCAAGAGCCATTCGGCGTGGTGGCCGATCGAATTGGGAATCGTCGGTTGGGGCGGCTTGTAGCCGGCGAATTCCGATTCCGGATGGAGCTTGTAGCCACCGTAGTCGGCCCAGAGCTTGCCGCGCTCGCCGACGAACAGGTTGCCTCCGCCGCCCGTGGGCAAGTCATGGATGGTCAAAGGGATCTTGTCGCCGTCGTACCAGGTGAGCTTGACGGGCGGCAATTCGCCACGATGGGGGAATTCGTAGCGCACGATCAGGCCGAGCGGGCAGGTTTCTGGATGAACCGGCGGCCCTTCGGCTTCGATGGCCGTAGGGGCGCGCAACTGGAGCGCCCAGAACGGCAGGTCCATGTGGTGGCAGGCCATGTCGGCGATGTTGCCGCCGCCGAAGTCCCACCATTTGCGCCAGTTGGCCGGCAGATACGTGGGATGATAGGGCCGTTCGGGGGCCGGCCCAAGCCAGAGATCCCAATGCAGGTACGGGGGGACGGGCGGCGTTTCCTTGGGCCGGTCGCCGCCGCCCCAGGAGCGGCCCGCCCAGGTATGGACCTCGCGCACCGGCCCGATCGCCCCCGACTGGATGATCTCGACCACGCGCCGGTAGTTGTTCTCCGCGTGAATTTGCGTTCCCATCTGCGTGGCGGTTTTGGCGCCGGCGGCGGCCTGCGCCACGAGGCGCGCCTCAAGCACCGAATGCGTGAGCGGCTTTTCGCAGTACACATGCTTGCCCAGCCGCAGGGCCATGATGCTGGCCGGAGCGTGGATATGGTCCGGCGTGCAAACGGCCACCGCGTCGATATCCTTTTGCTCGAGCAGCTTGCGGAAGTCGGCGTACTTCGCCGCCTTGGGAAAGTCCTTGGCCGCCTGAGCCAGGTAGTTTTCGTCGATGTCGCACAGCGCGACGATGTTCTCGCCGCCAATGTTGCCGATGGTGAACCGCGCCTGGTTGGCGGTGCCGATGACGCCGATATTCAGCTTCTCATTGGGCGAATCGCTCGCTTCGGCGGCTCGGCTGCTGAAGAAGCCGCGGCCAACCAGGGCCGATCCGGCCAGGGCGGAGTGCTTGAGAAACTCGCGGCGTGAGCGACGTGGCGACATGATGCGTTCTCCTGGCCAGGTTGGCGATGGTCGGTGGGTTTGGGGGCCGCGTGAGTCTATCGGAGTGCGGCGCACGCCATTATACCAGGAGGTTCGTAAGTCTGCACACCAACCCGCAGCGCAAGCAAGGCCAGTCGTTGCGCTAACCCGCAGCGCAAGCTCCACGGGTCCGCGGAGCGGCCCACGAATCGGAAGGGATCATTTTCCCGAAAAAAGCACGCACGTTGCGCAGCAACGGGCGTGCAAAAGACAACGGCAGCGAAGCGAAAAAAAACGACTTCCGAATACCCCATGACGTCTGAGCGAGCCGCGAAAGCGGCATCCAATTGCCGCGCCACCCTTCGCCTTACCCCACGCTCTTTTGGATCTCTTTGGGAGGGGTTTCAATGAGCCTTAGAGATCTCCCATCGGCTGTTCCAGCCCCGGCTGGTTCCAGTCGTTCCAGATCCGCCAGAACTCGGGGAGCCGGTCGCCGTAGGTCTCCCGCGCCAGCTCGACGATCTCGCCCAACGTCATCTGTTCCATACCCGCGGGCGTGTAGCCCGGATTGCGGCGGCAAAGCTCTTCGACCGCCGACATCAGCGGCGTGCCCGCCGCTTCCTTGCGATTGAAACGCTCGTCGTTGGGGGAAGGAAAAGAGTCAACGGTCACAGGTTGAACCTCAAATCTTCTGGAAATACGCGAGATGATCGCGCCGCATGGGGCTGCGTTCCAGGAATTCGACGAAACGGGCGTGCAACTCGCCCGCGACCTCCTTGTGGCCGGCAATGACATTCGTCGCGCAACCTGGATCGGACTTCAAGTCGTAAAGCTCCGGCGCCAGCTTCTCGCCGGTCAAGGGAGCCACTTCACGCTGGCTGCTATCCACGCTGGCCGTCGTATCCGACGGATCGCCCGAGCCGGCGGAACCGTAGATCAACAGCCAGCGGCCATCGGCGATGCTGGCGCGGTTGGCCGGGTGCGGTTGTTTCATGCCGGCATGCGAAAGATTCGGCGAGCTGATCGCGATCGGGGTCGCCTGCTCCTCGTGACCCTGAAGCACGGGCCAGAGCGAAGGCCCTTGGAACGCGTCGGGCACGTCGCGCAGCCCTAGAAAATCGCTAATCGTGCGCGCCAGGCTCACATGCTGCACCAAGGCATCGATGCTACCGCCCGCCGCGCAACCGGGAAAGTGGACCAGGAACGGCACGCGGCAGACTTCGCCGTACAGCGGCAGGCTTTGGAACTTGCCGTCGGCGATATACGCCTTGCCGATGTAGCCGTGCTCGCCCAGATAAAAACCGTGATCGGCCAGGAACACGACCAGACTGTTCTCGAGCAGGCCGAGCTTTTCGATCGTCTCCAGCAGGTGCCCGACCCAGCGATCGACCAGGCTCGCCTCGCCCGCGTAGAGCGCACGGCAGTGCTTCAACTCGTCATCACTGAGGAAATCGCGCCAACGCGCATAGCGGGGATAGATGACGTCCTGGCCGGAGTAATCGGGATCGTACTTGTCGACGTACGCCTTCGGCGGATCCCACGGCTCGTGCGGGTCGAACGTGTCGACGTACAGGAAAAACGGCTGGCGACGGTGGTTCCGCTCGAGCCAGGTCGCGGCGTCGCGGCACGTCCGGGCACAGAAATAATCCTCCTCCACCTTGCGGTCGGCCACGTTGCGAAGGTACTGCGTAACGACCGCTTCTCCCCCGCGCAGCTTGCGCGGCTCGCAGGGCATTTGCACAGGCACCGGCTCGGTCTTGAAGGCGTCGTTCTCCTGGCCGCGGTTGACCTGGGCATGATCGAAACGGCGCTGGTAGTCGTATTCAGGCCGGAAGGGGTGCGGAGTGTCGACGATGAGCGACGTGTAGACGTCGTTGGCGCGCAACACGTCTTGCAGCGTGACCGTGTCCGCGTCGAGCGGCGACCAGGGCTTGTAGGTGAAGGTATAGCGGCCGGTGAGGAGGTCGTGCCGCGTGGGCACGGTGGGGAACGAACAGAGATAGGCGTTGTCGCAACGGATCGCGCGGCGGGCGAAGGCGTCGAGAAACGGCGTCTGGATCCAATCGCCGCCGTAGCAGCCCAGAGCGTCGCGGCGCATCGTGTCGGAAACGATCACGATCACGTTGCGTTTGGGCTTCGCGGGGGCGGGCTCGCCCGCCCCCGCGCGCGCCGCCAGGGCGCCGGTCGCCGTGGCCGCGGTTTGCAGGAACTTTCGTCTGGAGAATGGCCGGCGCTTCATGGGGGATCCTTTCGCGGGCTGAGAATCCGGAACAGCCTCTTGATCGGATCGTAGAATTCGTCGACGATCCGCTCTTTCAAGGGAATGATGGCGTTGTCGGTGATGTGAATGCTCTCCGGGCAGACCTCGGTGCAGCACTTGGTGATGTTGCAGTAGCCGGCGCCCAACTCGTCTTTGAGCAACGCCAGCCGGTTCCCACCGTCCAAGGGGTGCATCTCCAAGGCGGCGACGCGCACCAGGAAGCGCGGCCCGCAGAATTCTTCCTTGCGGTCGTGGTCGCGCAACACATGGCAGACGTCCTGGCACAGGAAGCACTCGATGCACTTGCGAAATTCCTGCACGCGGTCGGCCTCGGCCTGCGAAAACCGCCTCGGCCGGTCGGTGCGGAGCTGGAAGGCGGGAATCTTGCGGTTGACCCGAAAATTCCACGACACGTCGCAGGCCAGATCTTTGATGACGGGAAAGGCCTTCATCGGCTTGACCACGATCGGCTCGCCGGGGGGGTACTTGTCGAGGCGGTCCATGCAGGTCAGGCGGGGCCGCCCGTTGACCTCGGCCGAGCAGGAGCCGCAACGGCCGGCCTTGCAATTCCAGCGCACGGCGAGGTCGGAAGCCTGCTTGGCCTGCACGGCGTGGATCGCATCAAGCACGACCATGCCCGGCTCGACTGACACCTTGTAATCGACCAACTCGCCCTTGTGCTTGTCACCGCGATAGATTCGTAGCGTGGTCTCTTCGGCCATTTCATTCTCCCTTGATGACGGCTGACAGTTCGGGCGGCATTTCGGCGAGCGGCTCGTGGCGGACTTCGATCCGCCCCGCGGTTTGCCGGACCAGCAGGTTGAGCTTGCCCCACTGGGCATCCGCGTTCGGGAAGTCCTCGCGGGTATGCGCGCCGCGGCTTTCCTTGCGTTCCAACGCCGCGCGGACCACCGCCTCGCTGATGTCGAGCATGTTTTTCAGGTCGAGCGCCATGTGCCAGCCGGGGTTGAACTGGATATTTCCGCCGCACCTCACCGTGGCGGCGCGGGCCCGTAAGCCCGAAAGCTTTTCCAAGGCTTCGACCAGGTCCGACTCGGAGCGGACGATGCCCACGTTCCTTTGCATCAGCGCCTGCAATTCCTGGTGCAGCGCGTAGGGGTTTTCCCCTTCGCTTCGTTCGAGCGGCTCCAATGCCTCGTGGGCGGCGCGTGCGATTTCGTCGTCGTCGAGCGTGGGCCACGACGAACTCTGGCTGGCACGGTCGGCGGCGAATTCGCCGGCCCGCTTGCCGAACACCAGCAGGTCCGACAGCGAATTGCCCCCCAAGCGATTGGCGCCGTGCAGTCCCCCGCCGACTTCGCCCGCGGCATACAGGCCGGCCAGCGTCGATTCCTGGGTTTCCGGGTGGACGCGCACGCCTCCCATCATGTAATGGCAAGTGGGGCCGACCTCCATCGGATCGGTGGTGATGTCGACGTCGGCCAGCTCCTTGAACTGGTGGTACATGCCTGGCAGCTTTCGTTTGATTTCGTCGGGCGAGCGCCGCGAGGCGATATCGAGGTAGACGCCGCCGTGCGGGGTGCCGCGTCCCTGCCGCACTTCGGCGCGAATGGCGCGGGCCACGACGTCGCGAGTGAGCAGCTCGGGGGGCCTCCGCGCCTCGGGGCGCTTGCCTGCGATGACCGCGCGCACCCACTGCGTCGCCTCTTCTTCCGTCTCGGCGAATTCGCCCTTGTATCGGTCGGGGATGTACTGGAACATGAACCGCTGGCGAGCGCCGTTGAGCAGGACGCCGCCCTCGCCGCGCACGCCTTCGGTGATGAGCGTGCCTCGCACGCTCGGCGGCCAGACCATGCCGGTGGGGTGAAACTGCACGAATTCCATGTCGATCAGGTCGGCCCCGGCCCAGAGCGCCATGGCGTGCCCGTCGGCCGTATATTCCCAGGAGTTGGAGTTGATCTCCCAGGCCTGGCCGATGCCCCCCGTGGCCAACACGACGGCCTTGGCTTTGAAAACGACGAACCGGCCGTTGTCGCGGTAATAGCCGAAGCAGCCCGCCGCCCGGTTCCCCTCCTTCAGCACACGCCGCACAGTACACTCCATGTGGACTTCGATCCCCTGGTGGACACCGCGATCTTGCAGCGTGCGGATCAACTCCAGGCCGGTGCGGTCGCCGACATGAGCCAGACGCGGATAGGTGTGTCCGCCAAAGTTGCGCTGCAGAATCCGGCCGTCGCCGGTACGGTCGAAAACGGCGCCCCATTCTTCGAGTTCGTGAACTCGCAGCGGGGCTTCCTGGGCGTGAAGCTGCGCCATCCGCCACTGGTTGAGGAATTGTCCTCCCTTCATCGTGTCGCGGAAATGGACCTGCCATTGGTCGCGGCCGTCGAGATTGGCCAGCGCGGCGGCGATACCGCCTTCGGCCATCACCGTGTGGGCCTTGCCCAAGAGCGACTTGCAGACCAGGGCGGTTCGAGCGCCGCGGGCCGAGGCTTCGATCGCGGCGCGCAGCCCCGCGCCACCGGCGCCGACCACCACCACGTCATATTCGTGCGTCTCGTACTTCGACATGCGTCAGAAAATCCTAAAGTCGGTCAACCGTCCCGATGCGATCATCCAGACGTAGAAATCGGCAAAGCCCACCATGAACAGGCTCAACCAGGCGAATAGCATATGGTGCGCGTTGAGCCGCGACACGCAACTCCATGCCTTGTGGCGCGCTTGCCCGAACGCGACGCAGGAGAAACAGTCGACGTTGCCGCCGACGAGGTGCCGCAGCGAATGGCAGCCAAACGTGTAGCATCCCAAGAGCGTCACGTTCGCCGCCAGCACCAACGTGGCCAGGCTAATGCCAAACGAGTGCCCGCCCCCGCCCCCGCCCTTGTTTGGCCACCAGCAGGCGTCGACGACATCGATCGCCAGGAGCACAAGGAAGATCAGCGCCAGGTAGAGAAAAAAGCGGTGCAGGTTCTGGAACAGCAGCATCCGCGTTTCGCCGCGGTAGCCATGCCCGCGCGATTCCCCCACGGCGCAGGCCGGGGGATCGAGAAAGTACGCCCGGTAATAAGCCTTTCGGTAATAGTAGCACGTCAGACGGAAACCGCCCGGCGCCCAGAGAATCAGAAACGCGGGCGACAGCCAGGCCGGCAGCCAGGGGAGCACGATCAACGGTGAGTAGAACGGCGAGAGAATATACGCCGAGTCGGGATGGGAGGTCTTCGTCCCGAGTTCAAAGTCGTCGTTGTAGGCGGCCCGAAACGTCGAATAGACGATGAACAGTCCCAGCCCCAGCGCGGTGGCCAAGGGACCGAGCCACCACGCATCGCGGCGCTCGGTTTTGCCGAATTGCCCCACGTCTTGATCTTGTGCTACGCCAGCCGCCATAAAATTGGACCTCCTGAATGCGATGCCACTTTACCGCCGGAGTTTGGAGTCGTCAAACCCCCCATCTCACGGAACGCCACGGAGGGCGTTCCCTACAGAATCGGATTCGGGTGCCCAATCAGCAATGTGGGGAACCACTTCTCAGCACGCCGCCGCCGCTCTATACTGCACGCGGCCGAGAATGAGACGTTCACGGTGGCTGGGGCAGAGCCTAAGCGATGCCCCGGTCGCTATGTAGCCGAGGCATCGCTTATGCTCTGCCACCAGCCACCACCTTCTCGTGACAAAACGTCTCATTCTGGGCCGCGCACAGTATAGAATACTGACCATGAGTGAAGATCACGAGGAACACACCGATTTGCCCCTGCCGGGCAGCCGAATCCAGCCGCGCGGGTTCGCGCTGGCGTTGCGGTTTCATTCCGAGATCAAGCTGGACCGAAAGCGCGGACACGGCTTCGCCGCCATGTTGTCGGAATACCTGAACATCGACCGCAACGAGCTGGAAAGCCACAGTTGGTCTTTCGTCGAGCCGTTGCCGGGCGATCCCGAAAGCCGGCTCGTGATTGGCGTCACGCCCAACACGCTTCGGCTGGAAATCCATCTGCCGTCGCGGGCGCAGGAATGGGTGGAGCACCGTTTTCAGACGGTGCTGGACACGTTCAGCGTCCAGTTCCAGCCGCAGTTGGTGCTCAACTGCCAGGCCACGGTGCGGGGCACGATCCCGATTGACGGCGACGCGCGAACCTTCCTGGCGGGCCACATCATGCAGATGCCGCCCGAGCGGGTCGTGCAATCGTTCCGCCGTCCCGTACACCTGATCGGATTGCGGTTCTTCTTTCCTCCCTACCACAGCACTCCTGGCGACTCGGACGAACCGGCGGCTGAAAACCGCATCGACTGGTCGGCGTCGGTGCGGGCCGAATCGCTGCTGGAAGATCCGACGCAACTGTTTCTCGAAGCCGAGACCGACTGGTTCGAGCCGACACCCTGGAACGACGGCCTGTCGCGAACCGTCATCGATCGGTTGGCGACGACGCGACGATTTCTGGAAGAAAACGTCCGCGACTTTCTGCAACCTGGCGCGGCCGACGTACCTGACGAGCCCTGATTGGCGTTCCTGACTCAAGAAAAAAGGCCATGCCCGGCCGAAGGAAGAAGAATTGGCATCCGTGCCAAAAGATCCAATCCATGGATTTTCGCTTCCCAACCGGGTGACATTGGCGGGACGAAACAGGGTTTCCTCCGAACCGGGCATGGGCGCTGGTGTCGGTTAAATAATCCGAGCTTGGTCGTATCGATTAACTGGACAATTGGTCGAACAACTTGCGAAACTTGGGCATTCGTCCTTCGAGATAGGTGAGCCAAGCCTTCGGGTTCCAGATTTCCACGCAGACGGCCGCGCCCACGAGCAGCACATCGCTGCCCGGCTCGGCGTGCAAGAACTCGCGAAACCCCTCGGGCACGATCAAACGCCCGCGGCCGGCCAGTTGTACCGTGCGGTGACGTGTCGAAAGCAGCCTGCCGAGCAACTGGACTTGCTCCAACTGCCCCCCCAATCGGCCGGCACGCATCTTGGCTTTCACCAATTCGACTCCCGCGTTCAACTTGGCTTGCCATGTTTCGGCGTTCCATAAACTCAGGCACCCCGGCCGTTCCTTGGCCAGGATGCAGTCCTCTCCCGCGATCCCCAGGGCCGCCACCAATTCGGTGGGAACCGAAAGCCGATAGCGTTCATCAAACGTGCGTTGAAACTCGCCCAGAATGAACTCTTGGTCCCCTGGCATGGTAAGCCGCCGTCATCGAGTGATTCGTCGTGCAGGCGGCTCCGCCCCCGATGCAAGTACTTGTCAAATGGGCTAATTTCCCCGGTTCTAACTTGCTAGTTCCATATAATGGGCTGAATTCCCACAGCGATATAGTGTAGCAGGTATACCGGCTTTTGCAACCGTTCCAACCAAAAAAAATTCAACGACCCGCCAAGAGTAGCGCAATTCGCGAGAATTCCGAAGCGAGCCGGTGGCGCCGGTGGCTGGGGCAGAGCCGGCAGAGCCTGGCCATGAGCGGTTTTCCGTTTCAACGAGCGATGTGGCCAGGCGATGCCCCGGTACGCAGGAGCTACGCGCGAGCCGGGGCATCGCTTAGGCTCTGCCCCAGCCACCATGCCCTCACGGAGTACCGCGGCTACGGAAACGCCAGCGACGCTTTCGCAGCCGGCGGAGCGCCGCCGGAGAATTCGTCTGGCCCTGTGCGCTGATTTTCGCTACCCTTGAAACCCCGAAAACGACCAGAGTCGCGGCGGAATTCACTTCCCTTCAATTCTTGAGGCGGCCGTCCAATGCAAGCGGGGCCGACATCCCAGCGCCAAGCGGATCGGATCGTGATCACCGGTATCGGGCTCATCGCGTCGGTGGGTACCGATCGGGAAAGCGTCTGGCGCGCCGTTCGTCGCGGGCAAAGCGGCGTGCGGTCGCTCAGCGGACTGGCGGGTTATCCCGACGGCTTGTCGATCGGCGCTCCCGTGGAAATCAGCGGGGAACGTCTTGGGCAACTGAAGCCGATTGTCCTTTGCCAGCACGCGGCCGCCGAGGCGCTCGACGACGCGCGGATCGATTTTTCGCGTGTCGATCTGGACCGCTTCGGCTGCGCGGTGAGTGGTCACATGGGCGATACCAACGGGCTGGAGCCCATCGCCGTCCGCGATCGGCTGGCCGCCGACGGTGTGGTTCCCTGGTGGAGCCAGTGGCTTCCCAACACGGCGTGCTCCGAGGTGGCGAATCGTTACCGGCTGGGCGGCCCGCGGCTGTGCCATTCGACGGCTTGCGCCAGCGGGCTGATCGAGATCCTTTCGGCGGCGCGCAGCATTTACGACGGCCAATGCGACCTGGCCCTGGCCGGCAGCGCCGAGGCGATCCACCCCTTGTTTGCCGCCGGTTTCCAGGCGATGCGAGTGCTGGCTCACCACGAAGACCCGAGCCAGGCCTGCCGCCCGTTCGACAGACGCCGCAGCGGTTTCGTCATGGGCGAAGGTTCGGCGATGTTCGTGATCGAACGGCTGAGCCATGCCCAGGATCGTCGCGCCGGTATCTACGCCGAGATCGTAGCCGGCAAAATGCAGGCCGAGGCCCACCACTTGACGGGACTCGACTCCGCCAGCGACGTGCTCACCTACCTGATCAAGGCCACTCTGAACAGCGCCCGCTTGCAGCCGGCCGACGTCGGTTACATCAATGCCCACGGCACCGGCACGCAGCAGAACGACGTGGCTGAGACCCGCGGCATCCGCAAGGCGATGGGTCAAGCGGCCGATCGGATCTGCGTCAGCTCGACCAAGTCGATGCTGGGACACCTGGTCAACGCCGCCGGCAGCGTCGAGCTGGCGATCACGGCGCTGGCACTTCGCGACGGCTTCGCTCCGCCGACGGTGAACCTGACCGATCCCGATCCCGAGTGCGACCTCGATTGCATTCCACTGGTTGGCCGCTGGAGCCAATTCGAGCACGCGCTCAAGCTTTCGGTCGCCTTCGGCGGGCACATGGCCGCCTTGATTCTCAGGCGTTGGAAAGACGCCAAGAGCGATCAAGACACAGGCCATTGGGAATCGCCCGACCGCATTGCGGCGTAGACTGGTTCGGCGAAGATCTGTCTCGAAATCGCAAGTCATGTTCACTTGACGGACGTGCCGATAGCGATAATGATACGTCGAGGGAGGCTGGGAGAATCGCTGGGAGAAGCCAGGTCCGATGAATCGATTGTGCTCTTTTCTCACTGCGGCTTCGCTGCTCATCCACGCCGTGCTTGGATGTTGTTGGCATCATGCGCATCCCTGTATGGGCTGCGGCCAAACGCTCGCCGCGGCGTCTGGGGATTCAGCGTCTGGGGATGCGGCCTGCTGCCGCCACGGGGACCGCTGCCGCCAACGCGAGCACGATAGCGATGACAACGATACGGACCACCCGTGCCGTTGCCCCTTGGAATGCCAGGGTGTTTGCGTCTATGTCGGCCCTGAAAAGGTCGAACTCGACGCCCCGCTTTCCGCGACCCCTTTTGAGGCGGTTCCGGCGATTCTCGGAATCGTCGAAACGAACCTGACGAAAGCGGCTTGGCAGACACGTTCCGGTTCGCTCCATGTGGGCCTGCCGGCGCGTCTTCATCTTCTGGATCAAGTCCTCTTGATTTGATCGCCTCCGCCCGCGTTTGACCTGCCCTGGTGGCCGCTGCGCGCGCCGCGCATGGCGGCGACTGTTTATATTTCACGCGGCCGACAATGAGACCTTTTGCCACGAGACAGTGGTGAATGTCTCATTCTCGACCGCGTGAAGTATCACGCTGGCCGGCCAGAACCCGCGCCGCCGCGTATCGGATTGTGTTTTATTGCTTGGGAGTGGGAGGTTTGACGAACATGCCACAACAAACGACCACGCGTCAGCGGCTTTCGGCGGCTTCGGCGCCCGCGGATGCGCCACCCAACGCGCCGCCCCATGCGGCTCGCGTCGCCAGTCGCCCAGGTTGGCTCCCCAATGCGGTTTCGACGGGCCTGGTCGTTGCCGCGCTGGGCGGCATCGCCTATTGGGGACACCGCGCCGATTGGACCGTGCCGAAGTTCTCGGCGTTGGTCGGTGGCGGCCCCGTGGACGCCGAGGCGTGGTGCAAGGAGCACAATGTCGCTGAGTCCGAGTGTATCGAATGCGACGCATCGCTGCTCCCGCCGGAAAACGATTACGGCTGGTGCAAGGAGCACGGAATCGCGCAATGCTCGCTGCACCACCCCGACGTGGCGCAGCTCAAGGACATTCCCAGTGTTTCGCCTGAATTGTCAGATCGCGCGACGCGCGCCCTGGCGCTGCTGCCTCGCCCGGAGAACAACAGCCGCTGCAAGCTGCACCGGAAGCGGATTCAATTCGCGTCGGCGGAGGCCGCCGACAAGGCCGGCGTCGATATCGACGTGGCCCAGGAGCGGCCGGTGGTCGAGGCCATCGCGGCCAGCGGCGAGGTGATTTACGACGAAACGCGCATGGCCCATCTGGCGAGCCGCGCGGCGGGAACCGCCTGGAGTGTCGCAAGTCAGTTGGGCGACCAGGTGGGCAAGGGGGACGTGCTGGCGCTGATCGACGCCGCCGAGGTCGGCCGCGCGAAGGGAGAGCTCGTGCAGGCCGTCGCCCAATGGCGGTTGAAGAAGACCAACGTCGACCGCATGAAACCCCTCGCCGCCGATCAGACCGTGTCCGGCCGGCAATTTCGCGAGGCGCAAGCCGCGCTCGACGAAGCCACGGTTCGGCTGCTCAGCGCCCAGCATGCCCTGGTGAACCTGGGCCTGCCCGTTCGCGCCGCGGAGCTCGCTGACCTGGACATTGACGAAATCTCCGAACGGCTGCAGTTCTTGGGCATTCCAGCGGAGATCGTCGCCGCCCTCGACGTCGACGCCACCACGTCGAACCTCCTTCCGCTCAAGTCGCCGCTCGACGGCGTCGTCGTCGAGCGCAACCTGGCGCCGGGAGAGGTTATCGACACCAAGACGCCCTTGTTTTCCGTCGCCGACTTGCGGCGGATGTGGTTGATGCTCGCCGTGCGTCAGGAGGACGCGAAATACCTGGCGCTGGGCCAGACGGTGCTGTTTCGACCCAGCGGCGGAACGGACGAAAAGGAAATCACCGGCTCGCTCTCTTGGATCAGTACGTCGGTCGATGAACCGACGCGCACGGTCAACGTGCGGGTCGATCTGCCCAATTCAAGCGGCCTGCTGCGCGCCAACACGTTCGGCGCGGGGCGGATCGTGCTTCGCGAAGAGCCGCGGGCGGTCGTCGTGCCCAGCGAAGCCGTCCATTGGGACGGCTGCTGCCATGTGGTCTTCGTCCGCGACAAGCACTACCTGGAACCGGACGCGCCGAAGTTCTTTCATATCCGCCAAGTGCGGCCGGGCGTGAAGCAAGACGACGGCACCGAGCTGATCGCCGGCCTCCTGCCCGGCGAAGTGGTCGCCGCCAAGAACAGCGTCGTGCTCGAAGCCCAACTCCTCAAGAGCAACCTGGGCGCCGGCTGCTGTGAAGCGTGCGCGCCCAAGAAATGAATTCTCGTTCCCACGCTCCGCGTGGGAACGAGCCTTTGAGCGGGTCGTTGAATTGCAATGGAAGGAGTGCGATCGTGCTCAACTGGATCATCGAGGTCTCCCTGCGGCACCGCGTGTTCGTGATCCTGGGGGCGGTGGCCGTGGCGACGGTGGGCGCGGTGTCGTTGCGCTATCTCGACATCGACGCTTTTCCCGACACCACGCCGGTCCAGGTGCAGGTCAACACGATCGCGCCGGCGCTGGGCCCCGAGGAGGTCGAGCAGCGGATCACGTTTCCGATCGAGCAGTCGATCGGCGGGCTGCCGGGGCTGGAAAGCATGCGCTCGGTGTCGAAGTTCGGATTTTCGCAGATCGTGGTGACGTTCGAGGACGGTAGCGACATCTACTTTGCGCGGCAACTCATCAACGAGCGGCTCGCGACGGTCGAATTGGCCGAGGGGATCAGCCGGCCCAGAATGGGTCCCGTGGCGACCGGCTTGGGCGAGGTGTTCCACTACGTGGTCACCGGCAAGGGCAACGACGTCACCGAGCTGCGCACGATCCACGACTGGTTCATCAAGCCGAAGATGCGCACCGTGAAGGGGGCCGCTGAAATCAACAGTTGGGGCGGGTATGAGAAGCAGTACCAGGTGCGGGTCGATCCGAACAAGCTGATTGAGTACGCGATCACGCTGGACGACGTCGTGCGCGCCGTGGGCGAGAACAACCGCAACGTCGGCGGAGGCAACGTGCGCGAAGGGTCGCAAAGCCTGCTCGTGCATGGCGTGGGCCGCACGGTGAACGTCGAGCAAATCGGCGCCATCGTCGTCACGGCCCACGACGGCGTGCCGATCCGCGTTCGCGACGTCGCCAAGGTCGAGATCGGCTCCGAAATCCGCCGCGGCGCCGTCACCGCCGACGGCAAGGGCGAAGTCGTGATGGGGTTGGGCTTCATGCTGATGGGCGAAAATACGCACGAAGTCACCTGGGCCATGAAGCACCGGCTCGACGAGATCAAACCCACTTTGCCCGCCAACGTCGCGGTCGAGACGGTTTACGACCGCACCGAGCTGGTCAGCCACGTGATCCAGACCGTGAAGAACAACCTGTTCGAGGGCGGTTTGCTGGTGATCGCCGTGCTGTTCCTGTTCCTGGGCAACCTCCGCGCGGCCATGATCGTCGCCCTGGCCATTCCGCTGTCGATGCTGTTCGCCTTCTGCGGCATGTTGCGGTTCGGCATCGCCGCCAGCCTCTTGAGCCTGGGCGCCATCGACTTCGGCATGATCGTCGATAGCTCGGTGGTGATGATCGAAAACTGCGTCCGGCACGTCGCCCACGGCGACAACCGGCGCCGGGCGATGATCGACGTCGTCCGCGACGCGGCCGTCGAAGTCCGCAAGCCGACGATGTTCGGCGAGCTGATCATCATGATCGTCTACCTGCCGATCCTGACGCTGGAGGGGATCGAAGGCAAGCTTTTTCGGCCGATGGCGCTGACCGTCATCTTCGCGCTGGTGGGGTCGATGGTCCTCTCGCTGACGCTGATGCCCGTGCTGGCCAGCCTTTTGCTTCCCAAGCGTATCGAGGAGCGCGAACCGCTCCTGATGCGCTGGGCGCACCGTATTCACGCTCCGATCTTGCGGTTTTCGATGCACTACAAGGCGCTGGTCGTCGGCTTCGCGGCGTGTGTGATGTTGGTGGCCTTCGGCCTGATCGCGCCCAACCTCGGTTCGGAGTTCGTGCCGCGGCTCTCGGAGGGAGCGATCGCCGTCAGCGTCGTGCGTTTGACGGGCACCGACCTGGACGACTCGATCGTCTACAACACCCAGATGGAGAAGGCGGTGTTGCGCGAGTTCCCGGACGAAGTGGAACACGTTTGGAGCCGTATCGGCACGGCGGAAATCGCCACCGATCCGATGGGCATCGAGTTGACCGACATGTTCATGACGCTCAAACCTCGCGCGCGCTGGAAGAAAGCCCGCTCGCAGGCCGAACTGACCACACTCATCGAACGGCACTTGCGCGACCTGCCGGGCCAACGTCTCTCGTTCTTGCAGCCGATCGAAATGCGGATGAACGAGATGGTGACGGGCATCCGCGCCGACGTGGCTGTGAGGCTCTACGGCGACGACCTTGACGTGCTCGCCGACAAAGCGAAAGAAATCGAAGCCATCCTCAGTCAGGTTCCCGGCGGCGCCGACGTGAGCGCCGAGCAGATTACCGGCCAGCCGGTGCTCGAAATCAAGCTCGACCAGGAGCAACTGGCCCGCTACGGAGTGCCGGCCAAGGCCGTGACGGACATCATCGAGTCGCTCGGGAGCAACCCCTTGGGTGAAGTGATCGAGGGCCAGTTTCGCTTCCCCTTGGTGGTCCGGCTACCCGAGGCGTTGCGCAACGGCTCGGATCGCATCGGCGCGATCCTGGTGCCCACGGCCTCCGGCGAGCGCCTGCCGCTGTCGCGGTTGGCGCGCGTGCAGGTGTCGCAGGGCCCCGCGACGATCACGCGCGAATGGGGCCAGCGGCGGATCACCGTTTCGGTGAACGTCCGCGGCCGGGACATCGGCGGCTTCGTGGCCGAGGCCCAGCGGCGGATCAAGGAGCAACTCCAATTGCCGCCGGGACGCTATTTTTATGAGTTCGCCGGCCAGTTCGAGCACCTGCGGCGCGCGCGGACTCGGCTTTTGATCGTGGTGCCGTTGGCCGCGGTGCTGATTTTCACGCTCTTGTACATGACCTATGGCAACGTCATCGACGCCTTGCGCGTTTTCACCGGGGTGCCCTTTGGCTGGGTGGGCGGCATCTTCGCGCTCTGGCTGCGCGACATGCCGTTTTCGATTTCGGCCGCGATCGGCTTCATCGCGTTGTCGGGCGTGGCGGTGCTCGACGACATGATCCTCGTTTCCCACGTCCGGCAATTGCGCCGGCGGGGCTTGCCCCTGGAGGATGCGGTGGTGCAAGCGGCGATCACGCGGTTGCGTCCCGTCCTGATGACCACGCTGGTGGCCAGCCTGGGGTTCTTGCCGATGGCCTTGAGCACCGGCATGGGAGCGGAGGTGCAGCGGCCGTTGGCCACCGTGGTGATCGGCGGCGTGATCGGGGCCATGGTCATGTCGCTCTTGGTGCTGCGCGTGTTGTACATGTTGTTCAAGTCGCCGATCGGTTCGGCGTCGGGCGGCCAAACGGCCGCCGCGAAAAAGGAGTTGGCTGAGATTTTGATCTGAACAAGGAGTCACGTCATGTCGCTGAAGAATCGGGGGATGTTGATTTTCGTGGGAATCGTTTCGTTCGGCCTGGCTGGCTGCGGCCAGTCGCCGCCCGCGGCGGCGCCTGCGACGCGAGCTTCGGACACCGGCCGCCGCCATGACGGCTGGTGGTGCGATGAGCACGGCGTGCCGGAGGAAGTCTGCGCCCTGTGCGACAGCAAACTCGCGGCCAGGTTCAAGGCCAAGGGCGACTGGTGCAAGGAGCACGACCGCCCCGAATCGCAGTGTTTCGCTTGCACTCCCGAGTTGGAAGCGAAGTTCGCCGCCCAGTACGAGGCGAAGTACGGCAAAGAACCGCCGAAGCCCGAGGCCGAACAGGAAGGATACGAGCAGTAGGGTGGATACCGCGAAGGTTCGCCCGTCCGCAACAGCCGGTCGTTCCATCCGCGACCAATTCTGGCGCGAGGTCGCGCAATCGCAATGCGCCAAGCGAGCGCCACCACCGCCGGGTAAGAAAGCCTGACTGGCCGCCGTCAGAAAACTCGCCTCGAACGCTTTTCTTGGACAGGATTGACGGGATTCACAGAATCTGGTCCGACAAATCGCAAAGGCTTGCTTTCCATCCTGTTCCTCCTGGTCATCTCGGCCAGTACATCATCACACAAACACCGATGAGGGCGATGGCCCCGCCAACGACATCAGGCCGGTCGGGACGGTTTCCGTCGAAATACCAACCCCACAGGAGCGCCAGCACGATGAAGAACCCACCGTACACCGCATAGACCCGGCCAAAATGGCTGGTTTGGAAGGTCGGGATGATCCCGTAGAGGATCAGCACGCCAGCCCCCGCCAGCCCCCACCAGCCCGGTTTGTCATCTCGCAGCCACTTCCACATCAGCCAGCCGCCGCCAATCTCGCAGGCCCCGGCAACGATGAACAGTGACAGCGACTTCAGAACTCCAACGGTATCCATCATTCCTCCTTCCGGGGCCCCGGCACCGCCTCCAGCCGGTCGAGCGCATCTTGAATCGGTTGGGCAACCGCTTCGAAATCCGGCTCTCGGCCGGCGTCGATCGCGGAGTGAACCTGGTTGAACAGCTCGCTGAGTTCCTCCGACGAAACGACCACGGTTTCCCAATGCCGTTTCGGCACGCCGTCGTCGCGCGCGATGTTCGGCATCTTCCACAACACGATCTCCAACTCATCGAGCGGCCGGTGCGCCTTACCGGGAGTGCGGGCCGCGACCGCATCGCGTATCTGGTCGCGGCATTGCCGAAGCCGGACAACCGCATCGCGGTAGGTGGCCGGAATGTCGACGTCCGCTTCGGTGAGCGGTACGTCGTCGGGGTCCGCGGGCTTGGCCGTCGGCGCCGGCTCGCCGGGAGTACACCCCAGCGTCACCGCGACCAGGCCGATCGCGGTCAGCGCAAGGAAGCCAGGGCGGCGGACTTGGAAGCGGTTCCACATGCCCCCAGTCTAGCAGCCGCGATGCACTTTTCAAAACACACTTTGGAGCGCGGGCTAGCGCCGGCCCGGCGCGATGGGCTCGCCGGCCGGCGCGACCGGCAACGGCCCGCCGACGACGCGCTCGAGTTCGGCGCGGCGGCGGTGGTAGTTGGCGATCGCCTCCTGGTACTTGTCGCGCAGCGAGATGAACTGACGCTGCGCGAAGACGAGCCGCAGGAAGTCCTCCTGGCCGGCCTCGTAGCCCGCCCGAGCGGCGCCGACGTTCTGCTCGGCGCGCGGCAACGACAAACTCGAGTAGAGGTCGACGACCCGGCGGCTCTCACGCAACTGCTCGTAAGCCGCCTGCACTTCCTGATTGACGTCGTCGAGGCGCTGCTCGTACTCGGCACGCCGCCGGCTGAGGTTGTACATCGCTTCCCTCGCGGCCGCGTGTCGCCGGTCGCGGTAGAGCGGCATGTTCATGTTCATCCCGACTTGCGAACGCAAATCGCGCTGCGAGTTGGGCTGCCAGAACGAGTCGTAGCGCGCGAACAACTCCAAGTCGGGATAGAAGTCCTTGTAGGTCAGGGCCAGGGCCGCTCGCTCGGCCCGAATCCGCGCCGCCAGGGACGCCAGGTCGGGCCGCCGCGACAGGGCGATCGCGCGCAGCTCCTCGACCGGCGGCGGCTCATCGCCGACGGGCAACGTGGCCGGCGGCGGCGGCAACGCCGCGCCCGGATCGCGGTGCAACAGCGTGTTGATCCGCGCCTTGGCGATGCCGTCCATCCGCTCCAACTCGAACTGCCGCCGCTGGGCGTCGGCAAGCTCAAGCTCGGCCTGCAGCAGGTCGTTTTCGGGCGAGAGGGTCGCCTCGTATCGCTCGCGGGCCGTGTCGCGGAACTCGACCAGCCGAGCCAGGTTCTCCGCGTTCAAAGCCAGTTGGCGGCGGACGAGATAATAGTCGTAAAACGCCAGCCGGGTCGCCTGGGCCAGTTCGAGCTTGACGTCCTCCGAGTCCTGAAAGGCGCCCGCCGCCTCGGCCTGGGCCTGCTCGCCGCGCAAGGGGCGCTTGCCGCGCCAGGGAATCTTCTGCGATGCTCCCAGCACGTAGGCCGGCTGCACCTGGTTCGAGGCGAACGAAGCGGGAGCGAAATTCGAGTTGAAGATAGGGTCTTCGAGCGACACGGCCTGGGGATACCGCTGGGAGGCGGCGCGCCAGGTGGCGACCATCGCCTGCGCGGTTCGGTTGCGCGCCAGTACCAGGCCGACGAGTTCGTCGGCCGAAAGGACCGGCTGGTCGAAGAACAGTTCGGGGTCGATTCCCACCGCCGCGGCCGACGACGTCGGGATGGCACGGCGGTGGGCGACCGGCTGGACGTGAGGACCGGCGGTGTCGGGATTCGCGTCCGTCGTCGCGCGGGTAACGCGGGCGTCCACCGGCGGTACACCCGGCGGCGTGACGATACGCATTTCCGACCGCAGAACCGATACGTTTCCAGGAGGCTTGCCGGAGCGCGATCGCGCGGCGTCGGCGGCGGGATTTGGCGGTCGCGGGGAAACACGGGAAGCGCCGGCGGCCGGCGGTGCGGGCACGCCACCAGATCGGCAGCCGGCCGATAGAGCCAGCGACAACATGGCTCCGGCGGCGACCAGACCGGCACGGTCGATGTTCCTCATAAAACCCACCCTACGCGCGCAAATACCCGCTTCCCTGGCGGCCGGTGGGTTGGCAAAAGGGCCGGCTCAAGGCGGTGCCATGGCTGTCTCCTCCAATTACCATCGGGGCGATCGGCTCGAATTTTCCAACAAACTCGGCAATGCCCTAACGGTCCGCCGAGTTTGACGAATCGCCCCAGTTTGCCCAGCCGCATCGGGGTCTGGCGTGGCGGCTTTTCTTTACAACGACCCGCTGAGAGGCTACACTGCGCACGGCCACCCATGAGGCAACTGGAGACATTAAAGTCGGCCGATTCCAATGTTCATCCATGCTCCGGTACGCCGCACTTACGACCGACTGGCGGCGACCTACGACCTTCGCTGGCGACGCTACATCGACGCTTCGCTGAGCTTCGCCGTCGAGTCGCTCGACGTGTCGGCGAGCGGCAGGGTGCTCGACGTGGCTTGCGGCACCGGCGAGTTGGAGCGGCGGTTGCGGTCCCATTGGCCAAAACTAAGGATGACGGGCAGTGACTTGAGCCTGAACATGCTGCGTGAGGCGTCGCTGAAGGATCTCGATGCCGGCCTGGTCGCGGCCGACGTCACGCGTCTGCCGCTGCCGGCCGGCTCGTTCGACGACGTCTTTTGCGTGAATGCTTTTCACTATTTTCGCGGCCCCCATGACGCGCTCGCCGAAATGCACCGCGTCCTGCGTCCCGCTGGAACGCTCGTGATCGTCGACTGGTGCGACGACTACCTGAGCTGCAAGCTTTGTGGCGCGTGGCTGCGCTGGACCGATCCGGCCTTCCACCGCATGTACTCCGTGTCGGGTTGTCGCGAGTTGCTGCGCCGCGCCGGGTTCACGATCGAACGAGTCGAACGCCGCCGGATCGATTTCATCTGGGGGCTGATGCGATTCATCTGCCGCCGCTGAGGCATTCCCATTCGCTCGTGCCAGACGACGACGTCCTGAACGCGAATCCGGTGTCCGGCGAAACCCCCGCCAACTTGCCAAACCAGCGGGATCGTGACTGGTTGCGCGCCGCGCTGGATGGTATCTTGAATCCGGGCGTGCTGGCGTGAAGATCACGACCGAACGGGGTCGCCGGTGAACCAAGCCGAGTTGCGGATGATGGCGGAGGAGAGGATTCTCGATGCGGCCGCGCTCATCACCGGTAACCGTTGGGCCTACGCTTACTACGTGGCCGGGTATGCCGTAGAGTGTGGTCTCAAGTCGTGCGTTCTTGCGCGCATGATTTACACCGGTGGTGTCTTCGAGGATAAGAAGTTCGCGGATCGGTGTTTCACCCATGACTTTGCGGAACTGGTCAAACTTGCGGGCTTGACGGACGAACTCAATTCGAGCCTTGTAGCGAGCGCGGCAGGCAGCCGCGCGTTTGTCGAACATTGGACGACCGCCGTCCAGTGGCAGGAAACTGCCCGCTACCAGCAAAAAACGGAGGGCGATGCGAAGGCGCTCTACGCGGCGATTACTCATGATCCGGACGGAGTGATATCATGGATACGGAATTACTGGTAGACGACCGGATCGATGACGGTCGTAAGCTCATCGCCGAACTCGTCCGTGATGGCTTTGACGTCACGGCGGCGTTCTGGATCAAGACCAGCGAAGAGGGGTTGTGGCGTCTGTACATCGTTTCGAAGTCAGTGGACACGGCAAAAATCGGCGAAGGATACCTGCCAGTCTACGCCTGTTTGCGCCGGATCCCAGATCCATGCATTGCCCTTTCGGACATCAGGTTGGTGAATGCCACCAACCCGATCGCGCGCGACGCGATCACGGTGCGCGACCGCTATCCGGGCAGAATCCCCGCTCGGTTTCAGGGAAAGCGGCTTGGCAACCTGGCAATCGAGGAGGCGTACATCTACCCGCCAGCGTCGGGCCAGATGACCCGAAGCGAGGTACTGCAAACGGCCGCCGGTTTAATGAATCGAACGGGTGCTTTGCAACCGTCTATCGTGACCTTCCGTGACGGCTCCTCGATGCAAGCCATTCCCGTTGGCATCGACATGCAGTCGCCCGGCACGGTTCGCGTGGTTCTCCATGACATTGCGGCCGGCGCCGACCGGGTTGTCTCAGCCGACGATGTGGTGAATATCCAATAAAGCCGGCCATGATCAATCCAATCGCCACGAGAGCGTCAACGGCAGATAGTCGCCCGCGACCTTGACCGTGAGCGACAGCGGCTGGTCGACGTCGTGGCCCAGGAAATCGGGGATGGCCCGCAGGCAACCTTCCAGCAGCTTCAGTTCCCAGGTCAAGGGTGGGCGCGAAGCCATGCCCGGCGAGAGCCGAATCACACACGGATACGCCTCCGGCGCGGCCAGCGGCCAGCCATGCTCCTCGGCCGCGTTCACATCGCGAATCGGCGTCTCAAACCCTTCGCTGAAGCTCAGCAAAATGCCCGACACGCGACGGTTGTGTTCCTCCTCCGAGATCCGCCCGGCCAGCAAGCGCCTCATGAGTGCCAGGTTCTCGTACAACACCAGGCCCAGGGTCATCCCCATCTGGCCCATTACGATGCCGTACCAGGTGCCGCTTTCAAAGCGCGCGCATTCGACCCTGATCGGCGTATCGCCCGGCGCGTCCCGCCAGGGGGCGCGGCGATAGAACTCGGCGGCCGCCTCGTAGAAGCCCGCCACCTGCTCAAGACGCATCCCCGGCACCTCGACGATCCCACGTAACGAGTCGGGCTCCTCAATCCCCTCGGTCAGCGTGGCGAAGACCTCGTGCCAGACCGCCAGCGCCGGTTCGACCTTGACGCGAATGCCCCATTCCTCGAATTGCGATCGCAGCGACGCGGCCAACTCGGGCGATTGGAACTGCGCGACGGCGGGACGGTGCGGGTGGCCGACGCCCGGCGCCATCATCGCCCGCGCCGCCACCTGCCCCAGCCATTCGGGCGTGGCCTCGTCTTCCGTCACTTCGTTGGCCAGCACGAAGCGGCTGTCGCTTTCGACGATCATTCCGATCCAGGCGCGGCGAGGATCGTCGGGTCCGCCGACCCAGCCGGGGAACCGGCCCACGCCGATTTGCCAAACCTCGCCGGGCTGCCGGGGCAAGCGCGTGATCTGCGGCGTCGAGATGGGTTGTCGCTGGGCGTCGCGCAGTTGACGCGACTGGCGTTCAAAGGCTTGGACCATTTCGCCAATCGCGTCGTTGGCGCGGCACTCGACGCCGATCTCGCCCAGTCGCGCCGCCCAGGTGGGAACGGCGTCGGCCGGCGCGTATTCCACCACGCCCGGCCGGCGCGGGTCGCGATCGGCCGGTCGTCGCATGGTTTCACTCAGCACCAGCCAGACCGCGTCGCCGGCAGGTCCGCCGGCGAGCGGTTTGATCGCCAACGGTTGGTCGTAGTCGCTCGACGCGATCATCATCATCCACGGTTCGTCCCCGGGGGCCTTGTCGTCGTCGGCGCGGGTGATGACGACTTGCCACACTTCGTCGGGCCGCTGTTCGAGGGTCTGGAGCGTGTCGATTTTCACGACGGCCTTTGGACCAGGCGCCGGGCGTTCGGCGACCGCCGGCACATCGAGCACGTCGCGCAGCCAGGCCAAAGCGCCGGGCGTCTCGCGCCACGCGCCGCGGAACGTGGCGGCGTAGACCGCGGCCTCGTCGGGACTGCCCAGCGCGACCATGTTCTGGAACTCGTCGGGCGCACCACGCTCATGGCCCAACAGTTTGCCCGGCACATGGCGATTGTGACCGTGCGCGGATCGAAGTCGCTCGCGAGCGGTTTTGACGTCGCCGTACAGGCGGAAGGCCACCAACGCCCGGCTGTAGCTGCCGGCGGCCATGCAGTCGTCGGGGTAGCGCTCCAGCACCGTTTCCAGCTCGTCATCGCGGCCCAAGTCCAAGAGCGACTTGGCCAGCGCGTGCCGCACCCCCTGGTTGTCGTTGGGATTGAGCCTGATCAATTCGCGGTAGTGCTCGGAGGCGGCCTCGCGGTGGCCGGTCGCCGCCAGGCAATCGGCCATGCCCTTGCGGGCGCGCATGTAAGGGCGGGTTTCGAGAATTCCCCAGAAACTTCCAGCGTTCTCCTGGAAGAACTTCTCTCCCAAGGCGCGCTCGCCGGCCGCCACGCCTTGCTCGTAGAACGCCAGCGCCTCCTCGACCGAAGTGGTCTGCTCGGCCAAGAGCACGCAGGCGTCGGCGCAGTCGGGCGAGATGTCGAGCGCCTTGCGGGCCAAGCTCGACTTTTCCGAGGGATGGGCCGCTTTGAATGCCCGGTAGAACAATTCCTGGGCGCGGTCGAGCGCGGTTTCAGACCGATTGCCGTCCATACCGGCGGCCATCTGTGAAAGGATGCGTTCCATCGGCCGGAGGTCGTGTACGAATGCCACGGGCGGCGGCGCGTCGGAGGGGCGACCGTGTCGTGGGCGCCCTTTCCCTCTTCGGTCGTTCTTCTTTTTCTTCGACATCAGTCGGCTCCTTCCGGTTGAATAGACAAGGCCCACGATGTAGCGTGGGCTTTAGCCCGCGTTCGTTGTGGGCGGTGCCCACCCTACGGGATCGCCCCCCAATGTAGCAGATGACGCGGGACCGCGCCAATTGGCGAGTATTCGGCCACCCGCTGGCCACGGCCCCGGCCGACGATTATAATCTTCACCATAACCCTCCCTGCAGACGCACTCCCCAACGACATTTGAAAGGTCGCCGTATGCAACACCCCCACCTCAACTACCGCTCGGTGGTGAAATCACTCGTCTTTGTGCTCTTTTTAGCGGCCCCCGCGGCGAGGGCCCGGGCGGACGTGGCGCTACCCGCCGTGATCGGCGATCATATGGTCTTGCAGCGCGGCATGCCGATCACGATTTGGGGGTGGGCCAGCCCCGGCGAAGAGGTGACGGTGGCCCTGGGCGACATCAAGGCCACCGCCAAGACCGACGCCGAGGGGAAATGGCTGGTCAAGCTGCCCGAACTGCAAGCCGCGGGCCAGACACTCGAAATGACGATCAGTGGCAAGAACACCATCAAGCTCAGCGACATCCTCGTGGGAGAGGTCTGGCTCGGTTCCGGACAGTCGAACATGCAATGGGCGGTGAGGCAATCGGTCAACTCGGCCGAGGAAATCGCGGCGGCGAACGATCCGCAAATCCGCCTTTTTTCGGTGCCGCTGGTGCCGGCCGGCAGGCCGGCCAAGACCGTCAACGCAAGCTGGCAGGTCTGCTCGCCGCAAACCGTGCCGGAGTTTTCGGCGGTCAGTTATTTCTTCGGCCGCGAGATCCACAAGGCGTTGGGCCTACCGGTGGGAATGATCGGCACATCATGGGGCGGTACGCGGATCGAGCCCTGGATTCCGCCGGCCGGTTTCGCCTCGCAGCCCGACCTGCAAGCGGAGCGCGACCAGATCCAGGCGTTGCGGACGGGCTACCAGAACGCGCTCAAGGCCAAGATCGAGGAAACGAAAGCCTGGCTGGCGGCGGCGGACAAGGCCGCCGCGGCGGGGCGGGAGATTCCCGATCCGCCGGCCATGCCCGGCCTGCCGTTCAATAGCAACAATGTTTCCACGGGGCTTTACAACGGCATGATCCACCCGCTGGCGCCGTTCGCGCTGCGGGGGGCGCTCTGGTATCAGGGCGAATCGAATCGCGGTCAGGGCATGCACTATCATTCGCTGATGAAGGGCCTCATCCAGGGCTGGCGCGACGTCTGGGGTCAGGGCGATTTTCCGTTCCTGTTCGTGCAACTCGCGCCCTACTATTACGATCAGAATGTGACCTTGCTGCCCGAGATCTGGGAGGCCCAGACGGCGACCTTGGCGTTTCCGAACACGGGCATGGCCGTGACCACCGACATCAGCACGGTTCGCGATATTCATCCTCCCAACAAGCAGGAGGTCGGCCGGCGGCTGGCGTTGTGGGCCTTGGCCAAGACCTACGGCAAGAGCGACGTGGTCTACTCGGGTCCGCTCTACGAATCGATGAGCGTGGATCTCGACCAGATCAAGCTCAAGTTCAAGAAGGAATACGCCCAGGGGCTCAAGTCGCGCGACGGCAAGCCGCTGACGTGGTTTTCGATCGCGGGGGCCGACAAGAAGTTCGTGCCCGCCACGGCCACGATCGAAGGCGACATGGTCGTGGTCAAGTCGCCCCAGGTGACCTCACCCGTCGCGGTTCGCTTCGCGTGGCACCAGGCGGCGGAGCCGAACCTCGCGAACCAGGCCGGACTGCCGGCCATTCCGTTCCGCACCGACACCTGGAGCGATGCGATCCCCGCCGCGCCGGAGCAATAGTTGTTCGTTCCCTTGGACCTCTTGGAGAGGCATTGGCCATGAACCGGATCGGGATCGTCGCGATGGTCGTTTTCGCGTCGGGCGCGCAAACCAACGCCGTCGATCGGCCATCCCATGTGCCGGGCGTCGTGTTCGCGGTACACGGCGGGTTGGGCTCGCCGCGCGAGGAGGTTTCGGAAGAACACGAAGCCGAGCTGCGCGCGACGCTCGAACACGCTTTGCAAAGGGGCTTCGACGCGCTGGCGAAACCCCAATCCAGCGGCCTGGACGCCGTGGAAACCGCCATCCGCGCGCTGGAAGATTCGCCGCTGTTCAACGCGGGGAAAGGCGCGGTCTTCACCAACGAGGGACGCAACGAGCTCGATGCGTCGATCATGGAGGGGAAAACCCGCCGCGCCGGGGCGGTCGCCGGCGTGACCGTGGTCAAGAACCCGATCTCAGCCGCGCGCGCCGTGCTGGAGAAGTCGCCGCACGTCTTACTCATCGGCCGCGGCGCCGAAGTCTTTTGTTCGCAAAACGGACTGGAGATCGTCGAGCCTGAGTATTTCTCGACGTTGCCGCGCCGCCGGCAAATCGAGGAACATTGGGCACGCTCGAAACAGCAGCCGCCCAAGGGTTGGAAGAAGCATTCGTCAGGGAAACCGGCCGACGGGAAACCGGCGGATAGGAAAGCGGTGGAAGGGGAAACGAAGCACATCTGGGGGACTGTCGGCGCCGTGGCCCTCGATGCGCTCGGCAACCTGGCCGCCGGCACGTCGACCGGAGGCATCAGCGGAAAGGCTTTCGGGCGCGTCGGCGATTCGCCGATCATCGGCGCCGGCACGTACGCCGACAACGACGGCTGCGCCGTCTCCTGCACCGGCCACGGCGAATACTTCATCCGTTACGTCGTCGCCCACGAAATCGACGCTTTGATGAAGTACGAACGGCTCCCTGTCGAAGAGGCGGTCGATCAGATGGTCAACCAGACCCTCAAGGAAGCCGGCGGCGAAGGGGGCGTGATCGCGCTCGACGCGAAGGGCAATTATGCGGCGGCCCACAATTCGGAAGCCCTCTTCCGCGGCTACGTCACCCGCGACGGAACGATCGAGGTTCTGCTGTTCGACGACTAGATCGTATTTTTCACAACCGACTCTGTAGGGAACGCCCTCCGTGGCGTTCCGTGTCCTGCCTGCCTTAAGACGTCGCACCAGCTTCACGGAACGCCACGGAGGGCGTTCCCTACAGAAAATTCGCGCACTGTGCTGTAGCAGAATTCGCAAGAATTCTGGCGTAACTCGCGTCCACGGCCTGACTTCTTGCGAAGCCAGCTACGGGACCATGAATAATCCGGGTTAGTGGCCAACTTTTTCCACCGTCGGCTGCGCCGCGCCCACGTCGTCGGCCGTCACGCCGACCGTGGAACTGCTGTCGGCAGGATCCGCGTCGGGGGAATCCTCGTCGGCCGGCGCGGCCGCCACATGGTCGTCGGCGGGCTCGGCCGGCTTGGGCTCGATGCGGGCCAGCGCGTGCGCCCGAAGCTGCGGCAGATCCGCCTCGGCGCCCGGATCGAGCGAGTACACGTCGGCGGGCAGGTCGGCGGCGGGCGGCGAACAGACCATCACCTGCGATTCGCCGTACACGAACAGATGGCTTCCATCGACCAATAGCGCGGTTCCCTCGTCGATCCCCAATCCCAAAAGTCCCGGATGACCACCCAACACCCGCAGCAGCCGTTCTTGCCGTTTGCGTTTGAGAAAGTGCTGATCGACGACCGTGCCCTGCAAGAAGCCAAAACCAGGTCCGAACTGAAGCGTCGGCCTGTCGCGGCGGATCATCACGGGCGACATGATCGCCGCACCGGCCGAAGTGCCCCCCACCACACCGCCCCGCGCCAGCACGCCGTGAATTTCGCGCTCAGTCGATGTGCCCAGGTAGGTGTCGATCAACCAGTTCTGGTCGCCTCCCACGAACCAGACTCCGGTCGCCAGCGTCAGCGGCCTGACGAACTGGGCTTCATCGGCCGTCACTCGTGAACGGGTGTGCAAAAAGGTCAAATCAGCCAGCGATTGCTCACGCCAGAGGGCCAGTTTCGGCTCCATCCGGTCGGTGTCGGCGTAGGGGCTGGCCGTGGTAATCACCACGATCCGAGCTTGCGGGCCGCCGGCCATGTCGATGAAGCGCCGCCGCAGTTCATCGGGCAATCGGCCGCCGCCGCAAATGAAAAGTTTTCCAGCGGTGGTATGGGCAATTCCCTCCAGCCCCTGGGCGGGTTCCCCAGCCCGCAACGATCCACGGCTCATCAGCAACATGCAGGCCAGCAAACAGGCTAGCCACGTAGCCCGGATTATGCATGGTCCAGGGCGGAACTCACGCACTGTGCTGTGGCAGAATTCGCAAGAATTCTGGCGTAACTCGCGTCCACGGCCTGACTTCTTGCGAAGCCAGCTACGGGACCATGAATAATCCAGGCTGGCCTGGTTCGGCAACGATCGGGGCTGATTGGGCGCGGTGGCATCCATGCCGGTCCTCCTTGATAATGGCGCAAATCCGCAAAACGCATGCATAGTGTGATCGATTTCCTCCGATCGGACAAGCCCAACGATCAGTATCCTTTGATGAATGGTACACAACGACCCCTTCCAGGGAAAGGCAGATCCGGCCCCACGCCGTTCCGCAGTCGGCTCCTTCGGGAGGGTGGTTGTACGATTGGGGACCATACCGTATCCTTGGTGGCTGAAGAATGACAATGGCCCGCTTCAAGGCTAAGGAACCCAAGAACATGGCTCAGGCTGAAAACGACTTGCCACGCGTCGAGTTCAAAACCTCCAAGGGAGACGTCGTCATCGAGTTGTTCGAGGACGAAGCACCCAATACGGTGGCCAATTTCATCCAGCTCGTCGAAAAGAAATACTACGATGGCCTGAAGTTCCACCGCGTGATCGACGGCTTCATGGCCCAGGGAGGGTGCCCCAAGGGAACCGGCACGGCCGGCCCCGGCTACTCGATTGCCTGCGAGTGCCAGCTTAAGGGCGCCCGCAAGCACGCCCGCGGCAGCCTGAGCATGGCCCATGCCGGCCGTGACACGGGCGGGTCGCAATTCTTCATTACCTTCACGGCCACCTCCCACCTCGACGGCAAGCATACCGTCTTCGGCCAGGTGATCGAAGGCATGAACGCCATCGATCAGCTCAACCGCACTGAGACCGGCGCCACGCCCGACACGATCGTCACGGCCAAGGTGCTCCGAAAACGGGCACACCCGTACGTGCCCAAAACTCTCCCTTCGCGTCGATGAGCCGTGCCTATGCCGCTGGGATGGATTGAACGCATCGTTGCCGACAAGGGGTACGGTTTCATCGGACCCAGCGCGGGCGGGTCCGACGTCTTCTTTCACCGTTCAACCTTGGAAGGCGACGTGTTCGATCAGCTCCGCGAGGGGCAGGGCGTATCGTTCGAGTTGGCGCCGCCGGATGGTGACGATGGCCGGCCGAAGGCCGCCAAGGTCCAGCGCCACGATGGGCAGGTGCCGCGCTCCAGCCCCGTGTCCGACGAATTCAAGCCACTCCACCGGCACGCCGCCGCGCGTAAGAAAAAACCGACTTGGAGGGGAAGTTGAAAGGAGAAAGGAGAAAGGAGAAAGGAGAAAGGAGACCAATGACCAATGACTCCCCCTTCAACCCGGTCGAATCGCTGGCCGACCTGCGGCACGAGTTCGGTGAGCATGGTGGCGTCAACATGTCGATCGAGGCCAGCACCACCTTCACGGTGCTCGAGCCGGAGTTGCTGCCCAAGCTGTTCCAGGGCCAGCTCGGTCCGGCGAGCGGCGGCTTTTACCTTTATGGCCGGCATTACAATCCAACGGTGTACGTGCTGGGCCGCGAATTGGCGGCGCTCGAAGGCACTCAGGCCGGCTACTGCACCGCCAGCGGCATGAGCGCCGTCGCGGCCGTGGTGTTGCAATGCTGCGATCAAGGGGACCACATCGTGGCCTCCGACGCGCTCTACGGCGGCACGTATGCCCTGTTTCACGATTTTCTTCCTCGCAAGTCCGGTATCCACGCGACGTTCGCCCATGTGTCCGACGTCGACGCTCTCGAAGCCGCCTTCACCAACCGCACGAAGTTGCTCTACGTCGAGTCGATGTCGAACCCGACGCTCGTCGTGGCCGACATCCCGCGCTTGGCCGAACTGGCGCACCGGCACGGGGCCATGCTGGCGGTGGACAACACGTTTTCACCGATGATCCTTTCGCCCGCCCAGCTCGGGGCCGACGTGGTGGTCCACAGTCTCACCAAGTTCATCAACGGCGCTTCCGACTGCATCGCGGGCGCGATTTGCGCCCCACAAGATTTGATCGACCGGATGATGGACCTGCACGGCGGCGCGCTGATGCTGCTGGGGCCGACGATGGACCCCCGCGTGGCATTCGAGATCGGGCTGCGACTGCCGCACTTGGGGCTGCGGATGGCCGAGCATGGCCGGCGGGCCTTGGACTTCAGTCATCGCCTGGCCGAACGCGGGCTGAGCGTGATCTACCCTGGACTGGCGTCCCACCCGCAGCACCAACTGCTCGCTCGGCTGGCCAACCCCGGCTTTGGTTACGGCGGCATCTTTTGCCTCGATTTGGGGACGGCCGAACGGGCGAACCGGTTCATGGAGCTCTTGCAAAACGAGCAAAGCTTCGGTTACATCGCCGTGAGCCTGGGTTACTTCGACACCCTGCTGTCGTGCTCCGCCAGTTCCACGTCGAGCGAGCTATCGCCGGCCGACCAGCGCCGGGCCGGCATTTCGCCAGGCTTGGTGCGCATCTCGATCGGCTACACCGGCAGCCTCCAACAGCGGTGGGAACAACTGGCCGACGCGCTGGACCGGCTCGACCGTAGCTGAGGCAGGCGGCTACGCTTCCAAGCCCGCCAGTTCGCACAGGGCCGCGGCCATGACCGGCCGCGGACAACTCCAAACCAGAAAGAAAAGCGCCTCGCGGCACCAGCGTCCGGCCGGGTGTCCGGCGACGTAACCGCTCCCCTTCGCGGCGGCCAAGGCCGCCTGGGTGGCCCGCAGTACCAGGCTGTTGGCGCGTACGCGAACGTCGTCGTAGCTTACGCACCGCTCGCCGGACGCCAACGACAAAAGCTCAACTTCGAGTTCGCCGTGTTCGCCGCGTAGCGCCTCGGCCGGCGCGACCAGATCGGGCCGTTCTTCGGCTTGCTCACGCAGATAACCGATCGCGGCCGACGCCAGGCCGATGGCCAACGCGGACGTTTGCAATCCGCCCGTACCGGCGCCGCGCCCCTGCGTGAGCACGCCTTCCACGGGACCGGCCAACAGCCATTCCTCGCCCAGCCTCGCTCCCTCGCAGCGTACCTCTCCGGTGCATGTCGCGGTCAGGCCCACCAGCCGCGCCGGGGCAAGCGGTGTCACGCCCGGCGACGCGATGGGCAGCAACGCCAGAATCTGCCGGCCGTCATCGCAGGTGGCGCCGGTCACAACGTAATCGGCCTCGACGGCGCCGGTGACCCAGGGGATTGTGCCGTCCAGGATGAACCCGCCGCCGTCAACGCGCGCTGTGAGCACCGGGCGCGCAAGGTGTCGCCGGCTGGTCGTCAGGTGCGAAATGCCGACGGTCGCCAGACGGTCGCCGCGTGCCAGGCTGGGCAGCACGCGGGTCTTAAGTTCGGAGTTGTCGCTCGCAAGAATTCGCTGGCAGGCCCCCTGGGGTTGTGTGAGCACGAAGGTGGTCGACAAGCAGGCGGAACTGAGTTTCAAGTAGGCCCGCAACAGGTCCACGTCGTTCCAGCCCGACCCGCCCCACTCACTCGGCACGAACCAGCCGAAGACACCGGCCTTCCGGCAAAGCGAAAGTTGCTCGCTCGGCCATGTGCCCGCGGCGTCGAGCGCGTCCGCCCGCTCGGCCAGCGCTTGGCGGAGATCTTCAAAGGTGGGATCGTCGGGCGAGGTAAGCATCATCGGTCGCCGCAACGCGCGTGCTCGGTTGCCCATTGAAATTCCGACTCAGCCAACGGCGCCTTCGGCGGTTGGCTGTAGTCGATCAATTCGCCGTAATCACCGCGTTCAAAGGCCGCGGCGAACGCGGTTTGGAGGGTCACGATGACGTCAGGATCAGGATCGGCCAGTGGGACGGGTAGGCTCGGTAGCTCTTGACGAACCGTCCAACCGTAGACGTTGCCGCGTGGGCGGGCGTCGCTGCGCGACACCAATGCGAAATAGTCGCCGTTCGGGAGCGTTTGCGCCGCCGCGACTCGCTCGCCGCCGACCAGAAGGTCGAGCTCGACCAGGTGTACCGATTGATGGCCCAAAGCACGGCGCTTGGCGAGGTACTCATAACGACCGGCCCCCATTTTGTTCCAGGGGGAAAGCACCTCGACGACGGTTACCAATTCTCGATCCGGCCGACGGCGAATCTCGATCCAGACGTCGCGAATTTCCTCTTCGGCGAACAGGAGCAGACTGACCGGTTCGATCAGCAACCCGCCGCTCGACGCAGGCAACGCGCTTGAATGTTCGCCGCGACGCAAAACGGCAACGTCCGGCAGAATCTCCTTGGCGTCCGCGGGGACGGCCTCGACCAGCGCGACACGCTCATCAAGCCGCGCCTCGTAGTTCTTGGGCAAAACGGCTTTGATCTCGTGGCGCAGGGCCCCGATGAACTCATGATGAAAATCGGGCCAAAATGCCGGATCTTCCAGGTACGGGTCCATGCCGGGAAAAGGACTCCTCATTGGCCCACCTCGGACGGCTTGGAAAAACGAACATGCCTATTCTATCGCGCCGCCGGCGGTCTTGCCAATCGATCGGCGATTTCCCTCTGCCGTCGTTGGGCTGATCGAAGCGGCGTTCACGCCAGCACGGCCCGCACGACCTCGCCGTGGACGTCGGTCAGGCGGTAGTCGCGACCCTGGAAACGGTACGATAGGCGTGTGTGGTCGAAACCCAGCAGATGCATGATCGTGGCTTGCAGGTCGTGGACGTGGACCTTGTCGCGTGCGACCGAGAAGCCCAACTCGTCCGATTCGCCGTGCGTGTGCCCCCCCTTGACGCCGCCGCCGGCGAGCCACATCGAGTAGCAATCGGGGAAGTGGTCGCGGCCCAGGACACTGCCGCCCGCCGTGCGCCCTTCGCGGAAGGGCGTGCGGCCGAACTCGCCGCCGCAGATGATCAACGTCTCGTCCAACAGCCCGCGCTGTTTGAGATCCTTGATCAGCGCCGAAACCGGCTTGTCCATCGTGGCGCACTTGTTGGTCAGTCCGTCGCCGATACCCGTGTCCGCGCCGGTGCCGTGGAAGTCCCAGCCCCAGTCGAACAGTTGCACGAACCGCACCCCTTGCTCGACCAGCCGCCGCGCCAGCAGGCAGTTGTTGGCGAAGCTGGCGGCGCCGAGTTGGGCGCCGTAGGCCGCCAGCGTGTCGGCCGACTCGCGCGTCATGTCCATGACGTCGGGCACCGCGGTCTGCATGCGAAAGGCCAACTCATACTGGGCAATCCGCGTGAGCGTTTCGGGGTGGCCCAATTCGCGAGCCTGGATCTCGTTCAAATCGCGCAGCGCGTCGAGCGTTTCGCGCCTGGTTTCGCGGTTCATGCCAGGCGGGTCCGAGGCGTAAAGCACCGGGTCGCCCTTCGAGCGGCACTGCACGCCCTGATACACGGAGGGCAGGAAACCGCTGCCGAACGAGTTCTTGCCGCCGTTGGGCTGCACGCCGCTTGAGATCAGCACCACGAAGCCCGGCAGATTCTCGTTTTCCGAACCCAGGCCATACGTGGCCCAGGCGCCCATCGAAGGCCGGCCGGAGCGCGGCGAGCCGGTGTAGAGCAGCAGTTCGGCCGGCGCGTGGTTGAACTGGTCGGTGGTCATCGAACGAATGACGCACATCTCGTCGGCGACTTCGTGCAAGTGGGGGACCGCGTCGGAGAGCCACACGCCGCCCTGTCCATGCTGGGCGAACCGGCGCGGCGTGCCCAGCAGCTTGGGCGTGCCCGACGTGAACGCGAAACGCTTTCCCTTGAGGAACGCGTCGGGGCACGGCTCGCCGTTGTGCTTGACCAGTTCCGGCTTGTAGTCGTACAGGTCCAGGTGGGGCGGCGAGCCGGTCAGGTGCAGGTAGATGACGCGCTTCGCCTTGGGCGCGAAGTGCGGCGGCTTCGGCGCCAGCGGGTTGACCGCCGCCGTCGGCGCCGCGGGCAGGTCGCGCGCCAAAAGCGAGCCCAGGGCCAAGGCGCCGATACCGGTCTGGCAATCCTTGAGAAAATGCCGCCGGGTCTGGAGGAGCAATTGCGGATTGCGGATCGCGGATTGCGGATTAGGGAAGTCCATAAGCGAGGGTTCCGATGTAGGGTGGGCACCGCCCACCACGTATTCAGGTCGTGCCTTCATTATGGCAGTATACCAGCAACAACAGGCATTTTCATGGGATCCGCGGGCTCACCTGACGGGAAAATCTGGCAAGCGCGAATCGAAATCGCGCACTGCGCGATTAAAACGAGCCTGCGCGATTGTGAATCGCGCGTGGGCGCGATTACGGGACGACATAGCCGGTCGCCCGCCCCTTCCCCTCAGGTTTTAGCTTCTTTTCCGACGCCAACTTCCGGAGCATTCGCCTTGCCTGATCGTCATTGATCCCGCACAGGGCGACAACATCCTTGCGCGCGATTCGCTGATGTGCCTGAACGTACTTGAGCACCATTTGTTCCTGCTGAATCGGCTCGAACCCAGCTTGGCGGACATAACCGGCCGGTTGCCCCAAGTCCTTGTAAACCCGCGGGCTGAGTGTATAGGTGCGCCCTTTTTTGACCCCGTGAGCTTGCACCAGTCCCGCCTCCAGCAGCCGTTCCAGCACTTGTCGAGCGCTGTCGTCGGCACGTTGGATCTGCCGCGCCAATCGCGTCGTGTCGACGCGGCGTTCCTGTCGCAGCAAGACCAAGGCGATGAGGGAACGGGCAGGAGACTGGACAGACGTTTTTCCTCCGCGACGATGGTCCGCAAAAGGTCCAAATCGGCCGCGCCACCGGGAAGCAGAACGGCTACCGTGTCGGAACTGCTCCGGCTGTAATTTGGAGCAGACCGGCCGTAACGAAGTAGTCCTTGATAAATCAGGTCGATGCCGCGGCTTGGGGATCGGCACCCGGAAAAGATCGATCTCGATTTCATTTTCGACCACTCGCGCCGCGAATTGCTCCTCCACGCGCTCGAACGTCTTGAGCAGCGGGGCGCGACAAAAATCGTTGACGCGCACGTCGGTTCCCTCGAGTACCTGGAAGGCGACCTCATGCGTCGGGATGTGCCGGCGCAAAGCGGGCTCTCGTCCGACGAGCAGCAATCCAGCGACCGTCGGCACCGGTCGGCCGTTGTCGGCCGCGACCAAACCCAAGGCACCGTCGAGTTCGTCGTCCCTAAGCCCGAGGAGCGACGCATCGCCATGGTAACGGGCCACGAATTGCCGTAACCGTTCCCGTTCCAACGGATCGAAATCGTCCAGCGACGCGCCCGCAATGGGCAGTGCCGAGTAATCGACCAGTCCCAAGTCCGATTGGCGCCGGGCAAACTCGTGCGGGTAAAACGGAATGCATTCCGGGAGGCCATCGGCCTTGATGCGGCGCCGCTGGAGCAATCCTTCGGAAGTGGCGACCAGTTGGCGCGACTTCGGGACAAGGATCTTGGCCACTCTCCGGCCATCGACGTCGAGGGCCTCGACGCGCACTGAAAGCGGCGGGGTCGTCGAATTCGCAATCAGGGCCGCCAAGCTCGTGATGTTCTGGTGGGCCGCGTGCAGCCCGGAAGGCGTTCCGTCATCCTCCACACCGATGTAGATTTCGCCGCCTTCGGTATTGGCCAGGCAGACCGCCGCGGTCACCAACTCGCGATCAGGCAGCCGACTGCGGTCGCTCTTGAATTCGACCGTCAGGCTCTCGCGATGGGGAATCCACCTCGCCATTTCACGGCCTCTCTCGAAATCACAGCTCCTCGAGCCACCGAGCGCGTAAGCTACGCCGACACTCGGCAACTCGCCTCACCAACGGTCGAACTCGGCCAGATATACTTCGCGCGGCCGAAAATGAGACATTTTGCCACGAGAAGGTGGTGGCTGGTGGCAGAGCGTAAGCGATGCCCCGGCTACATAGCGACCGGGGCATCGCTTAGGCTCTGCCACAGCCACCGTGAACGTCTCATTCTGGGCCGCGCACAGTATATCAACACCCTAGTAGCGTTACGGACAACAAACAGGGGGCTAACGCCCCCCGCTCGCCAGGCTTCCCGCAATTCCTCAGCGTTTCATCAACGTCTCATCCAGATTCAGCAGCACGTTGCCCACCACCGTCCAGGCCGCCAACTCGGCCAGGTTCATTTCCGCCGGCGCCTCGCCCAAGGGCTCGGTGGCCAATCGCTTGGCCTCCGCGGGACTCTGGGCAAAACGAGCCAGGCTCCGCTCATAAAGTCGCACCAGCCGGGCCAGCTCGTCATCATGAGGGGGCCGCGCCAGGCACAGCCGGAATGCGTACCTCGCCCGGTCGGCCGCCGCCGGGCCGCCGGCCGACACGGCCCGGCGCGCCAGCGCCTGCGCCGCTTCGACGAATACCGGGTCGTTCAGCGTCACCAGCGCTTGCAGCGGGGTGTTCGTGGGCACCCGCCGCACCGTGCAGACCTCGCGGTTCGGCGCGTCGAACGTGGCCATCGACGGATACGGATTCGAACGCCGCCACATCGTGTACAGCGCGCGGCGGTAGCCGTCCTCGCCGTCGCTCGTCTGCCAGTCGATGCCCCCGCCGAACGCCGCGCTGACACCCATCGACGGCTGCCGCGGCCTGACCGAGGGTCCGTACATCTTCGTGCTCAACAGGCCGCCGGCGAACAACGCCTGGTCGCGAACCGCCTCGGCCGAGAGCCGCACGCGCGGCCCGCGGGCCAGCAGCCGGTTGTCCGGGTCGCGCTCGTCCAATTCCGGCGTCACTCGCGACGACTGGCGGTAGGTGGCCGATGTGACCAGCCGCCTCAAAAAGGCTTTCAAGTCCCACTGGCCGCGGACCAGTTCGGTGGCCAGCCAGTCGAGCAATTCGGGATGGAACGGCATTTCGCCCTGCGCGCCGAACTCCTCGCTGGTGGAGACGATGCCGATGCCGAACAACTGCTCCCAGTACCGGTTGGCGATCACGCGCGGCGTGAGCGGGTTGTTCTCGTCGATCAGCCAGTGGGCCAGCGTCAGGCGGTTGCGCGGCGCGTCTTGAGGCAACGGTGGAAACGCGGCCGGCGTTCCCTCGCTCACTTCGGCGCCCAGGTCGAGGAAGTTCCCGCGATGCTGGATTTGCGTCTTGCGGCGCTGATCGCCGGGCAACTCGCGCTGGATCGGCACGGTGGCCGGCTTCAGTTCGGCCAGTTGTTTCGTCAGTTCGGCGGCTTGCCGCCGCGCCGGCTCCAGTTCGGGCGCCAGCGACAGGTAGTGCCGCGTGATCAACTCGGCCTGCTCCGCGGCCCGCTGGCCGGCGGGCAGGCGCAGCGCTTCGACCACCGGGATCGGCGTGCGCGCCAGCTCGGCCGCCCGCGCGTCGCCGGTAAGCGACAGCCGGAAATGCCCCAGCGTGTGGTTGGCCAACTGCGAGGCGTGCGCCAGCGTGACGGTCAGCTTCGAGCCGGCCTTGAGTTCGACGCCACTGCCGGAGGTGCCACTGCCGGAGGTGCCACTGCCGGCGGTATCACTGCCGGAGGTATCACTGCCGGCCACGAGCGTCAGCATGTGCGGCACCCCCGTCGCGCCGCCGATCGCCCAGCCCTTCTGCTTCGGGTCCGGGTTCTTGAGCACCTGTTGCGGATCGAAACCGGCCTGGCTGTAGTCGGCCACGGCGACGGTCAACTCAAGGGGGCGAGCGCCGTGGGTCGAAAACTCCCTGCTGGGCTTGGGAGCGACGGCGACGGTCTGTTGCCAAACCGGCTCGCGAAGCGCGTCGAGCAGCAGCAGGCGAAAGTTGCTCAACCGGTCTTCCGTCGTGGGGTCGGTGCGGTTGAAGACGACGATCCGGTCGATTGGCTGAACTTGCTTGAGGTCGACTTCCCACCACGGGTTTTCCGAAGCGGCCGTGTGCGTGGTCGAGTTGGCTTCGAAGTAACGGCCGTTACTGTTGCCGTCGATGGCCCGTTTCGCCGCTCCGTCGAAGGCCGTGCTGCTTTGCGAGGCCTCGCCGCCTGGCGCCACGTTCTCGCCGCCGTGGAACGCTTGCACCTCGGCCAGCGAGAGGATCTTGCCGCTGCCCGGCAACTCGATCCGCACATAGCGAGCAACGGGTATCTGATTCTCGGGCGGAGTCAGCACGGCGTTGACGCCGGTCAGCACGAAATTGCCGTTCGCGTGGCCGGGGCCTTTGGCCGCCAGCGTGTCGTCGGGAAGAACCTCGAGCCGCAGCGCGTGCAAAGTGGCGTGCAAACTCCCCGTGCCATCCGCCGCCGTGTCCAATGTAGCAGGCAGTGTTATTTCGACCGTATAGGTGTCGTTGACCGCCCCGGGCGCGACGTGTACCGAGCCGTCGCCGGCAAGTGTCACGGCCGCGCCGGACTCCGCTTTGACCGCGGCCGGCGCCAGCGGCTGCCATTTCAAGTCGAGAGGGAAGGCACGCTCCCAGCGCTCTTGGGCGGCCCGCAGCGCGGCCTGTAACTCCTCTGGCGGCGTGCGCAGCGTTTGCTCCAGCGCGGCGAGTTGCCCCTGCCACGCCGTCCGCCGCCGCTGTTGCTCGTCGCTATAGATCGGCAGTAGCGGCGACTCATCCGTCCGATCGGCGTCCGCGGTATTGTTGAAGAAGGCGAATAAACGGAAGAAGTCTTGCTGCGTGATCGGGTCGTACTTGTGGTCGTGGCACTGGGCGCAGGCCACGGTGGTGCCCATCCAAACGGCCATCGTCGTATTGACGCGGTCGACGACGGCGACGTTGCGGAACTCCTCGTCGTTGGTTCCGCCCTCGTTGTTGGTCAGCGTGTTGCGGTGCAGCGCCGTGGCGATGAGTTGCTCGTCGGTCGGGCTGGGCAACAAGTCGCCGGCGAGTTGCTCGACGGTGAACTGATCGAACGGCTTGTTCGCGTTCAGCGAGCGGATCACGTAGTCGCGATAAAGCCAGATCGTGCGCGGCGGATCGTCGGCGTAGCCGGCTGAATCGGCATAGCGGGCCAGGTCGAGCCACATGTGTCCCCAGTGCTCGCCGTAGGCCGGCTTCTCCAACAGCCGTTCGACCAGCTTCTCGTAGGCCCGCGGATCGGGATCGGAAACGAAAGCGTCGGTCTCTTCGATGGTCGGCGGCAAGCCGGTCAAGTCGAGCGACACGCGCCGCGCCAGCGCGTAGCGGTCGGCCTCGGGCGACGGTTTCAGCCCTTCTCGCTGGAGCCGGTGGAGGATGAAAGGGTCGATTTCATTGCGTGGCCAGGCGCCGTCGTCGACCGCCGGCGGAACCGGCCGCATGGGCTTCGCGTACGACCAATGCCCGGCGTACTGCGCCCCCTCGCGGACCCAGGTCGTCAGCAATTCGATGTCTCGGGCGGTCAGCTTCTTGCCGGTCGATGCGGGCGGCATCACCGAGTCGGGATCGGTTGACGTGATGCGGGCGACGAGTTCGCTTTTCTCTGGTTGGCCGGGCACGACCGCGGCATAGCCGCCCAGGTCGGCCGCCGCCCCTTCGGCCGTATCGAGCCGCAAGCCATCGGTTCCACCTTTACGCACCGCCGGATCGGGCCCGTGGCACTTGAAGCATGTGTTCGACAAGAGCGGCTTGACGTCGCGGCTGAAGTCCACCGTGCCTTTCCCTGCCTCGGCGGCGACGGCCGGCCTGGAAAGCAGCAGCAGGATGAACGACATGATTCCTACCCACGCCAGGCGAGCCGACCCGCCGCGCGGGTGCCCCGGCGTAAGCCCCCTGTTTAGTTGCTGGTTGCTACGAACGACTGGGCGAGCCGACCCGCTGCGCGGGTGCCCCGGCGTAAGCCCCCTGTTGGGTTGCTGGTTGCTACGAACGACCAGGCGAGCGGGGGGCGTAAGCCCCCTGTTTAGTTGCTGGATGCTACGAACGACTGGGCGAGCCGACCCGCTGCGCGGGTGCCCCGGCGTAAGCCCCCTGTTTAGTTGCTGGTTGCTACGAGAAACAGTCGGCATGGTCTGCGACCCATACGTCGGAGGGATTCAAGGGCGGGGTGGGAACTCCATTCCACCATACCGACGCGCAAAAGTCCACGGCCATCAACGCCATAGGCACGGCCGGCACGGCCCCACCCCAAAGCCTGCTTCACCGCCTTACGGAACGCCATGGACGCCCAGGCATCATGGTTCCACACTAACCCCCAGCACTTCGCTGCGCCCCACGTTTTTTTGGATCTTCGTTTTTAGGGGGATTCGAAGTCGCGTTTATCCGCGCCGTAGCCGGCAACGAGGCGCTGTCGCCGCGTTTCCACGGCACGCGCGACCTGCGGTTGTGTTCGAGGTGGTCACGAGGGAGAGGAAACCAGCAGGACGGCAACGTCCAGGCCACGACCTTGGCCTGCTTCTGCTGCTTCTTCAGCGCGCGGATCAGCCCGTTGGTCTTCACGATCGTCTCGCGGAGGCTGGTCCGCAGGGCCTTGGCCTGTTCGATGGGCGGCAATGAGTTCATGGAGCGCGGCTGACGGTGCCGGCCGTGACGGTGCCGGCCGTGACGGTGCCGGCCGCGACGGTACTGGCAGGCGCGGCTTCGGTCGTGGAAAGTGCAGGAGCAGTGGTGGTTTTGGACACAGGCGATTTCCTCCGGGAAGGCATGGGAACGGTTTCCGCGGCAGGTGCGATGTGGCAAACCGCCCATCCCTCCTCATCGCCCCAGACAGACTAATAAAAAAGTTGTTGGGAATTCATCGTCACAAGCGTCGGCAGCGTCACAAACGGCTAAAAACAGGCCGCTCAGCGTCACTTCACCGTCGCTTCATCGT
>DATKSN010000073.1:0-8413 GCA_035531595.1 Pirellulales bacterium | reverse complement strand
ACTGGGGCGGCGCGAGCGGCAGATCATGGACGCCGTTTATCAGTTGGGCGAGGGTTCGGTCGCCGAGGTGCTGGGGCGCTTGGCCGATCCGCCCAGTTATTCGTCGGTTCGGACGATGATTCGCCACCTGGAGCGGAAGGGTCATTTGCGTCACCGCCGCAGCGGCACGAAATACGTCTACCGGCCCACCGAGTCGCACGAGTCGGCCAGCCGTTCGGCGATCGGCCATGTGCTGGAGATGTTTTTCGGCGGCTCGGCCAGCGACGCGGTGGCGGCCCTGCTCGACGTATCGTCCGACCGGCTCAACAACGACGACTACCGCCGCATGCGACAGTTGATCGAACAAGCGCGAAAGGAGGGTCAGTGAAATGTCGACACAACTTGAGAAGTACCTGGCTGAGATGACCAGCGCCCCCTTCGCGCAGTTCTGGCTCGACGCGGCGGCGAAGGCGACGGTGCTGTTGCTGGTCGCGATCGCGGCGACGGCGCTTTTGCGGCGATCGTCGGCCGCGCTGCGGCACCGGATATGGTGCATGACGTTTGCCGCGCTCGTGCTGTTGCCGGGCTTGTCGGCGGCCCTGCCCGAATGGCAACTTGCGATTTTGCCGCACCGTAGCCCTCTCGCTCCGCGAGAGGAAAGCGGGCCGCTTGCTTCGCAAGCGAACACCGGTCCGCAAGCGGCTTTGTCGCTCGGGGAGCAAGGCAGTCTCGCTTCGCGAGACGGTTTACCTCTCGCGGAGCGAGAGGACTACGTTACGCTCGCCCGCAACGCCGAGTTACAAGGCGCGCCTCCCGTTGCGCCTCCAGCCGATGCTCAGGCGCCTGCTCATCCACCGCGTAGCCTCGCGGTGCTCTGGCTCGTCGGCGCGCTGCTCGCCCTCTCTCCCTTGGTCGTCGGGCTGGCACGCACGTTCTTCCTGCGTCGACGAGCGCGACCGATCGACCATGCGAGCTGGACCAGCCTGCTCGACGAGCTGCGCCAACGCCTCGCGCTGGCGCGGCGCGTTGGTCTCTACGAGATCGACTCGGCTTTGATGCCGATGACCTGGGGCGTGCTGCGCCCCGTCGTGCTGTTGCCTCGCCACGCGCGAGCGTGGACCGATCGGCTGCGGCGATTCGTCTTGTTGCACGAATTGGCGCACGTCAAGCGTTGCGACGTGGGTTTCCAAGTATTGGGCCGCCTGGCTTGCGCGCTCTATTGGTTTCACCCGCTCGCCTGGTACGCGTTGCGGCGATTGCGGATCGAGCGCGAGCTGGCCTGCGACGACTGCGCGGTGCTTGCCGGCGAGCGCGCCACCGACTATGCCGCCGAGCTGTTGCAAATCGCGCGCTCCTATCGCCCCTTGCCCTTCGCCGCGGCGGTCGCCATGGCCCAGCGCGGCAGCCTCGAGCACCGCCTTTGCGCCCTGTTCGATCGCGCCTGTTCCCACTTGCCCGTCAGCGCCCGCGCCGCGCGGCTGCTCTTGGCTGGCGTGATGCTTCTGGCAACCGCCATCGCTGCCGTTCGCCTCGCGCCGCGAACGGCGGCGGGCGACGATGCTCCAACCGCCGTCACGGAAACGGCGCCATCCGATTCCGACGACGACGTTGTCACCGTCTCGGGCAAAGTCGTCGATCCGCGGGGCAAGCCGTTCGCCGGCGCGAAAATCTTCGCGGTTCGCTGGTACTGGGAGCCCCATATCCCGCACGCGGCTCTGGCGGAGACCAAAAGCGGTGCCGACGGACGTTTTACCATTTCGTTCCGCAAATCGCAGTTCAGTGTCAATGTGGAACATGTGGAGCAATGGAAAGAGGCGTCGATCGTCGGCACGGCGGAGACATTCGGAGCGGGCTGGGTGACCTTGCGTGATATCCCCCGCGGCCAGGAACCCACGTTGCGGCTTGTACACGATGACATGCCGATCACCGGCCGCGTCGTTGACCTGGAAGGCAAACCGCTCGCAGGCGTTAGCGTGCGGATTGGCAGCATCGATACCGGCAAGGACGCGAGCCTCGACGGCTGGTTGGCGGCCGTCCGCCGGGGCGAATTCCCTTGGACGGCCGTGCGCTATCTCGATGACACGCTTCCGCAATTCGACGCCTGGCCGCCTCGCATCGTAACGGGAAGCGACGGCCGCTTCCGCATCAGCGGCATTGGCCGCGAGCGGCGCGTCCGTCTATCGTTTACCGGCCCGACCATCGCGTACTATGACGCGATTGCCGTCACGCGGCCGTCCGAGACGCTGCTGATGAAGGTAACATCCGGTTCGGACGAAAGCGAAGCGGTCTACGGCGCCCACATCGAGCTGGCCGCTCCGCCAACGCAGCCGATTGTCGGCGTCGTCCGCGACGCCCAGACGCGCCGGCCGCTGGCGGGAGTCAGCGTTGAAAGCGACGTGTTCGCCGGCAGCAATTTCGGCAACATACGTGTATTGCGGGCCGTCACCGACGACGCGGGCCGCTACCGCCTTGTCGGCATGCCCAAGGGGAAAGGCAACCAGCTCCTCGCCGTGCCCAACGACGATCAGCCTTACCTGATGCGAGAAATCAAGGTGCCCGAATCGCTCGGTTTGGAGCCCGTCCAGGTCGATATCGAGCTGCACCGGGGCATCTGGATCACGGGCCGCATTACCGATCGATCGACCGACAAGCCTTTGATCGCGCGCGTGCATTACTTACCGTTCCGATCGAATGAGTACGCGCAAAAGACGCCCGAATTCGGTGCCCGACACAGTGCCGAAGGCTTTCAAACCCGATATGTCAGTCGGCCCGACGGCAGCTATCGGCTGGTGGGCTTGCCGGGCAGGGCGATCGTCGGCGCCGAATGCGTGATCGGCCTTTACCGCAAGGGAGTCGGCCCGGAAGCGATCGAAGGGATGAATGATGAAGGCAACTTCGACACCTACGGCAATCCCATCGAGCCCCGCAAGGACTGGCCCGACGCAATGAAGGAAATCAATCCTTCGCCGGGCACCGAGACCGTCGTTTGCGATCTCGCCCTGGATCCGGGAGACAAGATCACGCTCTACGTGCTCGATATGGACGGCAAGCCGCTGAGCGGCTTCGAGGCCGGTGGACGCTGGATGAACTCCGGATTCTGGCCACCGGTCGAGGGGCCGAATGTCGACGTGATCAATCTCGGCCCCGACGAGACGCGCACCGTGATCATCCGCCACAAAGAGCGCCGGCTCGGCAAGGTGCTTCGCCTGCGACTGGCCGACCATCCGTCGCGCTCCGCTGCCGTCACGCTCGAGCCCACTGCCAAAATCATAGGCCGGTTGATCGATCGACAGGGCGCGGCAGTAAGCGGCGCAGCCATCAACGCATTACTCGTGTACCCGCTCGATGCCTTTGAGGAGCAATTGCCCACCACAACGACCGACGAGCAAGGCCGGTTTGAATACACCGACATTCCCACGGGTTGCCACTACGATCTCAAGGCCGAGGCGGCCGTCATTCCGCTCGGCGGAGGCCGGTTCGCCGAAGACCTGGCCCTGGAACCCGGCGAGACGAAAGACCTGGGCGATGTCGTCGTCAAGCCGCGGATTTAAGTCCATGTAGCGATCAATTGAACAAGCGCGAAAGGAGGGTCAGTGAGATGCCGACACAACTTGAGAAGTACCTGGCTGAGATGACCGGCGCCCCCTTCGCGCAGTTCTTGCTCGACGCGGCGGCGAAGGCGACGGTGTTGTTGCTGGCGGCGATCGTGGCGACGGCGCTTTTGCGGCGGTCGTCGGCCGCGCTGCGGCACCGGTTATGGTGCATGACGTTTGCCGCGCTCGTGCTGTTGCCGGGCTTGTCGGCCGCTTTGCCCGAATGGCGGCTGGCCATTTTGCCGTACCGTAGCCCTCTCGCTCCGCGAGAGGAAAGCGGGCCGCTTGCTCCGCAAGCGAACCCCGGCTCGCACGCGGCTTTCTCGCTCGGGGAGCAAGGCAGTCTCGCTTCGCGGGACGGTTTACCTCTCGCGGAGCGAGAGGACGACGGTACGCCCGCCCGCAACGGCGAGTTGCAAGGCGCGTCTCCCGTTGCGCCTCCAACCGATGCTCAGGCGGCGGCACGCGCGCCGCTAAGCATGGCAACGCTCTGGCTCGTCGGCGCGGTCCTCGCCCTTTCACCTTTGGTCGCCGGGCTTGCGCGCACACTGCTCTTGCGCCGGCAAGCGCGGCCGATCGACTCCGCCGTGTGGACCAGCCTGCTCGACGAGCTGCGCCAGCGCCTCGCGCTGGCGCGACGCGTTGGCCTCTACGAGACCGACGCGGCTTTGATGCCGATGACGTGGGGCGTGCTGCGCCCCGTCGTGCTATTGCCTCGACACGCGCGAGAATGGAGCGGCCGGCCGCGGCGATTCGTCTTGTTACACGAGTTGGCGCACGTGAAACGTTGCGACGTCGGCTTCCAAGTATTAGGCCGCCTGGCGTGCGCGCTCTATTGGTTCCATCCGCTCGTCTGGTACGCCTTGCGGCGGTTGCGGATCGAGCGCGAGCTGGCCTGCGACGACTGCGTGGTGCTTGCCGGCGAGCGCGCCACCGACTACGCCGCCGAGCTGTTGCGAATCGCCCGCTCCTACCGTCCCGTCCCCTTCGCCGCCGCGGTCGCCATGGCCCAACGCGGCAACCTCGAGCATCGCCTTGGCGCCCTGTTCGATCGCGCCTGTTCCCACCTGCCCGTCAGCGCCCGCGCCGCGCGGCTGCTCCTGGCCGGTGTGATGGTCCTCGTAACGATCGTCGCTGCCGTTCGCCTCGCACCGCGGGCGTCGGCGGACGATGATAAACAAACCGGCACGTCTGACCGCGCGCCATCAGAGTCCGACGTCGACGTCGCCACCGTCTCGGGCAACTCGCACGGCGCCACGCTTGGCGGCCGCGTCCTGTTGCCCGACGGCAAACCCGCGGCGGGAGCGGATCTTTACTGGGCGCGGATCGAATCTCCCCAGCCTGGGTCGAAGTTGAAAATCACCAAGCGCGGGGGGACCGATGGCGAAGGGCGGTTTCAAATCGCGTTAGCCCAGAGCGACCTGCCCGCGACGGTTGTCCCATCAAGCCTGGTCGCGCACAAACTCGGATTCGGCATTGCTTGGGTGGAAGTTGCCCGCGGCCAAGTGCCGCCGGACATCACGCTGCGGCTGGTCGAAGATCGCCCGATTCGCGGCCGCGTGACCGACACGGAAGGCCGGCCCGTCGCGGGTGCGCGCGTCGCGGCGGCGGCTGTGCTGGCCTCGCGCAACGGCAGACTCGACGCTTTTCTGACTGCCTGGAAGCAGAACTGGCGAGATTCGTGGATGAAGCTCGACCGCCCCGGCGGCCTCTACGCGCCGCTCCTCTTTGTGGTTACTGATGATGACGGCCGCTTTCAGCTTTCGGGCGTCGGCGTCGAGCGCGTGGCGGAGGTCGATATCACGGCGGCGGGGTATGCCTACGATACGCTGCAAGTTGTGAACCGCGAAGGTTTTGACGCGGACAGCTACAACAAAGCGACGGCCTTCGGCCGCATGCCTCGCGCGAGCGTCCTTGGAACGGTGCCCCAGCTCACCGCTCCCCTGATTGAGCACGTCGTTGAGGCGGAACTGGTGATTCGGGGCAAAGTATTTACCGGCGCGACTCGCGCGCCAGTGGCCGGCGCGGTCGTTTATGCTGGGATCGGCGGTTGGGGTGCGCAAGTCTCGGTCACCGATGGCGCCGGCCGCTATGAATTGCACGGTCATGCCCGCAACCAGACTGTCGAATTGAGTGTACGTGCGCCGGCCCCCAGTGAGCTTCTCGACCGCCGATGGCTGCAACGTGACGCCGCACCGACCGAGGCGGCGCTCACCATGGACGTCGAGCTGAAACGCGGCATTGTAATCGAGGGGCGTGTGTTCGATCGGACCAATGGCAAAGGAGTCGAGGGCGCCGTGCGGTTCGTGCGACTGCCGGGAAACGACTCCGTCGATGAAGCCGACTTACAGGATGCCGCGACCGCGACCGGCGATGGGGGCCACTTCCGCTTGTTGGTCGTGCCCGGCCCCGGCGTGGTCATGGCCCAGGTGACGGAAGGCCCTCGCATCGACGGCACGGAAATCAACACCTATCGGCAGGCGAGCTTTAGCCAAGAAGAGAGCCAACGCGTGCCGACCACCATCGACGGCGACGACCGCTACTTTACCGGCCTCGGTGGCGCAATTGATTTTCTGACCTCTGAGAACGCGGTCAAGGTCATCGACGTGGCGCCGAACAGTGAACCGGTGACGTGCGATTTGCCGGTCGATCCGGGCAAGACCGGGAAGATTGCGATCGAAGACGAGCAGGGGCGGCCGGTCTCCGATGCGTTTGTGTCTGGGCTTGCCGACCGCTGGGCGTACGCGGTTAGAATCGCGGAACCGACCTGCACTGTTTATGGTCTTGGCCCCGATCGGCCGCGGCGCGTATGCATCCTCCATCCCCAGCGGCGGCTGGCGGCCTCGGTAACGCTGACCGGCGAAGAGCGCGGGCCGGTGAAGGTCCGCCTGGTTGCATCGGCCACCATCGCCGGTCGCGCCCTCGACTCCGCTGGCGAGCCGATTGCCGACGCGTTCGTGCAGATCAGATATGCTCGCCGCAGCGCGTCGGAGTTGCTACGGATGGTGATCCTGGAACAGGCGCCGCTGAAGACCGACCGCGATGGCCGGTTCCATGTGGAAAACATCGTGCCCGGCGAGCGGTTTGGGCTCGACTTCAGGCAAGGCGACACGTTTTTTCGCGCTCCGCTCGTGAGCGGACAACGCGAGTTGAGCGGCCGACAGCCACAGTTTGCGCAGTGGATTCAGCGGATGATTGGCCTGACCGACGAACGTTGGGAACTGAAAGCCGGACAGAAGTTGGAAATGGGCGACACGAAGATGAAGGAACTGCGGTAGGCGCGAATCTCAAGCAGGACATTGGGTTGAAATTCAAGACCGAATAACGACAGGGCATTAAACTATGCCGAAAACAGGCCAGGGGCAGGCCAGGGGCTTGTCCCCTGGTACTTGACGTTGGTTTCTATACTGCACGCGGCCTGCTTGGACACGAACCCGCAGCGCAAGCAAGGTGCGTAACCACCGGCCTTGCTTGCGCCACTGGTTGGTGTGCGAGCTTCCGAATGTCTCATTCTCGGCCGCGCGCAGTACACATCCATCGCCAGCAGCCGCGCGCCGGTGTCCGCGTTGCCCGCAGGCCGCCGGAGGCGGAGGCGGCCTGCGGGGCGAGCGGACGAAAACGGGTAAGTTGCAGAGGCTGCGGATGTAGAAACGAGCGTGAACCTCCCCTCGCCAAGCGCAACCGATTGTAACGCACCCGCGGCGCTGGCACCCTCGTGCTGGAAATGCTAAAATGACTTAGAGGAAAAATCTGTTCCTCGGTCGTTGCTGAACAGGGTCTGAGGTAAACCATGACGTATCGCGGGCATGTTCATAATGGACAAGTCGTGCTCGATGGGCCAGCCACTTTGCCGGAAGGGGCCTCGGTTCGCGTTGATGTCGTCGATCCGCCCGAAGCGGCCAGACAAGCGGGCGACGTTCCTTCGCTCTTCGAGCGGTTGAAACCCATCGCCGGGGCCGCGACAGGACTACCACCGGACGCCTCGATCAATGTTGACCATTATCTATACGGTCATCCCCGGCGATGAAGACGGTTTTCGCGGACACGTCGTTCTACGTCGCCTTCTGCAACCTATGCGACAGGCACCATTCCAAGGCGATCGACTTGGCAATTCGCTTTCAGGGTCAGGTCGTGACGACCGAGTTCGTGCTGGTCGAGTTGGGTAACTTTCTGTCGCGGTCGGATGATCGTGCCACGTTCGTGAGACTTTTTAACCAGTTGCGTGCGGACGAACACACGCTGATTCTGGCAGCCTCTCACGAGATGTTCGAGGTTGGTTACGAGCTCTACGCCGACCGTGCGGACAAGGACTGGTCGCTCGTCGATTGCATCTCCTTCGCCGTGATGCGAGAGCGCCAGCTAACGGACGCTCTTACCGCAGACCACCATTTTGAACAAGCCGGCTTCGCTGCGCTAATGAACTGACGCTGGTTTCCGCAGCTCGTCCTGGGCGGTCGGCGCGACCCCAACGCGGTCAAATCGGCAGGGCCGCATCGTCGCCGGCAGGGCCGGATCAACGGCGATGGGCTCGGGACGAACTAAATGAAATAGGCAAACCTGTCGGGGTTAGCGAGAAAAGAAAAGCAGGCAACGACCCACGCCATCCGTGGGGTATTTCTCGCTCACGCCCGCCCCCCGTTCCAGATCGGCCGGTCATAAGGACGCGACTCGTGAAAAATCCGCGCGCGGGCGCTTGACATCGCGTCCTAATGGCACTATATTGCCATCTGGCAATTCAATCACACACGGGTCGGAGGTTTTCGTCATGGCCAAACGCAAGGCGCCGCGCGCACTGGGGCGGCGCGAGCGGCAGATCATGGACGCCGTTTATCAGTTGGGCG
>DATKSN010000072.1:0-33506 GCA_035531595.1 Pirellulales bacterium | reverse complement strand
CGCCCAACTGATAAACGGCGTCCATGATCTGCCGCTCGCGCCGCCCCAGTGCGCGCGGCGCCTTGCGTTTGGCCATGACGAAAACCTCCGACCCGTGTGTGATTGAATTGCCAGATGGCAATATAGTGCCATTAGGACGCGCTGTCAAGCGCCCGCGCGCGGATTTTTCACGAGTCGCGTCCTTATGACCGGCCGATCGGGAACGGGGGGGCGGCATGCCCCTCTTTCGCCGGTTCTAGCCTGCAAGCGGATTGTCGTCTACAATCCCATCTTATGAGACCATGGTTGCGTACCACCGTCGTTGTCCTTTGCACCGCCTTGGGGGCGTGTTGGGCCGGCTGCGGGAAAGAAGGAGGTTCCTTGATGACCATCCCACTTGAAAGCAGCGCCTTCCAAGCCGGCGCGGCGATTCCTGACAAGTACGCCGAAGACGGCGACGACATCTCGCCGCCGCTGGCCTGGGACAACGTGCCGCCGGGCACGAAAGAATTCGCCCTGATTTGCGACGACCCCGACGCTCCATCGAAGGAGCCCTGGGTGCATTGGGTGCTGTACAAGATCCCCGGCGAGGTCCGCGAGTTGCCCGAAGGCGTGCCAGCCGACGAGCGGCTCGGCTCGCCGCCCGGCGCGTTGCAGGGGGTGAATTCGTGGCCTTCGGGGCGCACGGTCGGTTATCGCGGTCCGGCGCCGCCGAGCGGCACGCACCACTATCACTTCCGCCTCTACGCCTTGGATGCTTTGCTCAAGCTGGAAGCCAAAGCCAACAAGGCGGAAGTTCTGAAGGCGATGAAAGGCCATGTGTTGGCCGAAGGCGAGTTGATGGGAACCTATAAGCGGTAGCGGCTGGCATAGCGGCCGGAAGTACAAGTTCTGTTGCGGACAGAAGGGCCGTTGATTCGTGAACTCTCGCTTGCTTGCTGGCGGTCTTGCCCGGCACGCCTTACAATGGCCGCATGGCTATCGACTTGATCCTGGGCACCGCCGGACACATCGATCATGGCAAGACGGCGCTGGTTAAAGCGCTGACCGGAGTCGATACCGACCGCCTGCCGGAAGAAAAGCTGCGTGGTATCACCATCGAGTTGGGCTTTGCCGAGCTTTCGCTCGGCGATTGCCGGCTGGGGATCGTTGACGTGCCGGGCCACGAACGCTTTGTCCGCAACATGCTCGCGGGGGCCACCGGCATCGATTTGGCCCTGCTGGTCGTCGCCGCCGACGATTCGATCAAGCCCCAGACCCGCGAGCATCTGGAGATTCTCCGGCTACTGCGGCTCGACGAGGGCGTGATCGCGTTGACCAAATGCGACCTGGGCGAGCCCGGCTGGATCGACCTGGTCGAGGAGGAAATCCGCGATCTGGTGGCCGGGACGTTCCTTGAGTCGGCGCCGATCGTCCGCACGAGCGTCGTCAGCGGGGCGGGCATCGGCGCCTTGCGCCGGGCCCTGGCCGGGGTCGCCCGCCGCGCGGCCGCCGCGCCCCGGCACTCGCTCCGGCGCGGCCCGTTCCGTCTGGCGATCGACCGTGCCTTCACGATCGCCGGACATGGCACCGTGGTCACCGGCAGCGTGGCCGGCGGCCAGGCGCGCGTGGGCGACGAACTCGCGCTCGAGCCGGGCGGGCTCACCGTGCGCGTGCGCGGCTTGCAGAACCATGACCGTCCGGCCGACGAGGTACACCGCGGCCAACGCGCGGCCATCAACCTGGTCGGCGTTCACCACGACCAGATCGGACGCGGCCAGGAATTGGCTTCGCCCGGATTCCTGCTGCCCAGCCGACTCATCACCGTTGGGTTGGGCCTGCTCGACGGGGCCGAACGCCCCTTGAAGAACCGTGCCCGAGTGCGTTGCCACGTCGGAACCGCCGAATTGATCGCCTCGGTCGTGCTTCTGGATCGCGACCGCCTCGAGCCGGGCCAAAGCGGTCACGCGCAGTTTTTCCTGAGCGATCCGGCGGTCACCACCTGGGGCCAGCCGTTCGTCGTCCGCGGCGAATCGCCGGTGGTGACCCTGGGTGGGGGGCAAGTGCTCGATCCTCACGCGCCCAAACTCGCGCGTCATCAACCGGCCGTGATCGAACGGCTGGAGCAGCTCGCTTCGGACGACCCGATCGAGCGAGGGTCGGCGGCGCTCTACTTCATCGGGCTGCGAGACTGGCAACTGCACGATCTGACGCGCGCGGCCGGAGTGGACGACCCGCAAGCGGCCGCCGACGAGTTGGCTCGGCGCGGCGATCTGCAAGATCTGGTCGTCTCGCCCAGCCGGACGCTTCGTGTCCACCGCCTGGCGCTGGCCGACTTGTTCGGGCGGATCGAGGCCGTGCTGGAAAAGGAGCACGAGGAGTTTCCGTTGCGTGCCATGCTCGACCGCTCGCGGCTGGCCAACCGTATCGGATACCTGGGCGGCGACGCGGTGGTGGCGTCGGTGTTGGCGGCGATGGCCCGATCGGGCCGCCTGCGCGTCAGCGAGCGCGGGGTGGCGCTGCCGGGCCGTGGGCCGCAGCTTTCACACAACGAGCAGAAGCTGCTCGGCCAGATCATCGACCGCTACCGCGCCGCCGGTTATCATCCGCCGACGGTCGAGGAAGTCCGCGCGCAAGCGGCGAAGAACCAGCAGGTGGTGCCGCAATTGATCGCGCTGGCCTCCGCGGAAGGCCAGCTTGTCGAAATCGAGCCGGGCTTCTTCCTGCACGCCGAAGTCGAAGCGGAGCTTCGCCGCACGCTGGCCGATCGGTTGGCCGAGGGTGGCATGACCGTCAGCCAGATTCGCGAGTTGCTCGGCGTCAGCCGCAAATACGCCGTGCCGTTGTGCGAATACCTCGACCGTATCGGTTTCACTCGCCGCGACGGCGATCTGCGGTCGCTCGCTCGAACCGTCACGAGCACAGTCTAGCCCGGATGATGAATAATCCGGGTTAGGCAAACAGCGTGCGAGGGGAGGGGTTTCGGAGTCGTTTTTTTTTCGCGTAGCGTAGCGGCTCGGCGGACATCGTGACGCCAACGCCGCGCAGGGACGCCGCTGTTGAGCCGAAGCGAAATCCGCCGAAGGTGGCGAGCGTGCTGGCGTTCCGACGGACCATTGCCGTAGAATGCGGCCATGGTATTCGGTCCAGGCTGGCAAACGGCGCGCTTGAGTGAATTGAACGCGCCCGCGCCAATGCAGCCGCACGCCGCGCACCGGTATGTGCGTGAAGCGGCCGAACGGTTGGTGGCCGATTTAACCCGCGGCGAGCGGCTCACGTCAGGCTGGAGCGACGAGCCGTTGTCGTTCGCCCTGGTCCAGACCGCGCTCGACCAATGCCTTGCTCGTTTGACCGAGACGGGCCTCTGGGGACGTGACAACCAACCGCTCTCGAACGAATTCTGGGCGATCGCCGGGTCGATCCTGGAGTGCGGCCCGATGCAGTTACGAGCCCGGACCAAGCCCCGCGGCTACGCGGGCGACCATGAATTGTTCGCCTGGATTTGCGACGGCCTCCACACGCCACACCCGTTGGGCCGCCAGTTCGATCGTTATTTTCAACAGCAAGCCGCCGTCGAGTCGGTTCGGGCGCGAACCGATCAGATCGCCACCGCGATCGCCGCGCGCCTGTTGATGGCCGACCGCGAATTACCGAGCTTCAGGCTGGCGAGCGTCGGTTCGGGACCGGCGATCGACATCGAGCGCGCCGCGAAATTGCTGAGCGAACCGCTGCGCCGCCGGCTGGCCGTGACGCTCCTGGATGTCGACGCCGAGTCGCTGGAACACGCTCGTCGCCGGCTGGCGGGGTGGTTGCCAGGCGAACCCTTGGTACTTGTCCGCGACAACCTCTTTCGCCTGGCCGACAAGCCCGGCGCCGCCGCGCCGCTGGCCGGGGCCGACATGCTCGTTTGCGCGGGCCTGTTCGACTATCTGGCGGACGAGCCGGCGACCGCCCTGCTGCGGCTGTTCTGGCGGCAGTTGGCGCCCGGGGGCATGTTACTGGTCGGCAATTTCGCGCCCCATTGCCCCACCCGCGCCTACATGGAATGGATCGGCAATTGGTATCTCATCTACCGCACGGCGGCCGATCTGACGCGGTTGGCCGAGCAGGCCGGCATTCCCGCGCCGCGCGTGCGCATCGGCGCCGAGCGATTGGGAAACGATTTGTTCGTGTCGGCCACGAAGGTCGACTCGTAAGTTCGCCCGCTACAACCGTCACGACCGGCCGGCATTTTACACGCTTAGCCCCATGTCGACTGCGCGCCGTCCGGTTTTCCCCGGCCGACGGCGCTAGCCCGTATTATTCATGGTCCCGTAGCTGGCTTCGCAAGAAGTCAGGCCGTGGACGCGAGTTAGTGTTGAAAAGCACGGTGGGCGGCGCCCACCCTGCGGATGACACCCACGGCGACGATCGTTCGACGCCTCCCGTTTGGGTCATGGCGATGGCCTCGGTCCACGAATGTCACCGACGGGGGGGCGATCCGCCGATTTCAGAAATGCCAATACGGATTTGTGTCGGGCAAGGACAGGCCCTGGAAACACGGCCTTGTCGCCCTCGCGGTGGCAGCCGGTCTCTCGACCGAGACGCTTACACCCATGCCCGAAGAACGCAATCTCAAGGCCGACCTCGCCGCGCTGGTGCTGTTGGCGCTGTTGGTCTTTCTGGCGGTCGCACTGTGGACCTACAACCCGGCCGATCCGCCGGGCGATCTGGTCCATCCACCCCGCACCACGTTTGACAACGCCTGCGGACGGCTTGGCGCCTGGACCGCGCATGGCTTGTTTCAGGCGATCGGGCTGGGGGCGTACTATCTCGTCGTCTCGCTGGCCGTGCTCGACGCGGCGCTCTTGCGCCGGCGGGTGATCGGCGAACGATGGCTGCGAGCGATCGGCTGGGGCCTGTCGCTGCTGGGTGTCACGGTGCTGGCCGCCATGGCCTTGCCGGGCTTGTCGCCCGGCCCGGTGATCGGGTCCGGTGGCTATCTGGGCGCCGCGGGGCGCGGGTTCTTGGAGTTGCACCTGGCCACTGCCGGCGCGTACATCCTGGTCGTAAGTCTCATCCTGGGCGGTTGGCTCCTTTCGACCGACTACCTGCTATGGCACATGTCGAGTTGGCTGCTGGCGGCGCCGGCGAAGCGAATGGGTTTGTCGCTGCGACGCATGAGTCGCGCCGATGATCGACGCAAGAAGCGACGCAGCGATCTGACGAGCGATGATGCGCCGGACGACGATTCCGCCGCGGTTCAGGTGCGAATCAAGGGCAAGACCCGCGACGAACCGGAGGAGAACCTCGACGATGAGAAGGGTATTGACGCCCCGACGAGCGAGGCCGGCGATCCGGACGACGACGACGAGGAAGCTTTGGCCGCCGCGTTGAAATCGGCCGAGTCGAAACCGGCCGGCGAAGTCCGTGTCCGCCCCCCGCTGAAAAAGCGCGACGAGCGGCAAGAGGTGATGAAATCGCTCGACGCCGCCAGCCGCGCCGATGAGGCGGCCGACTACGAACTGCCATCGATCGACATGTTGTTGGAAAGTGAGCCGTTCGCGTTCGAGGAGCAAGAGAAGGAAGTCCGCCGCAAGGCCAAGGTGCTTGAAAAGACATTCCTCAACTTCGGCTTCAATGTCCGGGTGGTCGAGATCGAGACCGGGCCGGTGATCGCGCAGTTCGAGGTGGAGTTGGAAGCGGGCCTGCGGCTTTCAAAGATCACCAGTCTGGCGGACGATTTGGCGATTGCCCTGCGCGTCCCGAGCGTGCGGATCGTGGCCCCCATCCCCGGCAAGAACACGGTGGGCATCGAGGTGCCCAATGAAGAGCGGCAATTGGTCCGGCTGCGGGAGGTGATCGAGGAGTCCAACGGCAAGTCGCAGAAGATGAAGATCCCGATCTTCCTGGGCAAAGACGTGTCGGGCAATCCGATGGTCGCCGACCTGACCACGTTGCCGCACCTCTTGATCGCCGGCCGCACCGGCACGGGCAAGAGCGTCTGTCTCAACACGTTGATCGTGTCGTTGCTCATGACGCGCAGGCCCGACGAAGTGCGGATGATCCTGATCGACCCCAAGATGGTCGAGCTCAGCCCCTACAAGACGCTGCCCCACCTGATGCACCCCGTCGTGACGGACATGCGCAAGGCCGAGGCGATTCTGGCCTGGGCGGTGGACAAGATGGAAGAACGCTATGCGCTGCTGGCCCGCGCCGGCGTGCGGCACATCTCGGGTTACAACCAGCTCGGCGAGGAGGAGTTGATGGACCGCCTCCAGCCCGAAAGCGACGAGGAGCGCCGGAACATCCCCACCCACCTGCCGTACATCGTGATCGTGGCCGACGAGATGGCCGACTTGATGATGACGTCCGCCAAGGAGGTCGAGACGCACATCATTCGCCTGGCCCAGAAGAGCCGCGCGGTGGGCATCCATCTGGTCTTGGCGACGCAGAAGCCCACGGTCGACGTGATCACCGGTTTGATCAAGTCGAACCTTCCGGCGCGGATCGCCTTCCAGGTGGCCAGCCGCACCGATAGCCGCGTCGTGCTCGATGAAATGGGGGCCGACAAGTTGTTGGGCAACGGCGACTTGCTGTTCCTCTGGCCCGGCACGAGCACCCTGTTGCGGGGCCAAGGCACCTACGTCAGCGACGACGAAATCAACCGGATCGTCGACTTCGTCGGCACGACCGAACCGGAGTTCGTCAAGGAGCTGGTGCAGTTGAAGGCCGCCGGGCCGGGCGAAGGGGACGCCGACCGCTTCAAGAAGCGCGACGAACTCTACGAGGCGGCCATCGAGTTGGTGATCCGCGAGGGGCGCGGCAGCGTATCGCTCTTGCAGCGGGCATTGGGCATCGGCTACGGCCGCGGCGCCCGGCTGATCGACTTCATGGCCGAGGACGGGATCGTCGGCGCCTACAATGGCTCGCAGGCCCGCGAGATCCTGATCACGCTCGAACAGTGGCAGGAGATGAGTGGCCAGGCGGCCGAGGCCGCCCCGGCACCGCCGCCCGAAGCGCCGAAACGGCGCCGCAACCAGGTGCGGCCGGTCGCCGTGGAGCCCGACGATGAAGAAGTTTCGGCGAGCGACGGTTCACCGCCCTTCGGCGTCGATGCCGACCCCGCTGAAGAAGTCGACGACTTCAGCGACGACGAGGAGAATGACGAGCAGGACGACGCCGATGGACACGTCGTCGACGACGATTCCTCGGTCGACGACGCTTTCGAGGACGAGGAAGGCGGCGGCGACGATGATGGCGAATACGACAACGCGGAGGAGGTTCCTACAGAATCGGGCCGGGTGCCCATTCGCTGAACTCGCCAGAGGTCAGGCCATGGGATATACTGGCGTCTTGGGCATTGCGCGGGCCATGAACTCGCCTTTCGGCGGAAAGCTGGTTGCTTTTGGCCAGGTCCAGGAGATTTGAGAGCATGTCACAGCGATTAAGTCCGATCTTTCCCGGCATGGACCCCTACCTCGAAGATCCGCGAATTTGGCCGAGCGTCCATGCGCGGTTCATCGTTTACCTGAGCGATGCTCTGCAGCCACTCTTGCGCCCGCGCTATTTCGCGACGGTCGAGGAGCGGGTCTTCGTGGACGGGCCTGATCGGTCGGTTGCGCCCGACGTGTGGTTGCTGAGATCGCGCTCGCCAGGCGGCATGGCCACCGGAGTCATCGAAGCCGATGAACCGGAAGTGCAAACGATCGAGTCGCTCGAAACACGCGAAACCTACATCGAAATCCGGCAGCATGCCGGCGGGCAAGAACTCGTGACGCTGATCGAGTTGCTCAGCCCGACGAACAAGTTGAGCGGTCCAGGCCACGATTCGTACCTCCAGAAGCAAGCGGAGGTGCTCGCCAGCCGGACGCACCTGGTCGAGATCGACCTGCTGCGCCTGGGGTCGCACACCCTGGCGGTCCCTGAATGGATCCCGCGTCGCCGGGGCCCTTACGACTACCTGGTGTGTGTCAACCGGTTCGGTGAAACACGGAGCCGTTACGAGTGGTATCGCCGCCAGCTCCGCGACCGGCTGCCGCGGGTGCGAATTCCCTTGGCCCACGGCGATGACGACGTGAGGGCCGACTTGCAGGCTGTGCTAGCGACGACCTACGAGAAGGGTTGCTACCGCGACCGCCTCCGTTACGAGGCCCCCTGCGTGCCTCCCTTGTCGCCCGAAGACCAGCAGTGGGCGATCGAATGGATCGAACGCGCGGCGCGGACTCCGGCATCGGAAGCCGGCTGAAGAACAACAGGAGATTTGAGAGCATGTCGCAGCTATTAAGTCCGATCTTTCCCGGCATGGACCCCTACCTCGAAGATGCGCGAATCTGGCCGAGCGTCCATGCGAGTTTCATTGTTTACCTTCGCGATGCCATTCAGCCGCTCTTGCGTCCGCGCTATTTCGCGACGGTCGAGGAGCGTGTCTTCGTTGACGGGCCTGATCGGTTGGTTGCGCCTGACGTGTGGTTGCTGAGATCGCGCTCGCCAGGCGGATGCCTGGCCACCGGGGTCATCGAAGCCGATGAACCGGAAGTGCAAACGATTGAGTCGCTCGAAACACGCGAAACCTATATCGAGATCCGACAGCATGCCAGCGGGCAAGAACTCGTGTCGCTGATCGAGTTGCTCAGCCCGACGAACAAGTTGAGCGGTCCAGGCCACGATTCGTACCTCCAGAAGCAAGCGGAGGTGCTCGTCAGCCGGATGCACCTGGTCGAGATCGATCTGCTGCGCCTGGGGTCGCACACCCTGGCGGTTCCTGAATGGATCCCGCGTCGCCGGGGCCCTTACGACTACCTGGTGTGTATCAACCGGTTCGGTGAAACACGGAGCCGTTACGAGTGGTATCGCCGCCAGCTCCGCGACCGGCTGCCGCGGGTGCGAATTCCCCTGGCCCACGGCGATGACGACGTGAGGGCCGACTTGCAGGCCGTGCTCGCGACGACCTACGAGAAGGGTTGCTACCGCGACCGCCTCCGTTACGAGGCCCCCTGCGTGCCTGCCTTGTCGCCCGAAGACCAGCAGTGGGCGATCGAATGGATCGAACGCGCGGCGCGGCCCGCCGAGTTGGCCGGCGAAACAAGCTCGGAACCATCGGCTTGAGTTTCGACACCAAGGGTCGCAACGGCTAATCTACGGGGCCATTGAAGCTACTAGTCAACAGCACTTTGGGAGAATATCATGAACCGACCCGCATGGTCCGTGGCGGCGATCGTCGCCGCCGTCTTGGGGAGCTTGGCGTGGGGGGCCGATTCCGACTCCGGCGGCGGCGCCCATTACTCGCCGACGCGCGCCGAGTGGCTCTGCGTACTTTTGAACTCGGACCAGGCCGCCGCGTCCAGCCTTCAGTTTGCCGATGGCGCCGGGGTCGTCTACCACTACGACCAGGCTCAGCCCGACAGCATCCAAATCGAGGTGCTCTACAACGTCAACGTGGCGGAGAATCAGCGCCGCCACCGGGCTCAACATGCCGAGCGACAAGCCCGCGAAATGGCAAAGCTCAAGGGCTGGGACGACTGGTTGAAGATCAATGTCAAGGAAACCAAGATCACGCGAATGCCTGCCGTCAAGCCGCTGGAGAAATGACCGGCGACACGCCCCCACGTAGCCGGATTCGCCGGAATTCGGGAGCGTCGCGTGGGGGCATTGGGGAGCTTGGCTGGGACCGCTTCGCTGCTGCTCATCGCGGCCGGGGGGCGGCTGTTCCCGCACCGCGCCGCCGCGAAGCGTAACATTGCACCGTCGGACCAAGCCCCTGTAGCTTGTTCGTAATCCGCCTCACGCCGCCGGCTTGGGCGACATATCGTACAGCCGTAGTGTGTTGTCGAAGTGGGCGATCGCCAGCCGCAGTCCGTCGGGGTGCAAGGCAAGGTCGCGGGCGTTGTTGGGAAGCTTGAACTCGAAAAACGGGTTTGGCTGGTCGGGCTTGAAGAACCATAGCGCGCCGCCGCCTCCGCCGCCTCCCACCGCCATGATGAACCCGGCGGGATGAAACGCCACAGCCCAGGCCACCCCCTGAAAGTTCTCCTTGGGGCGCAACACCTGCTTGCGCTCGCCGCTGGCCCAATCGAACAGCACCACCACTGCGAAGCCGATGCCGGCGAACGCATTGCTGACTTCGGTGATGCCGCTGGTGGCCAACCATGCGCCGTCGGGGCTGAAGGCCATGCCCCGCGCCCCGCCGATGTCGGCCTTAAACGTCGGGTCGTACTTCCAGAGCACCGAGGCGTCGAGTTGCCGCACGGCCATGCCCGTCGCCAGATCCCAGTGCTTGACGACCCCCTTCAAGTCGCAACTCGCCAGGTGCCCGCCGGAGGGATGGAACGCGACGTTGTAAACATGGCTCTCGTGCCCAGCCAATTCACGCAGCGGCTTGCCGTCGGCCGCGCTCCAAAGACGCACCAACTTGTCGTTGCCGCAAGTGGCCACCGTCGCACCGTCGGGACTGAACGCCACGGCTCGCACCCAGCCCTTGTGGGCCTCGATCGTATAAACCGGCGGCTGGGGCGGCTCGGCCGCGTAACGCCAGGCGGCGAGACGGCCGGTGTAATCGCCTGAGAGCAGCAGTTCGCCGCCGGGCTGGAAGGCCATGCCGCGCACCCAGCTTTCGTGACCGGCCAGTTCGAGCTTCTTATCGCCGTCGACGTCCCAACGAGCGACCAGCTTATCCTGGGCGCCGGTGCAGACGAAACGACCCGAGGGATCGACGCGGGCGGCGAACAGCGGCCGGTTGTGTTTGAACTCCTTCACCTGCCGAACCTGCGTCGGGTCGGCCATGACCGGCGCAGCGGGCGGTGCGGGGGGCTGGCTTGGGGGTTGGGCGGGCGTGGGTTGCACTTCGGCCATGGGTTCAGGGTTCAGGGTTCAGTAATCGTCCGAGCGTACAAGTCAAGGCTACGGTTCGACGGCAGTTACCCACCGCTGGCTGTTACCTGCCCCCTCTCTTACGCCAACAATTCGTTGATTTTCTCTCCGGCGGGATCGCCGATGGGAATCGGCCGATTGAGGTTGGGATAATTTTCCTTCGGGTCGAGCCCCAACGCCGCCAGGTAGGTATGGAACAAGTGCCGGCCGTCCACCTCGCGCTCGGCCACCGCCGTTCCGTTGTCGTTCGTCTTGCCGATGACCGCCCCTTTCTGAATACCGCAGCCGGCCATCGCCACACTCCAGGCACTGCCCCAATGGTCGCGGCCCAGACCCGGGTTGATGTTCGGCGTGCGGCCGAATTCCGAGATCACCAGCACCAACGTCGTCTCGAGCATCCCGCGCTGCGCCAGGTCGTCAATCAGCGTGGCGAAGGGACGGTCGAACTCGCCCAACTGCTCAATGTGGAAGTCGAAGTTTTCGAAGTGCGTGTCGTAGTTCGAGTGGCTCACTTTGACGCAGGTCATGCCCTGTTCCAGCAGACGCCGTGCCAGCAGGCAGTGCCGGCCGAAATCGTGCGAACCGTAACGCTCCTGTTCCGCCGCCGGTTCCTTGGTGACGTCGAACACGTCGGCCCGCTCCATGAGCTGCAATGCCTGGTCGTAGGAGTAGCCATAGGCCTCAGTGTCGGCCGTGCGCCGGCGGGCGGTGAACCGCTGGTTGGCCTTGCGGCGCAATTCGTTGCGGGTCAGGTCGGCGGCCGGCGAAAGGCCATCGGGCCGCAACAGGTCGGCCGGCGGCTTGCCGTTGTCGATCGAAATCGAAGCGAACTTAGGCCCCAGGAAGGCCGCGTCGGCCTTGTTCACGCCCGCCCCTCCCGGCTGAATGTGGACGTAGCCGGGTAATGCCGCGCCGGCCGGGGCCAAAAGCCGCGAAACGGCCGAGCCGAGCGTGGGGAAGCGCTGTCCGGGCATGTCGCGGCGGCCCGTCTCGATGAAGATCGCCCCTTTACCGTGGTCGTCTTCTTTCGTGTTCACACTGCGAACCAGGCTCAGCCGGTGCATCTGCTGGGCCGTGTAAGGCAACAGCTCGCTGATGTGGACGCCGGGCACGCTGGTGGGGATGGCGCGGAACGGTCCGCCAGTATCGGTGCCGGGCTTGGGATCCCAGCTTTCCAGTTGGCTCAAGCCACCCGCCATGAAGAAAACGAGCACGCGTTTTTGCCGCGCGGCCAGTTCGCCGGCCACCGCCGGGCGGATCAAGTGGCTCAGGCCGGCGATGTGCCCCAGACCGGCATCCACGAGCCCGGTGCCGAGTGACCCGCCGAGTAGCCCGGCGAGCAGGCTGCGGCGCGAGATGCGATGTTCGGGAGATTGGCAGGCGTAGTTGCGATCGGACATGAGCGTCTCAGTGGTTTTGGGAAAAGGCATTCTGGTTCGCCTGCGCACGCGTCCAACAAATGACCAATGACGAATGACCAATTAGTGGTTAAAACGGAACTCGTCCGACGCCACCAGCGCCCAGATGCATTCCTGCAAGGCAACCGGCCGGTCGTGGGCGCGGTTCTGCAGGTAGCTGGTCACGTCGGCAACTTCTTCAGGCGTGGGCCGCCGTGTGAAGACGCAAAGGTACAACTCTTCGGCCACCGCCGACGGCTCGGGAAGCTTGTTCAAGCGGTCGGCCAGGTTGCCGGCCGACGGTGCGATCCACGAACGCAGCACGGCGCCGTTGGAGACGAACAGCACCTGCTCGAGCGTGGCCTGGAAATCCTGTTCCGGCTGGCCCGCCTGGCCGGCAAACGTATTCACGAACGGCGCCAAACTGCCGGCGATCCGTTCGTGCAACGTCTGCTCGTTCAGCGCCGGCCCCAGGCTGATGCGATGCGCGTCGGCGATGCCCGTCGCCTGCAGCACGGCCAGCCCCAACTGCTCGGGCGAGAGCGGCTTGAGTTGAGCGACCGCGTAACTTTCCGGCGGCAGTGCTTCGACGCCGGTCGGAAGTTCGCTCGCGCGCTGGTACGCCTGGCTCAACGCGATCTCACGGAGGAACACTTTGACGTCGAACTTCATCACCGCGAACCGTTCGGCCAACAGCACCAACAATTCGGGGTGCGACGACAGATTGCCGCCGTGGTCCATGTCCAAGGGCTGCACCAGTCCGCGGCCCATCAGGAGCGCCCAGAGACGATTCGCGATATTGCGTTTGAAGGCGGTCGTGTCCGTGCGCGGAAGCAACGCGGCCAGTTGCGCCCGGCGGCTGTACTTAGGCACGGGCCGCACTCCGTCGGCCGGGGCCACGGAGTATTCCTGTCCTTTCTCGAATTGCGGCTCATCGAGTTCTTTCTGGCCGGGCAAATGCGGCCGAGTCGGCTGGTCGGTCGCCCCGGCGACGAAAACTGACTTGAACGCCACGTCCCCCTCGGCCTTTTCGGCGTACAAGACCGGCTGATCCTTCTGCTTGGGAGTGAAAACGAAACCGCGATTGAAGAAGGCGAACAACCCGAAGTAATCGGCCTGCAAGTAATCGTCGACCAGCGGATGGTCGTGGCACTGGGCGCATTGCATGTCGCGGCCGAGCAGCAACCGCCCCACGTCGCGGGCCAGCACGTTCGGCTCGCCCTCGCGGTCGAGATAGAAGCGCGCGGCCGGGCGCAGGGCACCCTCGGCGCCGTCGGCCGCCAGGATCTCGCGCACCAATTGGTCCCACGGCTTGTTCGCCGCGAACGATTGGCGCAGGTATTCTTCCCATGGGGCTTGCGGAATTCGATTGGCCGGCCGGCGTTCCATCAGCACCACGTCGAAGACTCGCTGCATCTGGCGGGCGAACTCGCGGCTGTTCAGCAATCGCTCGATGAGTTGCTGCCGTTTGATCGACGAAGGGTCGTCGAGAAACGCCTTCGCCTCGCCCAGGGTGGGAATCGTGCCCGTCAGGTCGAGATAAAGTCGCCGCAGGAACTCGGCATCGCCGGACGAACCGGCCGGCGTAATTCCCTTGGCCGCCAGCGCGGAGCTTATTTGCTGGTCGATCAACGCGTTGAGCGGTGGCTCCTGGCCGGCGGAAAAGTCCGGCCGCAGGCAAAACAACACCGCGAGCGCCAAGGCAGTGGATGCCGGCGGCAAACGGACAAATCGCGCGAACAGGCGGGCAATCATCGGTAGTTCGGCCCCTGACCGAGGAAGGTGGTGGGACACTCGTAGGCGAACGAACCGGGTAGGTCTGCCATTCATTGTGGCGACCGGCCGCCCAACAAGCAATACCAACCATCAATTTTTTTTGATGGGTTCGGCCAGCCCGGATTATTCATGGTCCGTGGGGAACGAGCACAGACTGCTGTCACACGAACCCGCGGCGCAAGCAAGCTAAGTTCAATGCCGCGCCTTGCTTGCGCTGCGGGATCGTGTTGGACCATGAAGCCGAATCCAAAGGCACGGGTGCTCGGACCACGCCTTGACAGCCAACCTCTGGGCGGGTCGAATGCCTGACGGTTTTTACGTGGGAGGGTGTGCTTGATTCGAGTGCTGAAAACCGACGATGTTCAGGAGCTGCCCGCGTGGAATACCGCCAAGGTCTGCTGATCGTCAATACCGGCACCGGCAAGGGCAAAAGCACCGCCGCGTTCGGCACGGCCATGCGCGCGCTGGGCAACGGCTTTTCGGTGCTCGTGGTGCAGTTCATCAAGGGTCATTGGAAGACCGGCGAGCGGGAGGCGTTCGGCAGGTTTCCCAATGCCGAGTTCCGCTCGATGGGTGAGGGATTCACCTGGGACACCAAGGACCGCGAGCGCGACACGCGGGTGGCGCTCGAGGCATGGGGCTTCGCCCGCGAGCGAGTACTCGCCGGCCAAACCGATCTGGTGCTGCTCGACGAGATCAACTACGCGATCGACTACGGCTACGTGCCCCTCGACGACGTGCTGGCGGCGCTGCGCTCACGTCCGCCGCACGTCCACGTCATTCTTACCGGCCGCAACGCAAAGCCCGAGTTGATCGAGCTGGCCGACCTGGTGACCGAGATGCGCGAGGTCAAGCACCCCTACAAGAAAGGGATCAAGGCCCAACGGGGAATTGAATGGTAACGGCCGACTGGTAAAGTATACCGCACGCGGCCGAGAATGACATATTCACGGTGGCTGGGGCAGAGCCTAAGCGATGCCCCGGTCGCTACCTGGCCGGGGCATCGCTTAGGCTCTGCCACCAGCCACCACTTTCTCGCGGCACAATGTCTCATGGTCGGCCGCGTGAAGTACAGTAGGCACCGAGGAAGCGGGTCGGTGTGCCGTGGCCCATAGGAGTTCGCATGAAAGTCTGGTTTGTCGGCGCGGGTCCCGGAGACCCCGATCTGCTCACGGTGAAAGGTCGGCGGCTGCTGGAACAAGCCGATACGGTGCTGTACGCCGGCAGCCTGATGCCCGACGGATTGTTGGATCTGGCCAAACCCGGTTCGGCTTGGCACAACACCGCCAAAATGGCCTTGGGCGAGTTCATGCCGATCATGGTCGAGGCCGCCCGAGCGGGCCACTCGGTGGTGCGGCTCGCCTCGGGCGACCCGGCCATCTATGGCGCCATGGGGGAAATGGTCGAGTGGCTTCAACGCGAGGGGGTCGCTTACGAAGTCGTGCCGGGCGTCAGCTCCTTTCTGGCTGCGGCGGCCGCCCTGGGCCACGAGCTGACCGTGCCCGACGTCGCCCAAACAATCATCCTCACGCGCACCGAGGGGCGGACGAAGATGCCGTCCGGCGAGCAGCTCGCCGACCTGGCCCGTCACCGTACCACGCTGGTGATCTTTCTCAGCACGCAAGTCATTCGTATGATCGTGGAGGAGTTGCTCACAGCCTACTCACCTGAAACTCCCGTGGCGGTTGTTTACCGGGCTTCCTGGCCCGATCAAAAGATCGTTCGCGGCACGCTCGACAACATTGCCGAGCAGGTGATTGAGCAGGGTATTTCAATGACGGCGATTGTGATCGTCGGCGAGGCGCTCGCGGCCAAGGGGCACCGCTCGAAATTGTACGACGAAACATTCAGCCACGCCTTCCGGAGGGCGAGCCCATGAGAGCCGCGTTCAAGGAATGGGCCGTCATTTGCCGTGCCCTGGCGCGCGGAGAGCAAGTGCTGATTCTGCGCAAGGGCGGCATCGTCGAGGAAGGGGGCGAATTCCGTCCCGACCGCCCCGAGTTTCTCTTGTTTCCCACGTACTCCCACCAGTCGCCTGACAGCGTCGTGGCCCAGGCCAGGCCATGGCTGTTGGAACTGGAGGACGAGCAGCCCGAAGCGGGCACGGTGGCGTTTCGACATTACGCCGTCGTCACCGACTCGCTACGTGTCCGCTCGCTCGAGGCGGTGCTCGGCTTGCGCGGGCGGCACATCTGGTCCGACGACGTGGTCGAAGAACGCTTCCACCGCTGGCGTGACGCCATCCACGCCCTGCTGGTACGCGTCTACGAGTTGCCGCGGAACGTCACGCTCGAACTGCGCGAGGAATATACTGGTTGCAAGTCGTGGGTCGAACTGGCGGAAAATGTCTCGACCGACGGCGCGACGGCGGTGCTTGGCGACGTAGAATTTGCCCGCCGCGCCGGCGAAGTGCGAGCCGTGCTGGCGGCACACTGACCCTCCGGGCTTCCCTATGACCGAGCCGCCGTTGACTGTGCCTGATGAACCGCCTCCGGCCGCTCCCCATGTGGCACTCCGTGCGCCGTCGCCGGACGCAAGTACCCCGCGACGTGGCTGGTCGTTGCGCACGGCGTGGCGAGCTTGGCTCTCGGCTGTGCAATTCCTGACTCGCGTCCCCGTGCCGTCCGGGTGGCTTGGCGACGGCCCGCTCGGCGCGGCTGAGTTACGGCTGGCGGCTGCCTTCTTTCCATGGGTGGGCATCGTTGTCGGGCTGATCACCGGCGCCGCGATTTGGCTCAGCTCGCAGTTCTGGCCCATGTGGGTGGCCGTCGGGATCGGCCTGGCGACGGAGGCTTGGTTGACGGGCGCGTTGCACGAGGACGCCCTGGCCGACTTTTGCGACGCGTTCGGCGGCGGCTGGACGCGCGAAGACGTGCTGCGGATTCTCGATGACAGCCGCGTTGGCAGCTTCGGAACGCTCGGGCTGGTGCTGGCGGTCTTGCTGCGGGCCGGAACACTGGCGTCGTTGGAACCCGGTTCGCTGCTGGCCGCCGCCGTCGCTTCGGCCGCGGCGGGCCGTTGGGCGATGCTGCCGGCGATGGCCGCCTTGCCGCCGGTCGCGGGACGCGAAAGCCTCGCCCGGCATTTTGGGCGGCTGGTCACGGCGCGGGACGTCGGGTTGGGTGGGCTTGGGATGCTTGCCGGCGCGCTGCCGCTGGTTTGGATTTTTCCCTGGCGCATGGCCGTGGCCGCCGCGGGGCTGGGGATCCTCGTCACCTGTTTCGTGGCCTACGTCCGCCGCCGGATCGGCGGCATGACCGGCGATTGTCTTGGTTGCCTCTGCTATGTGGCGCAAATTTGGATACTGCTCTGCGCCAGCGCCCGCTGGCCGACCCTATGAACGATGAAACACCAGTGCGTCGAATTCTCATGGTGCGCCACGGCAGCGTGGCGGAGCGCTACCGTGGCCGCTGTTACGGCCGTAGCGACGTCGAGCTTGGCGACGAGGGGCGCCGGCAGACCCAGGATCTCGCTGAACGATTGTCGGCGTTGCCGATCACGCATCTGTTTCACAGCGGCCTCTCTCGCGCGCGCGAGTTGGCCGACCAGATCGCCGGCTTGACCGGCCTGGCGCCCCTTGCCGCGGTCGAGTTGCAGGAACTCGATTTTGGAGATTGGGAGCTGTGGACGTGGGACGAAATCCACGCCGCGGCGCCCGACGCGCTCGACCGTTTGCTCCGCGAGCCGGCGACGTTTTCGCCGCCGGGCGGTGAGACGGCGTTCGCGCTATGCGAGCGCGTTCTTGGCTGGTATCGCCGATTGCCGCCGCATGGCCTGATCGTGGCGATCGCCCACGGCGGTTCGATCGCGGCCCTGCGTGGCACGTTGGCCGGCTGGCCGGCGTCAGAATGGGCCGGCCTGATTCCGCGGGCCGCCGATGTCATCGAAGTGACCGAGCAAGTGACCGTAGCGGATTCCGGTCGTTCGGTCCCTCAAGCCGGCATGAACGAGCCCGACACGACTGCCGCGCTCTTGACAACGAGGGTCGGGCATCAATTCGGTCAACTCGTGTTGTGCAAAGGGTGCTGTTGCGGCCGGACGGCCGGCGGCTTCCCCGAGGTTCCCGTGGAGCGAATCAAGGCCGTTTGGAAAGCCGAGAAACTCAATCGCGCGATTCAGTTGACCATCTCCGGCTGCCTGGGACCGTGCGACGTGGCGAATGTGGCCGTCGTCATCACTCGCCACGGTATCGACTGGTTTGGCGGACTGGCGGGAGAGGCGATGTATGACCTGCTGGTCGATTGGGCCAGGGCTTGCCAAGCCGCTGGGAGCCTGTTGCCCGTGCCGCGGGAACTTCTGGCGAAACGCGTTGATCGGTTTGTCGATTCAATCGCCTAACCCGCGGCACGCGCAGGCAACATTTGGCGGAAGGCGGCGAACAAGTAGTTGCTGTCGTGCGGACCCGCGGAGGCTTCGGGATGGTATTGTACGCTGATGGCCGGCAGATCGCGGTGCCGGATGCCTTCGATCGTGTCGTCGTTGAGGTTGCGGTGGGTCACCTCCAACTCGGCCGGTAGCGTCGCCTCGTCGACGGCGAAACCGTGGTTCTGGCAGGTAATTTCCACGGCGCCGGTCTGGAGGTTCAATACCGGCTGGTTGGCGCCCCGGTGCCCGAACTTGAGCTTGAACGTCTTGGCCCCGCACGCCAACGACAACAACTGGTGTCCCAGGCAGATCCCGAACACCGGTACGCGGCCCAGCACGCCGCGGACGGTCTGGATGGCGTAGTCGAGCGGTTCGGGGTCGCCGGGACCGTTCGAGAGAAATACGCCGTCCGGATCGAGTTGGAGCACCTGTTCGGCGGTTGACCCGCCGGAGAGTACGGTAACACGGCATCCCAGCGAGCGCAAGTGCCGGGCAATGTTCCACTTCATCCCATAATCGAGCGCGACGACGTGCGGCAGTTCCAATTCGGCGGCTACCGGCGCGAACGCCACGTCGGCCAGCGTGGCCCAGCGGCTCAGTCCTTCCTGCCAGACGCGCGATTCGGCGGGCGCCACCTCGCGCACCAGATCGCGGCCCACCAGCCCAGGGCTGGCTTTCGCCTTGGCGATCAGGCTGGCGTCGTCGAGATCGACCGCCGAGAGCACGCCGTTCATGGCGCCGCGGATGCGCAAGCGGCGGACCAAGGCGCGGGTGTCGATGCCAGCCAGGCCGACCACCCCCGCCGAGGCCAGGTAATCGCTCAGGCCGCCCGCCGAACGAAAATTGCTCGCGACGCGGCTCAACTCGCGGACGATGAAGCCCGCCAGGTGCGGTCGGTCGCTCTCGACGTCCTCCGGGTTGACGCCGTAGTTGCCGATCTCGGGATAGGTCATGGCCACGATCTGCCCCCGATAACTCGGATCGGTGAGGATTTCCTGGTAGCCGGTCATTGAGGTGTTGAAGCAGACTTCGCCGTCGACCTCGCCGACGGCGCCAAACGCGGCGCCGCAAAAGACCGTTCCATCTTCCAGGGCAAGCTTGGCGGGTTGAGTCATGTTTTCCAGCGCCTGCGTCGGCGTTCCGTTTCCGTGGCGTTCGGCTTCTGTAGGGAACGCCCTCCGTGGCGTTCCGTTTCTGTAGGGAACGCCCTCCGTGGCGTTCCGCCAAGCGGGTGCGACGCCTTCTGGCACGACACGGAGGCCGTTCCCTATAGATCCCTATGCGACGATCCTAGCCTTGAAGCGAGCCGTTGTAAATCATCAAGTCAGCATGTGCGGCGCAGCGACGGCGATTTAAAGTAATCTCCCGTGATTGCCCGATAGCTTGCTAATGGCTGTGGGTCTCCAGACAAAGCAAACTAATCCTTTGTGGAATCTGGACAGCCTTTGTCGAGGGTCCTTGTCCCGGCGAACAAGGACCCTCATTTTTTTTCACCCCGCGCCCTATCCCATATTACTCATGGTCCTCACACGAACCCGCGGCGCAAGCAAGGCCCAGTATACCCAAACGGGTCAAGACGACCGGGAAGGCGGGGCCGACTTTCCGGTGCGGTTCGGAATTCGCAACGCGGCCTCGCTTCGCTCGGCCGCAATCAGATTTCCTCCAGCGCCGCGGCGAACGCGCCGTAGGCGCCAGGACCGAAAAGCACGAAGCGGACCAGCGCCGGCCGGCCATGCTCGAGGAGGAAATCGCGAACTGTGGTCAACGCCGCGCGGCTGGCCAGGTCGATCGGGTAGCCGTACACGCCCGTGCTGATCGCTGGAAAGGCAATCGAGTGACAATGGTGTTCAACGGCCAATTCCAACGAGCGGCGGAAGGCGCCGCTGAGCACGTCCGCTTCGCCTCGGCTCCCACCCGCCCAGACCGGTCCCACGGCGTGGATCACGAACCTGGCCGCAAGGCGGCCGGCGACTGAAATCACCGCCGAGCCGGCCGGACAGCCCTCTGGATAGCGGCGATCAGTGTCGGCCATGATCTCCGATCCGCCGCGTCGGTGGATTGCGCCGTCCACGCCGCCGCCTCCCGCCAGACGGCTATTGGCCGCGTTGACGATCACGTCGACTTTTTCGTCGCTCATGTCGCCCTGGTACAGTTCGACGACGGCATCGTTGAACATTCGCCGCATGAGAGCCACCCGATTAACCCGTATAACCTACTTGGCGGCGGCGGCCGCCGCCGCGGGCGCGGCGGGCGGAAAACCGGGCGCGGCCTTGAAGGCGGCGACCTGGGCGCCGTCGTCGAGGTTCCAAATGCGCACCTCGCCGTCGAAGCTGCCGGTGGCCAGCCGCTTGGTCGGCTCGTTGACGGCCAGCGCATAGATCCAGTCGGTGTGGCCGGCAAAGGCCCGCACCTGGGCCCGATCCGGCGCGTTGTTCTGCCGGGCTGATTTGTCGGCCGAACAACTGAAGACCATCGGGCCGCGGATCAACACCTTGAACACGTTGCCGCCGAAACCGCCGATGTCGGCGATCTTGTTGCCGTCGGCCGGGTTCCAGACGTGGATCTGATTGTTCCCGCCTCCGGTGAAGACCTGGGCGCCGTCGGCGGTAAACGACACGCCGTACACCGGCTCGCCGTGGCCGGGGAATGTGGCCAACGAATCGCCCGTCGCGGTGTCGAAAATCTTCGAGGTCTTGTCGCGACTGGCCGAGGCGAGCCGGGTGCCGTCGTGGTTCCAGGCGATGCCCATCACCCAGTCGGCATGATCCTCGATCAGCTTCTCCTGCACGCCCGAGGCGACGTTGTAAATGCGGATCGAGCGGTCGGCCGAACAGGCGGCAAGCCTGTCGCCGGCCGGATTGAAAGCCACGTCAAAAGCGTTGTCGCTCATCGAACCCAACAGCTTGACCAGCGTGCCCGCATTCGGATCGAACAGGGCCACCTCACCCGAGATGCCGGGCGTGCCGCTGGCCGCCGCCAAGAGAGTGCCTTCCTTGTTGTAGGCCAGGCCGAACGTCCGCTGGTCGACGTTGCCGATGCGGCGGATCAACTGGCCGTTGGCCGGGTTCCAGATGGTGATCTCGTGGTATCCGCCCACGGCCAGTTCCTGCCCGTCAGGGCGGAAGGCCACGGAAGTGATCGGAATCGTCGTCCTGTATGCCGCCATCGCCGCCGGATGCGGCACCTTCGGGACGATCGACGCCAGCGCCGCGTTCGGATCGGGACCGTCGAACTTGGCCCCCTCCTCGATCCAACGCTTGACCAGCGCGATTTGCTCCGCCGTGAGCGGATCGGCGTCCTTGGGCATCCGCTCGTCCTTATCCTGCGAACTGATCAACCGCAACAACTCGCTTTCGTCGGGCTTCGCGGCCGTGAGCGGCGCCGTGGTCGAATCGCCCGGCTTCATCAGCAGCGTGAAATTGAGAAGCTGATAGCCCCCCTTGGGATCGGTCTGCCCGTGGCAGGCCTGGCAGTTCTTGATCAGCACCGGCGCGACGTCCTTGATGAAGCTGACCGGCGCCGGAGCCTGGGCGTGGACGACCGACGTCAAGGCGAGGACAAAGATCGCGAACGCAACGGTACGATGACGCATAAGGAACCTCTGGCTTAGTGTTGAAACAAGAACTCATTGGCGTTGAGCAAGGCCCAACACACGTCTTCCAACCCCTTGACCTGGTCGCCGCTGGCCGTGACGTGGTTCACCGCGGCGGTCATCTCCGGCTCGCTCGGCTTGCGGCTGAAGGCGGCCAGATAAAGCTCGCCGATCACGTCGGGTGTCGTCTTGCCGGCCTTGAGCATCAGCTTGAGGCGATTGTTCTCATCGCGCACCTTGCCATGCACCAGCGGTCCGTTGATCATCTGCAACGCCTGCGACAAGTTCGACTCGCTCGAGCGCTCGCACTGGCAGGCGGTCTCGCGGGCCGGCTGGCCGAAAACCTTGAGGAAATAATTGTCGACGTCGGGGCTGGGCAACTGCGTGGCACGCGTGCCGGCCGGTAGCCCGGCGTACTTCTCGGGCACCGCCGTCACCTGGCAAATCGCGTCGAGCAACTGCTCGGCCGACAGAAGCCGGGTGCGAGCGTGCGAGAAGTATTTGCCGTCGGTCTTGTTGAATTCATTCTTGCGCGAACTCAACTGGTACGTGCGGCTGTTGAGGATCGTCCGTAAAATGTGCTTGCGGTCGAAGCCGTGGGCCACGAAGTCCTTGGCCAACGCATCCAGCAAGGCGGCGCTGGAGGGCGGGTTCGAGTCGCGGAAGTCGTCGACCGGCTCGACGATGCCACGGCCCAGCATGTGCCCCCAGAGCCGGTTGACCTCGACCTTGGCGAAAAACGGGTTGTCGGCCTTGACCAGCCAATCGACGAAGATCTGCCGGCGGTCGTCTTCGCCCGGCAGGTCGGCGTCGCCCGTCAACGGCAGCCAGGGCTTCATCTGCTTACCTGTCCGCGGCTGGGTGACTTCACCCGCGCGAGCGACGAAAATCACCTGCTCTTCCGGCCGGGCGCTCGGCTTGCGCTGCACCCGGTTGAAGAAGGCGCCGATGCCGTAGTAGTTGTCCTGCGTCCAACGCTCGAAGGGATGATTGTGGCACTTGGCGCACTGGATGCGAATGCCGAGAAACAACTGCGAGGTCGTTTCGGTGCAGTCGTTCGTATCGGTGGCCGTGCGGAAGAAATTGGCCGCCGGGTTGTCGAACGTGCTGCCCGCGCTGGTCAACAACTCGCGGGCGAAGCGGTCGTATGGCATGTTCGTGCGCAGGGCGTTGACGACCCAACGATAGAACTTGTGGACGCCCGCCGGCGTGACCTTGTTGTTGCGCAACCGCAACAGGTCGCTCCATTTGAGCGCCCAGAAATCGGCGTACTCGGGCCGCTCGAGCAAGGTGTTGATCAACACGGCCCGCTTCTGCGGATCTTGGCCAGCCATGAACGCATCGACCTCGCTCACGCTGGGCAGTTCGCCGATCACGTCGAGGTAAACGCGGCGGACGAACTCCTCGTCGGTACAAAGGTCCGAGGGAAGAATCTGCAACTGCTTGAGCTTCTCGAACACGAACTTGTCGACGTAGTTCTGTTCCGGCGGGTTGTTCCAGGCGAAGCCCGGTATCTCCTTGAGAAACATGATGTAGGCCGTTTCGATTTTTTCCAGGTAACGCACCAGGATCGCCGCTTCGCCGCGGTCGTGGCCGACCACGAAGCCGTTGGCGTCGACCGTCGCGACGGCCTCGTCGGAACTGGAGAAGGCGGCCAGGTCGGTGATATCCTTCAGCGAGCCGTCGGAAAAATGGGCCAGCACATGCAATTGCTGCGTGTGCGCGGGGCGGTGCAAGATGCGCTGCCGCGGGTAGACCTCGACCTTGACGCAGGTGGGCGCGTCGGCCGGGTCGATCTGGCAGCCCTGGGCGATCCAGTCGTGAAGGATGCCGTAGCTCGGGTCGCCCTTGCGAATCCGCCGGCCGCCGCCGTGGGCGACCTCCATCAAGGGTTTCTTCAAGAGCAGGCTGTTCTCGGGCTCGAAGGCGTTCGTGCGGCGATTGAACGATTCACGCACCAAGGTGGTCATGTCGACGGTTGGGTCGTAAGCTCGCAGCGACATGCGGAAACCGCCCTTGCCGCTGGGCGAGCCATGGCAGGCGCCCGAATTGCAACCTTGCTTCGAGAGGGCCACCAGCGTGCCGTAGTTGAAACTCACTCGCTCCGGCGCTTCTTGTCCGGCGACGACCACCGGGATCTTCAGCTCCTGGCCCGCCACGCGGCAGACGAGCTCGGCCTGGCCGTTGGCCACCGGGACGGCGATGCCGCCGGCGATCTTGACGACGCCCTCGTTGGTCGAGGCGAACTCGGTGGCGCGGGTCAGATCCTGCACGCCGCCGCCGGGATAAAAGCCGCTCACGACGACGTGCATCCGGGCGCGGGTCGAGCCCAGCTTCACGTTGGCCGGGTAGACCTCGATCTTCTCCGGCGTACCGACGACGATCGGCTCCAGCGCTTGTTCGGGTGACGCGGCGGCCGGCTCCGCGGCCCAGCCACCGTTCGACCAGCCCCAGGCCGCCATGAGCGCCAACCCGGCGAGCGCGATATGCCGGCCCGTTCGCCCCGATCCCTCGCGTCGCAACCCGTTCGTCAGATGCATGGCTCCTCCCTTATGTTGAGCGTAAAATCGTCAATGGAATTCCAGCTTGGGTGGCTGGGGCAGAGCGTAAGCGATGCCCCGGTGACTATTTATCCGGGGCATCGCTTACGCTCTGCCACCAGCCACCACTTTCTCGTGGCAAAATTCTCGTGGCAAAATGTCTAACAGCAGTTCGGTCAAGTATGGACCCTCACGGCATGGCCACATGCAACGCCACCGGCAGACTCTCCACAGTGACCGTCTTTTCCTTCACTTTGGTCGTGGCGACGAGCGTGAGTGGGGTCGGACCCAGCAACGCGTCGGCCGCGGCGGTGACGTCGATTTCAACTTCGTTCCGCCCCTCGGCAATCGTGATTTCCGCGGGAACACCCACCCCGGCGGGCAGGTTTTTGAACTTGATCGAAACCGCGGCCGTCGCGGCCGGGTTGCGCGTCACGGTAATTTTCATCTTCTGCGTCGCGCCGCGGTTGATCGCACCCGCGGGCACGGCCGTCACTTCGATCGGTTTGACCACCCGCAGCACTCCGGCCGCGGCCACCTTCTTGGGCTGGTTTTGAAACGTGGCGGAACCGACGACGCGGAAGGCATGGTCCCCTTCGGCCATCGCGCCCGGCCCGGCAAGTTGGATCGCGACTTCGGCCTTGCCTTTTTCAATGGGAGCGACGACGGCGGTGACGCCCGGCGGCAGGCCCTCGACGGCCAATGTAATGGGGTCGTCAAAGCCATTGAGCTTGGTCGCCTTGACGGTGAAGGTCGCGGCGCCGACGACCTGGGCGAACGGCACGACGGCCGGCTCGACGGCCAATTGGAAGAAGTCGGCGAACAGCGGACCGATTCCCAGCCCGATCGAGCCGTCGAGTCCCGCGGGCGGATAGGGTAAGCCGTTGAGAAGCGTCCGCAGGGGGATGAGCGTGCTCGCCTTGGCCGTGAAATCGGATTCGCCGATCTTGGCCGTGCCCACGATGTTCATCATGCGGACTTGCCCCTGGTCGAAGCCCGGCGGAAGTGTGATCGAGAGTTGCGTGTCGGGCTTCCCTTCGGGAATCACCTGGTTCGCCAATACGATTCCGTTGCCCGCGCCGACCACCGAAAGCGTGATGGGTCCGTTGTACTCGATCCGCGCGGCGGCGACCTTGAGCACCAGCACGCCCCCCTTGGGCGCGTCGAACTTGTCGGCATCGACCGTCAGCGTGAAGCCGGGCCGGTACGGCTCGAACTCGACCCGGTAGACATACTCGGGACCGCCGCGGCGCAGCAGATCTTCGACCATCAACCGGTAGACGCCGTCTTCGTGAAACGTGTAGTTGATCACACCGTCTTCGGTGCCGGCGTCCTCGGCCTCGACCAAAAGCGCGCCATCGGCCTTGTACAGCCGCAGGAACAAGTCGGCGGGCGACCCCATGCTCCGCGTCCGCCCGGAGATCACGTAGCGTTCGCCTTTCTTCCCCTGAATCTCGAAATAATCGCGGTCCTTGGGGGTCTCGAAGCGGCCGTTGACCGCGAACGGCAGCGTGATGGCCGTGGCCGTCTCCGGCGTGTCGTTCGGTTCGATTTCGACTTGCTCCAAACCGGACGACGCGAACAGCGTGAGCGCCGCGGAGCCTTGCCCCTGGGGGTACTTGGCGCCGACGGCAAGCCGGCCGCCGGGCACGTCGGCCGGCACCAAGACGTTCAAGGGGGGCATGCCGTCGGCCTTGGGCCCGGCCACCGCCAGCTTGGGCGTGGTTCCCTTCTGGCCACTCAAAGGATACGGCGTGTTGGCCAGCGGGAAATCGCCGACGCGCAGGCGATAGCGATGGTTGCCGCCGCCCTGGTAACGGATGTCGCGGATTTCAAGATAGTAGTCGCCCGCGGCGGCGAATTGATAAGCGAAGCGGCTGTCGGCGCCGATACCTCCTTCGTCGTCGCTGTAGGCCAGTTCACGGCCTCCGGCGTCGAGGAGGCGAATCACCGGATCGAGGGCCGAACCGAGCCGCCGCGCCACCACTTCGACGCTGATCCGCTGGCCGGCGACGACGGCGAGCTTATAGAAATCGTAGCTTTCCGCCTCGCAGGCCCCGTCCACGGCGACGGGCGGCGTGACGAGTTGGGCGGTTTGGATCGTCTTATTGGCGCCGTTGTCGATGACGGTCGGCAAGTCGTCGATCATGAACAGCTTCGGGCTGGAGACGCCGCCCGGCGTGGCCAGACGCAGGGCGTAGATTCCCACCGGCGCGTCCGCCGGCAGCGTGACGCGGTACGAGACGTTGTCGGCCTTCGTGCCGTTGCCCTCGACGCCCGGCGTCAGTTCGACCTTGGCGGTGGGGGCCAGCGTCGTCCATACATGGGCGGCGCCGGCCAGGTTGCCGCCGTAAACGACGATATCGGTGGCCTGGCCCGGCAGGGCGGCCGACGGTTGGGTATGGCTCACCGCCGGAGGTTGGGCCGACAGTCCGGCGGCGAAGCAGGTGGTCGCAATCGCCAAAACTGCCGCAATCGAGCGACTCATAGGCGCTTGGTCCTTTCCCTGGCGTGAGTGTGGCGTCGGCTATCGTGGGGTCGAGGCGGGAGCCGATCGAAGGCGGGCAATACAATCCATCGAAGTTGTCTTATGGATTATAAGGTGCCTGGGGTGGGAACCGCAAGGGTTTTTTCCACCCACTTCTAACTAATCCTCCACGTCCGCAACGATCGTTTCGGCGACGAGCTCGTTCCAGGCGGCAATGGTCACCGCGTCGGCGCCGGCCGCATCAAGGCGTTCGCGAACCGGACCGCTGAGAGACTTCAACTCGGGAAACGCGAGCAGCAGCACCGCGATGTCGCGCCAGTCCGTTCCCGATTTGGGAGTGCCGCGGCGGCGCAGGTAGGCCATCACCTTGCGCGCGATCAACTCAGGCGGCGTAACCACAGCGACGTTTCCCACTCGCCGCGACGGGGGCAATTGGTCAACCGGCCGCAAATCGACCAGGCGCCGGTTCTTGGGCTTTCGCACCTGGTAAAGCCGCAGCCCGAGCCCGTGAGCCACTTCGCGCACTCGCACGGCGATCTGGAAGCGATTCCCAAGGAACACCCGCAACTCCTCGGCCAATTCCGCGGCCCGTGTCGAAAGAATATCGACGTCTTGCGTCATTCTCGGTTCATCGACATAGGCGTTGACCGCCTGGGCGCCGAACACCACCGCGTCGTCCCTGCCCCGCAGGAATTCAAGCACCGCGTCGTGGATCGTGGCCAGTGGCAGGGGTTCGCCCATCATGAACTCCTGGAACGTCAGAGCGCCGTCACCAAACATCGAGAGTTCTCCCACCGATCCCGTAGCCATGATACGACAACCAACATCGGGACCGCAAGTGAAGCCTCCCAGCCACACCGTTATCAACCAGTCGATGCCCGCCGCCGCCAAGAGGGCCACCAGCGGCGCGACCGGAGCACGCATTCGCAGGTCGGTCCAAAACACCGTGTGGACCGCTGTGAAACTGGCCGCTAGCAGCAGACCCATCAGCCAAGGAGCCAAGTCAACAGGGGGCTTACGCCCCCCGCTCGCCGGTTCAACAGGGGGCTTACGCCCCCCGCTCGCCGGTTCAACAGGGGGCTTACGCAACCCGCTCGCCGGTTCAACAGGGGGCTTACGCCCCCCGCTCGCCAAGTCAACAGGGGGCTTACGCCCCCCGCTCGCCGGTTCAACAGGGGGCTTACGCAACCCGCTCGCCGGTTCAACAGGGGGCTTACGCCCCCCGCTCGCCAAGTCAACAGGGGGCTTACGCCCCCCGCTCGCCAATTCAACAGGGGGCTTACGCCGGGGCACCCGCGCAGTGGGTCGGCTCGCCATACGCGCGAGCAGCCATAGGCCGAGCATGGCAAAAGCAAACTCCAGCGCGTACCACGCGCCGGTGGCGTAGCGGCCCCAGCGGCGCCAGCCACCCTCGTCGTCGGTGAGCTGGCGCGGAACCAGTCCCCAGAAACGGCCTATACGCACAAGCGAGGCCTGGAAGAACATCCTCGGTTGCTCGCGGATCTCGCGCCACGCTCGGGCGTACTCGCGGCGGTCGTTCTCGATCTCGCCCTGGCCGCCGCCGGCCAACCTCGCCCTGAGCACCTGAGCATCAAAGTCGGCCGCGCGCCAAACCTCGTCGCCGCGCCGCCGGCGCAGGAATGCATAGTACGAGGCATTGTTTCCCAACCAGAGCGTGTAACCTCCGTGCGTCGTGGCAACGATCGGTCGCCCCAGCCGCGCCTGGTTGCGCCATGCCCAGGGCGTGAGCACAACCGCCGCCGCGGCGAAACCCGCCGCCGCCAGGCCCATGCGCGACGACCATGTCGGCGCCCAGCGGACGACGAACGGCACGGCGCAGACGAGCAAGACCAGAAACGTTGGCCGGCATAACGCGGCCAAAGCGAGGCACGCGCCGGCGGCGGCGACCGTGCGCGCGGTCGGCCGTTGGCACGCCAAGGTCAATCGAATCAGCGCCGCGGTGGCCAGAAACGCGGCCGTCGTTTCCGTCATGACTTGCGTCGTCTGATGAACCAGAATCGGGTCACAGGCCACCAGCGCCGCCGCGTAGCAGGCGGCACCGCCGAGTCGCCATTGCCGGCCCAGCCAATGGACGCCCCACACCGTGGCCACTGCCAGCGTCAGGTGCAGTGCGCCAATGGCCGCGGGCGACCACGCCCCGAATGCCACGCACGGAACCAGCAACAGAGGATAAAGCGGCGGGCGATAGGCCGAAGGCGTCTCGCGTTGCCCCAGCACGCCCCGCGCGAGCAGGTTTTCCGCCAGGCCGCGGTAGTTGTCGGGATCTCGGGAAAGCCCATCGGCGCCAAGTACCAGCGCGCCCAACCGCACGACCAGCGCCAGTGCCAGCAGGCTCGCCAGGGTACGGCGCGACGGACGCGAAACTGCCTGCATGGTGTTCGCGCCTGTCGGCGGCGCGCCGGGTTGGTACAATACGCGAAGACGGGGCCGACTCCGTGGCAAATCCTAGTCTTTCAGCGGGCCGTTGTTAATAACCCCACGTGCATCCGTCCTATTTTACCTGGCCCTCCCCGTCGGAACGATCGACAAACTTCCCTCATGCCGTAAGATTGAACAGCCGAAACTAAGGACGACGTAGCGGATCGGCACGAACACGCTACAAATCAAGCACGGATTGACGCGAAATGGCCATGGGTTCCGACACTCCCGTTCCGGGCGACCTGTCACGGCCGTGGCGTCCCACGTCAGCGCTGACTGCTTGGGTTGAGGATCTGGGCGAGTTGGTGATCGCGCGCTTCGCGGCCCTGGGCGACGTGACACTGTTCGCCTTGCGCACCTTCCGCTGGACCTTCGCGCGGCTTCCCAGCAAGGGGACGCTGCTGCCCAGCTTTTACCAGATCGGCGTGCTGAGCCTGCCGGTCGTAGCGCTGACGGGCACGTTCATCGGCATGGTGCTGGCCGAGCAGAGCTATGCGCAGTTCCGTTTCTTCCATCTCGAAACACGGTTGGGCGGGGTGATCAACGTCTCGCTCCTGCGCGAACTGGGGCCGGTGCTGGCCGCCACCATGCTCGCCGGCCGCGTCGGCGGCGCGATGGCCGCCGAACTGGGTACGATGCGCGTGACCGAGCAGATCGACGCCCTGGCGAGCATGGGCGCCAACCCCGTCCATTACCTGGTCGTGCCGCGGTTCCTGGGCTGCTTGCTCTTGATTCCCACCCTGACGATCATGGCCGACTTCATGGGGGTGGCCGGCGGCGCGTTTTACAGCATCCTGCGGCTCGACATCGACTCGCACCACTACTTGTCGAACGCGCGGCAGGTGGTGGGCGTGTTCGACTTGTTCTCCGGCGTGCTCAAGAGCCTGTTCTTCGGGGCGGCGATTTCGCTGGTGAGCTGCCACCGCGGCTTTCATTGTGATCCGGGCGCCGAGGGAGTGGGGCGGGCCGCGACCAGCGCCTTCGTCTATTCGTTCGTGCTGATTCTGGTGCTCGACTTGTTCCTGGGCATCGTGCTGAATACGATTTACTATTACTTCTGGCCACAGGGGGCGTCGTTGTTCGTATGAGCCGCCGTCGCGTCGATCACGCCGCCGAGCCCGAGCCGCTCTTGGAGTTGCTCGCGATCGACGTGCGCTTCGGCCGCCAACAGGTGCTGCGCCAACTGAATCTCACGGTGCCGCGCGGTCAGACGTTGGCGGTCATCGGCGAGAGCGGCTGCGGCAAGACGGTGCTGCTGAAGACGATGATTGGCCTGGTGAAGCCCAGCGGCGGCCGGGTGCTGTTCGACCGGCTCAACCTGGCCGAAACGGACGAGCGGGAACTGACGCGGCAGCGGATTCGCTTCGGCTTCGTGTTCCAGCAGGCGGCGCTGTTCGACAGCATGACCGTGGCTCAGAACATCGCCTTTCCGCTGCGGCAACACACGGCCAAGAGCGACGACGAAATGCGCGAAATCGTCGTTTCGCGGCTGGCCGAGGTGGGGCTGCCCGAGAGTGTGGCCGACAAGAAGCCGGCCGAGCTGTCGGGCGGCATGCGGAAACGCGTCGGGCTGGCACGCGCGCTGGCGCTCAACCCCGAGGTCGTGCTCTACGACGAGCCGACCACCGGCTTGGACCCCATCATGAGCGACGTCATCAACGAGCTGATCGTCCGCACCCGCAAGCAGAACCCGGTGACGAGCATCGTGGTGACGCACGACATGAACACGGCCCGCAAGGTGGCCGACCGCGTGGTGATGTTGTATCCTTTGTCGCGGCTCGGGCCCGACGAGGCCCAGATGATCTTCGACGGCACGCCCGCCGAACTCGACTCGGCCGACGACCGCCGGGTGACGCAGTTCGTGCATGGCGAGGCGGGCGAACGCCTGATGGAAATGCGCGAACGGAGCATGGGAGGGGTGAGCGGATGAACGAACGAGTGATGCGGTTCCGGGTCGGCGTGATGATGCTGGCCACCTTGATCATCGCCGCCACGCTGGTGCTGTTGATCGGCAAGTTGCCGTCCCTGATCGAAGGGACGTACACCGTGTTGATCGACTTCAAGTCGGCCCCCGGCGTCGGCGCGAACACCCCGATCAAGAAGCACGGCATCCTGATCGGCCGCGTGGCGACCATCGGCTTCAACGAGGACAACACCGGCGCGCTGGTCACGGCGAAGATCACTTCCCAGTACCGCTTGCGCGCCGACGAGATCCCGATGATCACCAGCGGAGTGCTCGGCGACGCGGTGATCGAGTTCGTCGATGATGACTTGAAAGAAGACGCCGACGAATTCATTGAAGACGGCGCCCGTCTGAGGGGCGGCGTGCGCTCCAGCCCCTTGGACGTCATCTCCCACATCGAGGGGGATCTGAGCGTGGCGATCAAGTCGATCAGCCGCACCAGCGACGAGATCGGCGCGCTGTCGCATAACGTGAACGACATCCTCGGCGCCAACGACCAGCAATTCAAGCGGATCGTCGACAAGACGGAGCAAACCATCGACGGGCTTCGCGACGCGGTCGGCAACATCGACGAGTTCCTCGGCGACCGGCAGCTCAAGGACGACTTCAAACGGGCCATCTCCGGCTTTCCCGCGCTGCTCGAAGAAACTCGGGAAACGGTGGGCGGCCTGAGGGACACCTTGTCCGGCGTCGGACCCATCCTGACCAACGTCGAACTCTTCACCAGGCCCTTGGGCGAGCGCGGCGAGCAGTTGGCCAGCGCGATGGACCATCTCGACAAGGTGCTCGCCGACCTGGCGGCCTTCAGCGATGGGCTGAACGATCCCAAGGGCACGCTCGGCCAGTTGCTCAACAATCCCGACCTGTACCAGCAGGCCAATTCGGCGGTGGCCAACCTGAATGAGTTGACCAGCCAGTTGCGGCCGATCGTCTCCGACGTCCGCACGTTCACCAATAAGATCGCGCGCCACCCGAACCAGTTGATCTTCCGCAATTCGGGCGCCAAGTACAGCTCGTTGCAAATGAACGAGCAAGGTGTCTTCGGCAACTCGCCGCCGCGCCATGGCGGTTTGAGCCCAGCCGCCGGCCGGCACCGGCATTAGAGCGGATGATTCATGGTCCCGGGGGAACGAGCGCAGAGCGCCGTCACACGAACCCGCGGCGCAAGCTCGCGGGGTCCGCGGTGCGGCCCACGAACGGGTAGGGATCATTTTCCCGAAAAAGCACGCTCGTTGCGCAGCAACGAACGTGCGAAAAACAAAACGGCGGCGAAGCGAAAAAAAACGACTTCCGAATACCCCATGACGTCTGAGCGAGCCGCGTAAGCGGCATCCAATTACCGCGCCCCCCTTCGCCGCGCCCCACGCTCTTTTGGATCTCTTTGGGAGGGGTTTCGGAATCGTTTTTTTTCGCGCGGCGACGATGCTCAGCGCGCGATTACCCCTCGCGTGATCGTGCGAAACGACAATTCGCGGTAGATCGCGCCACGTTTAGCGGTGTGCGCGCGAATGAGTTCGGCGTCGGCCTTGATCGGATTGTAGCGCATTCTGGCGAGTCCGACCCATATTACCCGAAACTCCCAAAATTCCTCAAAACTCACTCGCAAGGTGCGAATTCATCGTACCAAGCGTCACAGCGTCACACATGGTTGCCTTGATCGGCCTCGATCGCGAGAACGGCGTCGGAAACCGACAGGGTGATCCTTCGGCGGCGCGACGCGGGCTCCCGGTCCGCGAGCCGCGGACATCGACTACGAAGGGGGGCGCGTCGCGAAAAAACTGGCAAAACCGTACCTTTACCCGACGAAAGCTTCGGCGCGTGTGGCACAGATGAAGGGCGCGGGTGAAGAAGTCTTAACGCGTCTAAAGCCGGGCAATCCGCCGAGACGGATTTCCTGGTCGGTACTGGTACGGTTTTGCCAGTTTTTTCTTGCGCAGTTTCGGCTGCGCCGAAGCCGCGTTTTGTCGGCCCACCAAACGTCGATCGCTACGCTTGTTCATATGGAACGGATGCGCACTTTGCCACGACCCCTGCCAGCTTGCCTGGCACGGTGAAGTAGTTTTTCCGGCTAGCCGCGCACCCGCGAATCCAGCCGTTTTTCCGTGGTCGCCGGCCCGCTGCCGCCTCCGGCGGCAGCGGG
>DATKSN010000071.1:0-4968 GCA_035531595.1 Pirellulales bacterium | reverse complement strand
ATCCGTCAGATCCGAGGAATACGCCTTCCGAGGGAGGGTTTCGTCCGACATCTCATGCACTCCTTTGCAATAAGGGGGGGGGTGCGCGAAAAGATCGGCGAAATCACGACTTACAGCAATATCAGTTTTCGGATAGCCTCTGAGCGCCACCAGGTCGGCGGCGACTTGGCTTTCGTAAACATCGACCGCGCGCAAGCGGCCGTCGTCGTCGGCGTCGGGGTAAAACAGCAAGAAGCTTTCGAGCGGATCGTCGGCCAGGTTGCTGCCGTGCGTGGCCATCAGGCAGACGCCCGGCCGCGCGAGCAAGGCTTGGGCTTTGCTTTCCAGCGACTCTTTGCCGAGGAATGTGGCCGCGACTTTGTCGCCGAAGGCAGTCTTCAGTCCGTTCAGGTCTTTCAGCACGCCGGGAATGCGCGGGGCGCCGGGATAGTCGGCGATGCCGATCGCCGCCGCCTGGGCGAGCGGCGCCAGCGGCTCGCCGCGCAGGTCGAGCCAGGCGACGAGCGCCGGCACGTGGCAGAGGTCAAGGCCTTCGTCGAGCAAAAAGCGGGGCCGCACCATCTCGTCGGCGCCGCGTTTCTCGCGGTCGGGCCGGGTCACCAGGGCGGCGAAGGGGAAATAGTGCAAGATGTAATGCGGCGCGACGACGACCGGCTCGGCGCCGCGCACAGCGTCGAGCGCGCCCGGCGGCAAAAGCTCCCGGCGGAAGCGGTCGAGCACGTCCTGCCAGGAGTGGTCGAAGCCCTGGCCGGCCAGCAGGCGGGCCTTCATCTTCGCCGCCTGGAAGCGGATGCCGGTGAGGAAAGCCTCGACACGGGAAATCAGGTCGCCCGGTTCGATGCTCTTCCGCGACGAATCGACGAGCGGCAAGGCCCGCACGCCGCCGGTCTTGTCGATGACGAAGACCCACGCCTTTTCCGATCCAAGAAAGTATTCGAGGGCGGCGGCGCCGGCGGGCCAGTGGGCCAGCGCGCGGCGAATCTCGTGCGGCGCGGCCGGGCGGCGCCCGGTTTTCACCAGCCGAGCGGCCAGCGCGTCTTCCAGCGCCCGGGCCTTGGCCGATTCGGCGTAGTGCAAGGCTTCGGCGTCGCGGCCCTCGGCGATCAAGAGCTCGACGATCTTTTCCGTGACGTCGGCGCGGCGGGCAAGAAAGCCGGCGCGCGAGAGCCCGATGCGGTCGGGGGGAAAGCGATCGCGCAGCACGTCCGTAATCAGGTGCGAGATCAAGAGGTGCCGCAGGGCGTCTTTCGCGGCCGAGCCGGCTTGGGCCGTGCTGGCCGTGCCGCGGCTGATGTGATCGAGCGCGAGCCCCAGCAAGCGGTGGACGCTTTCAAGCCCCGGCAAGGAGCCGATCGCCAGGTAGGCGGCTTCGGCCTGGCTCGCCAACTCGATCGCGCGCGGATAGTCGCCTGATCGGTAGGCCAAGTGCGCCAGGATTTGGCGTGCGGCGGCCGAGAGCGGCGAGCCCGACGCTTCGTCACGCTGGTGGGCGAGGGGCTGAGCCAGCTCGGCGGCCTGGCGTTCGGCCGCCCGAAGGCAATCGTCGATCGTCGCGGCATCCACGGGCCGCGTGGCGTGGAGGGTGCGAATCACATCGGCCAGCAGCGTATCGGCGCGGGCCAGGCTGAGGCGCATCGCAGCGCGATCTTCGGCGTCGTCGGACAGCGCGAGGGCCTGCTGGTAGTGGTCGCGCGCGGCGAGCCAGTTGGTGAGCGAGTCGAGCAGCGGCGAGGGGCTGCGGGCGGCGATGCGGAAGACGTCGTCGTTGAGGCCGTCTTCGGCCATCCGCAACAAATAGCCGCCGTACTGGCCATGGGCGAAAGCGAGGTCGCGGCGCGGTCCGCCGGCCAGCGCCGTCAGGGCCGCGTCAAAATACTCGGCCGGGTCGGCCGCGGGGCCGTCGCGTGAAGCGGAGTCCGCTTCGCGAAGGTCGTCTTCGGCATAGATTGCGCCGCGCAGCAACATCGCCATCGCGCGGGCGCGGGCGTTTTCGAGCCGATCGAGCGGCGCCGTCAGGTCGAGGGCGTTTTGCCATTCGCCGCGCGCGATCAGGCGGCGAACGTGGACGACCAGCTCGTCGACGTTCTCGTTCGGCACGCGCGTGGGCGCGGTGGGTGATTGCTCGCCGTGTCCCAGCAGATAATAACCCGCGAGCAGCCGATAGAGCGGGCTCGCGCGGCCGCCGGTCAACCTGGCGATCTCGTTCAGGTACGCCGAGGTTCGATCGTTCTTCGCATCTCCGCCCGCGGGCGCAGCTAGGTTGCCTGGAGGTGTCAGCCGGGCGTCAACATCCGGCAGGTTCAGCTCGTCGAGGCGAAACAGTGCTTCCTGCGCCGGCGAGACGAGCAACTTGGGCGTGTGGGCGGCGCGGAGGATCCTGGTGGGGGCATTGTCGGGCGGCTGCGCCTGCGAATCGCCCTCGGACTGCGGGACGACGGCCCAGCGCTCCGTCGTTCCCGTTCGGCATACCAGAATCCCGCGGACGTCGTTGCCGATCGGCCCGCGCGACAAGTCGAGTTGCCGGACAGAAAGAGTTTGGCCGGCGTCGAGCGAAATCAGGACGGCGTCGGCACGAGCAACCTGGCCGACGCAGACCGCCGGCAGGCCGAGTGCCACGGAAGCAAGAATCGCGTAAATCACGGCTCGAAAAGCCATTCGCTGGATCCCGGAAGCGGGCCCTGTCATCACGCCCAAGCGTCGTCGACATCGCCCGCCTGTAATAGAAGATGCAATTCCGGCGAAAAGCGGACGCGCAAAATGCGGATTTTTTCGCAAGATCGCGAAACGCGAGGTGCAAGCGATGGCGTGCCAAGGGGTTAAGTCAATCCCCATTGAGGTATTCCGTCGTCAGTTCGGGCCTCGCCACGTTCCCCCTTGGACCGCCGAGTCCAGACGTACTACCGGGAGAAATGGGTGGATTTAATTCGGATCCCCAAGCCAGCGTATTAGCGCCGAATTGCCGCGCGGCAACGGCTGACGATATGCGTGCCACGTCGGTTCATCGCCGATGCTCGTGGAGTCGAAGAACACAGCTTGTAGCACCGCTACCGGCCAGGACGCAAGTAGCTCCGCGCCATAAAACACGAAGCTGGCGACCTTGTTCAGGCCTTGCGCCCTGAGTACGGCTGGAAGGATCTCCTCCTCGACGACCTCCTTAGCGTGGTCGAAAAACGCGTCCAGTGCTTGTTCCCGGACGGATTCTGCGACATATTTGACGCGCTGCGTCGTCGTTCTGGGGCGGCGTTCATTGACGATCGTCACCAAATACGCATCTCGTGAATTCAGGCGGCAGGAGCCGTCGCCGTCGACCCGAATCTGTGCCCCAAAGCCCACCACCCATCTAAGGACGGGAATCCGCGTGCCGTCAACCGCTGTGACATAAATGTAATCCATCCATGTGGCGGACAGAACCGACGCCGGAGTGCGGAATCGCATGATGTACCTTCGGAGAAGCAAAAGATGGGTGGACAGAAGCACGTTAGGACTGCCGGTTAGCAGAACCGAAATGGTTTGACATCCCGAAGTCCAGCCTGACCCGTGTAATAGAAGATGCAATCGCGGCGAAAAGCGGACGCGCAAAATGCAAATTTTTTGAGGGCCGCGACGGACGAGCTGTAAGCGATGAAAGGCCACGGAGTTACGCGAGGCAGGTTTGGCGACGCCGCAGGCGGAAGGCAGGCGGCTGGACAGCCGAGGGCGGCCGTTCCAACATCCGCCACGTCCGCGGCTTGCTTTTTGGCCGTTCTGCACGTTTCTGCGTGCTCGCCCCCGGCCGGCTTGTCCGGCCGGAGCGACAGTTTGGCGGGCTAAACCACGGCCGCGAACCCGGCTCGCTTCGCAGCCAGCACAGTGTCCGCCGCCGGGCCGCCAAAGGCGGCCCGGCGGCGGACACTGTGCAGTCGGGGGAGCACTTGCGCCTCTTGGCCCCTCAAACTCTTTCACCGGCCAGGCAAGCTGGCCGGGGTCAAATCGGGCTAGCGTGCGGCGGGTTTTTCAAGTTGGGGGGCGATGAGCGGCTGCCAGGTGGCGTCGGGGCTGGCGGCGCACCAGAGGCGAAGATGGCCGTGATGGTCGGCGGTGACGCCCGTCGCGGCGAGGACCAGGCGCGTGGGGCTGAAGGAGAGCCCCCGAATGGAGCCGCGAAGGCCGTGCAGCGTGGCCACTTCTTCGTACGTGACGAGGCTCCAGAGCTTCACCGCATCGTTGCTGCCGCCGCTGGCGAGCAGCCGGCCATCGGGCGAGAAGCTGAGCGCCTCGACGGCGAGGAAGTGCCCGCTGAACGTCGCCACCGCCTCGCCGGTCGCGCCGTTCCAAAGACGGACGAGATGGTCGTGGCCCGCCGAGGCCAGCAGGCCGGAAGGCGAAAAAGCCACGACCAGGATCTGGCTGCGATGGGCCCGCCACTCGGCCAGCAGTTTGCCGCCGGCCACGTCCCACAGTTGCAGCCGCTCTCCCGCGCCCGCCGCCAGGCGACGGCCGTCGGCGGAAAAATCGAGCGATCCAACGAATTGGCTTCTGTCCTTCGCTTGAATTTGACGTTCGATGCGCCGCGACTTCACGTTCCATAGGCGGATCGACGAGCCAACCGCTTCAGCCAGCGTTTGGCCGTCGGGCGAAAAACAGACGGCCTGCGCCGGCTGGCCGGGCGGATTGGCCGAGGCGAAGAGCTCGCCGACCGCCTTACCCGTCGCCACCTCGACCAGCTCGACCGCCACCGAATCGTGATGGCAGGCCGCCGCCAGGCGGCCATCGGGCGAAACCGCCAGATCACGGATCCGCGTGTCAACGCCGTCGCCCGCGGGCGGACCCTGGGCGGCCGCGGACGAACGGCCCAGCACCGCCGAGTCGCCGATTTGCCAGGCAGGGGCCGCCGCCGGCGAGTCGGGCTCGATGCGCCAGCGTTGGAAAGCGCCATCGTCGCGGGCGGCGACCAAAGTCTGGCCGTCGGCCAGGAAGGCCACGTTTTTG